>JALERU010000041.1 GCA_022764045.1 Clostridiales bacterium | reverse complement strand
CATCAGTCAGCTGCGCTGACAGCTTCCCCCCAAGGGGAAGCCTACGCTATTAGGCTACGTTGTGGTTTTTGCTACGGTAGGTTTCTACAGTAAGCCTCTCAGGGCTTGCCAATCGCCTTCCCCTGGGGGGGAAGGTGGGCCAGCCCTTCGGGCCGGGTCGGATGAGGGCGAGCGTCGAGGATTCCACAGCGTCGGTAATAGACGCACCCACCCCCTCCCAAAAAGAAATGGGCCCCCGCCGGGTATGAGCGCCCGCAGGCGCCCTGGAAGCGAGCAACCGGGCGCAGCCCGGCTCTTAGCGAGTCCCAGGCGCCCCTACGGAGCAGGCTGCTCCAAAGTCAGTCCCGGTCCCCCGGGGGCCGGTGTGTTATCCCTCCAGCATCTTCTTCAAATACCGCCCCGTATAAGAAGCCTCGCACTGAGCCACCTCCTCCGGCGTCCCGGTGCACACCACATGACCGCCCCCGCTGCCCCCTTCGGGCCCCAGGTCGATCACATGGTCGGCCCATTTGATCACGTCCAAATTGTGCTCAATGACCACCACGGTGTTTCCGGTTTCCACCAGCTGGTCCAGCACCTCCAGCAGCTTGTGCACGTCGTAGGTGTGCAGGCCGGTGGTGGGCTCGTCCAGGATGTAGATGGTCTTTCCCGTGGACCGCCGGGCCAGCTCTGTGGCCAGCTTCACCCGCTGGGCCTCGCCGCCGGAGAGGGTGGTGGAGGGCTGGCCGATCTTGAGATAGCCCAAGCCCACGGCAGAGAGGGTCTCCAGCTTCCGCCGGAGCTTGGGGAGGTTTTCAAAGAACTCCAGCCCCTCGTCCACCGTCATTTCCAGCACATCGTGGATGTTTTTACCTTTGTATTTCACTTCCAGGGTCTCCCGGTTGTACCGCTTGCCCTTGCAGACCTCGCAGGGCACGTAGATGTCCGGTAGGAAGTGCATTTCGATCTTCAACAGGCCGTCGCCGGAGCAGGACTCGCACCGGCCCCCCTTCACGTTAAAGGAGAACCGCCCCGGCCCATAGCCCCGGGACTTGGCATCGGGGGTGGAGGCGAAGAGCTCCCGGATATCCCCGAAAAGCCCCGTATAGGTGGCGGGGTTGGACCGGGGAGTCCGGCCAATGGGGGACTGGTCAATGGCGATGACCTTATCCAAAAATTCCTCCCCCTCCAGGGCCTTGTGCTTGCCGGGACGGACCTTCATCCGGTTCAGGTCGGCCCCCAGGCGCTTGAAGAGAATCTCGTTGACCAGGGAGGACTTCCCCGACCCGGAGACCCCGGTGACGCAGGTGAAGGTCCCCAGGGGGAAGGTCACGTCCACCTGATCCAGGTTGTTCTCCGCTGCCCCCCGGATCACCAGGCTGTGGCCGTTGCCGGTCCGGCGGCGGGAGGGGACGGGGATCTTCTTGGCCCCGGAGAGGTACTGGCCGGTGATGGACTCCGGCACGGCCAGGACCTCCTCGGCGGTGCCCGCGGCGATGACCTGGCCCCCGTGGACCCCGGCAGCGGGGCCGATGTCCACCAGGTAGTCGGCGGCGCGCATGGTGTCCTCGTCGTGCTCCACCACGATGAGGGTGTTCCCCAGGTCCCGCAGGTGCTTCAGGGTTTCCAGCAGCATGTCGTTGTCCCGCTGGTGCAGGCCGATGGAGGGCTCGTCCAGAATATACAGCACCCCCATGAGGGAGGAGCCGATCTGAGTGGCCAGACGGATGCGCTGGCTCTCGCCCCCGGAGAGGGTTCCCGCCTGGCGGCTGAGGGTGAGATAAGACAGGCCCACGCTCTGCAAAAAGGTCAGGCGGGACTTGATCTCCTTCAAAATTTGCTGGGCGATCTGGGCCTGGGTCTCGGTGAGGGTGAGGCCCTCCACAAAGGTCAGGGCATCAGTGACCGACTTGTGGCAGAATTCGTCGATGTTCAGCCCCCCCACGGTCACCGCCAGGGCCTCTTTTTTCAGCCGTCTGCCCCGGCAGGCGGGGCAGGGGCACTGGCTCATACACTCCTCCAACTCCTTCCGGGAGGCGTCGGATTGGGTTTCGGTAAACCGCCGTTCCACGTTGTTGAGGATGCCCTCAAAGGCCTGGCTGAAGGTCCCCTGGCCGTCAGCCCGCTGGTAGGTGAGCTTGAGCTTTTCTCCCTTGGTGCCGTGGAGGATAATGTCCCGGGCCTCCGGGGAGAGGTCCTGGAAGGGGGTGGTGAGCTTAAAGCCGTATTTTTTACCCAAGGCTTCAAAGTACATCCGGGAGATGGAGTCCCCCTTCACGTTCTGCCAGCCGGAGACGGCGATGGCGCCGTCTAAGATGGACAGGGCGGGGTTGGGGATCACCAGTTGGGGATCGGCCTTCATCTGGCTGCCCAGCCCCGTGCAGGTGGGGCAGGCCCCGAAGGGGCTGTTAAAGGAGAACATCCGGGGGGCCAGCTCCTCGATGGAGATGCCGCAGTCCTCGCAGGCGTAGTTTTGGGAGAAGGTCAGGTCCCGCTCCTCCTTCACCAAGTTGATGAGCAGCAGTCCCCCAGCCAGGGAGGCGGCGGTTTCCACCGAGTCGGTGAGCCGGCGGAGGATATCCGGGCGGATCACCAGCCGGTCCACCACGATCTCGATGCTGTGCTTCTTGTTTTTCTCCAGGGGAATCTCCTCGGTGAGCTCATAGAGGTTCCCGTCCACCCGGCAGCGGACGTAGCCCGACTTTCGGGCACTCTCAAAGACCTTGGTGTGCTCCCCCTTTTTACCCCGGACCACCGGGGCCAGCACTTGAATCCGGGTGCCCTCGGGCAGGGACATGATCTGGTCGATGATCTGCTCCACCGACTGCTGGCGGATTTCTTTGCCGCACTGGGGGCAGTGGGGGATCCCCACCCGGGCCCAGAGAAGGCGGAGGTAGTCGTAAATCTCCGTCACCGTCCCCACGGTGGACCGGGGATTTTTGCTGGTGGTTTTCTGGTCGATGGAGATGGCGGGGGAGAGGCCGTCGATGTAGTCCACGTCGGGCTTTTCCATCTGGCCCAGGAACATCCGGGCGTAGGAGGACAGGGACTCCACATACCGCCGCTGGCCCTCGGCATAGATGGTGTCGAAGGCCAGGGAGGATTTCCCCGAGCCGGACAGGCCGGTGATGACCACCAGCTTGTCCCGGGGGATGGAGACGTCGATGTTTTTCAGGTTATTGGCGCGGGCGCCTTTGACGTAAATGTGAGATTGCATAAGGGTTATTTCTCCATTTGTTTCGTTGAAGGGTAGAACGGGTGAGGGGTCAGTGCTCCGCCGTCAAGTCGGCGATCTGGCCGCCCACCAGGGAAATGAGGTCGTCGGGGGCTACTTCCACCTGGTGCCCCACCTTTCCGGCGGAGCAGATCATGGTGTCCACCAAAATGACCTCCTCGGCGAAGTAGGTGGGGAAGGACTTGGCCATTCCCACCGGGGAGCAGCCCCCGTGGACATAGCCTGTGAGGGGGAGTAGCTGCTTCTGGGGCAGCATGGACACCGACTTCACCCCGGCGGCCCGAGCGGCCTTTTTTAGGTCCAGGGTCTCGGCCACGGGGATCACATAGACAAAGTACTCCCCCTTGGGCCCCTGGGCCACCAGGGTCTTGAAGACCTGCTCCACGGGCTTATCGATGAGCCCCGCGGCGGTGACGCCGTCGGGGACCTCCCCCTTTGCCAGGGGGACCTCATAGTAGGTGCAGGGAATGCCCGCCGCCTCTAAGAGGCGGACCACATTGGTTTTTTCTTCTCGGTTTTTAGCCATAACATCACCTCAAGATAAAAACAGAGGCCAGGATACACACCAGACCCAGAATAACCCCCAGGGTCATGGGCTCCCCAAAGGCCACAATGCCCACCAGGGAGGCCACCACCGGCTCGATGGAGGCCAGGATGGAGGCTTTGCCACTGTCCCCCAGGTCGTTGAGGCCCTTGGTATAGAGGACATAGGGCGCCACGGTGCCCAGGAACATCAGCCCCAGAGAGAGCCAGATGGCGGCGGGGGAGTGGATGGTGGTATTCAAGTCATGGAGGGAGGTCATAAACAGGGACCCGATCCCGGCGATGAGGAAGGTGTAAAAGGTTACGGTAAAGGGTTGGTAATGCTTCAGGGCGAAGCGGCCGAAGATGGTGTAAGAGCTGTAAAACAGACCGCTGCCAATGCCCACCAGCAGTCCCTCGGTGGTCACGGTCAGCGCCCCGTTAAGAATCCCTGCCACAAAGCAGCAGCCCACAAAGGCCAAAACCAGGGCGAGCAGCTTCCGTTTGGTGATCTTATCTTTCCAAATGATGGCCGACAGAATCACCACAAAGGTGGGGGCGGTGTACAGCAGAATGGCGGCCACCGCCAGGGAAGAGACCTGCTGGCTGCGGAAGTAACAGAGGGTGAAGAAGAGAATGCTGACCAGTCCCATAGCCAAAAAGAGGGGCAGGTGGCGCAGCCGGATGCGGAAAATCTTCCGGTCATAGACCAGGAAGATCAGCCCCAGCATCACCGTGGCCCCCAGGTTTCGCAGCATGACCACGGTTTCCGGGGCGATCCCCAGGGCGGAGAGGTGGCGGTTAAACAGCCCCAGGCAGCCCCACAGGGAGCCGGCGATGAGGATGCAGAGAATGGCCAGGGTCTGGATTTTGCGGGCATCGCCCGCCACGGTGTTGCCGTGGGGGAGAGAAGGGGAACAAGACATCAAAAGACTCCTTTCAAAATGGGAGCCGGACGCCATGGCGTCAGCTCGGATCGGATGTTGTGTTTTCGATGATCTGTTCCGCCCCGCCCGGCCAGCGAAGGGCCAAATAAAATAACGTAAGGAGAGATTTCTGGTGCTGCAGGAACATAGCGATTCCTCCTTGCTGTTTTACTCTTTTTCTGTGGTATCTTTTGCCCGCAGTGCGATGATCTGATCCCGCAGGATGGCCGCATAGTTCCCCGCAAAGCGGGCTTTGCGGGGGCCCCGATTTGACTTGATTTGGGGCCAGTGAATGGCCCCAAACCCAAACTTTTTCTGCGAAAAAGGCTTGACGCCGGACTCCCGGCGAATGGGGAGCTCAGTCTGTGGTTTCTTTGCCGCGCAGCGCGATAATCTGATCCCGCAGGATGGCCGCGTACTCGAATTCCAGGCGGCGGCTGGCCTCCTTCATCTCCTTTTCCAGGTTGGCGATGAGGTTGGCCTTTTCTTTCTGGCTCAGGGCCTTGGCGCCCTTGCCTTTGCCCTCCTTGCCGTCGGGGGTATGGGAGATCTCGATGAGGTCCCGCACGGATTTCACAATGGTCTTGGGCACGATGCCGTGGGCCTGGTTGTAGGCGTCCTGGATCTCCCGCCGGCGCTGGGTTTCGCCCATGGCGGCGGCCATGGAGGGGGTCATTTTATCCGCGTAAAGGATGACCAGACCTTCTGCGTTTCGGGCCGCCCGGCCGATGGTCTGGATGAGGGAGGTCTCCGAGCGGAGGAAGCCCTCCTTGTCGGCATCCAAAATGGCCACCAGGGAGACTTCCGGCAGATCCAACCCCTCCCGCAGCAGGTTGATGCCCACCAGCACGTCAAATTCTCCCAGGCGGAGGTCCCGGATGATCTCCATGCGCTCGATGGTGTCGATGTCGTGGTGCATATACCGCACCCGGATGCCCGCCCCCTGGAGATAGCCGGTGAGATCCTCGGCCATCTTCTTGGTGAGGGTGGTCACCAGCACCCGCTCCTGGCGGGCGGCCCGGGCATTGATCTCCCCGATGAGGTCGTCGATCTGCCCCTCCACGGGCCGTACCTGGACCATGGGGTCCAGCAGGCCGGTGGGGCGGATGACCTGCTCCACAATCTGCCCCGAGCGGCTGCGCTCGTACTCCCCCGGGGTGGCGGAGACATAGATCACCTGGTTCACCCGCTGGGAGAACTCCTCAAAGTTCAGGGGCCGGTTGTCAAAGGCGCAGGGCAGCCGGAAGCCGTAGTCCACCAAGGTGGTCTTCCGGGCCCGGTCCCCGGCGTACATGGCCCGGACCTGGGGAAGGGTCACGTGGCTCTCATCAATGAACATCAGGAAATCCTTGGGGAAGTAGTCCAGCAGGGTCATGGGGGGCGACCCGGCGGGCCGGCCGGCGATGACCCGGCTGTAGTTCTCAATGCCCGAGCAGTAGCCCAGCTCCCGCATCATCTCGATGTCGTACAGGGTCCGCTGGGAGATCCGCTGGGCCTCTAAAAGCTGGTCGTTTTCTTTGAAAAACGCCACCCGCTCCTCCATCTCCCGATTGATCTCCTGGATGGCGGCGGCCATCTTTTCCTTGGAGGCCACATAGTGGGAGGCAGGGTAGATGGCCACGTGGTCCACCACCCGGATGGGGGTGCCGGTGACCACGTTGATCTCACTGATCCGGTCGATCTCGTCCCCGAAAAACTCCACCCGGATGGCCCGGTCGTTGGCGTAAACGGGGAAGATTTCCACGGTGTCTCCCCGGACCCGGAAGCGGTTGCGGTCGAAGGCCACGTCGTTGCGCTCATAGCGGATCTCTGTGAGTTTGCCCAACAGTTGGTCCATGGGCCGCTCCTGGCCGGTGCGCAGGGAGATGACCATGTTGGCGTAGTCAATGGGGTCCCCCAGGCCGTAGATGCAGGAGACCGAGGCCACCACGATCACGTCCCGCCGCTCAAAGAGGGCCGAGGTGGCCGAGTGGCGCAGGCGCTCGATCTCGTCGTTGATGGCGCTGTCCTTTTCAATGAAGGTATCTGTGTGGGGGATATAGGCCTCTGGCTGGTAGTAGTCGTAGTACGAAACGAAATACTCCACGGCGTTGTTGGGGAAAAACTCCTTAAACTCCGCGCAGAGCTGGGCGGCCAGGGTCTTGTTGTGGGCCAGGACCAGGGTGGGCCGCTGAAGGCGCTCGATGACCTTGGCCATGGTGAAGGTCTTGCCGGAGCCGGTGACCCCCAACAGGGTCTGCTCGTCCAGCCCCAGCTCCACCCCTCGGGCCAGGCTGTCGATGGCCTCGGGCTGGTCCCCGGAGGGGGTATAGTCGCTGACGACTTGAAAGTTGGGCATAAAAACCTCCGTATGTTTATGGTATGCTTCCGGCCACGAAAGGGTCAGAAGGACGTAAGATAGCGGCTGTCTCGCAGGGAGACCATGTCGTCGTCGGTGAGGATGACGTGGTCATAGAGGGCGATCCCGATGGGCTGTAAAGCCCGCTGGACGTAGTGGGTCAGGGAGATATCCTCCTGGGAAGGGGTGGCCAACCCGCTGGGGTGGTTATGGGCCAGGACCACGGCGGTGGCATTGTGCTTCAGGGCCGCGGCGGAAATGGCCCGCAAGCTGATCTCGTTGGCGCTGGGGCTGCCCTCGCTGAGCTTTTCCACCCCCAGCAGTTTCAGCTTCCCGTCGAAGCAGGCCACAAAGGACAGCTCGTTCCGGGCCCCAAAGAAGTAGGGGGCGAAGAGGGTGCGCAAGCTGGCGCTGTCGGAAAGGATCACCTCGGCGCTGGTGCGGGAGGCCAGATACCGGGCGGACAGGGCGGGGATGAGCTTGAGCAAGGTCACGGTGTTTTCCCCCACCCCCGGCACCTTGGACAGCTCCTCCGGAGAGGCGTCCAGCACCCCGGCCAGGGAGCCAAAGGTGTCCAGCAGCCGATGGGCCAGGGGATTGACGTCCCCCTGGAAGCGGGAGTAGAACAAAAGAAGCTCCAGTACACGGGGCTCGGAAAAGTGGGTCAGGCCGCCCTGTAAAAACTCCTGCTTCATCCGCTCCCGATGGCCCTGGTGAATGCCCATGGTCTCCCCCCTTTCCCTTTGGGCGGCGCCTGGAAAGAGGCGCGCCGCTGTGAATTTCGTATCCTTTATCATACCGCTTTTTTCCCTTGTCGACAAGAGCAAGATGGGAATCCGAGGGTGAAAATCGGGAGAAAGCCGCTGACAAAGGAAGAAATTTATGGTATGATGAATCCCAACGATTCCGCGGCCCCGCCGCAAGAGGAGGAACCCACCCATGCGAATGAGAAGAAAAAAGAATCTGGTCCCCCGGATGGAGAACTGCGCCCAGTGGCTGATCCGGGACCCCCAGGCCCTAAGGGGAAACTGGCGGTCTTTGATGCCAACGGCCAAAGAGCTCCGGCTGGAACTGGGCTGCGGCAAGGGCCGCTTCACCTGTCAGACGGCGGCGTCGGAACCAGAGGTGCTTTTCGTGGCCGTGGAGCGGGTCCCCGACGCCATGGTCATGGCCATGGAACGGGCCCGGGACATGGGCCTGACCAACGTGTTTTTCGTGGACGCCGACGCGGCTAACCTGCCCGACTTCTTCGCCCCGGAAGAGGTGGACCTGATCTACATCAACTTCTGCGATCCCTGGCCCCCCAAGCGCCACGCCAAACGCCGCTTGACCCACCGGAATTTCCTGCTGCTGTACCGCCAGGTGCTCAAGGAAAAGGGGGAGATCCACTTCAAAACCGACAACGTGGGCCTGTTCGCCTTCTCGGTGACCGAGTTCCCCTTCGGGGGCTTCCAGCCCCAGCAGGTGACCCACGATCTCCACAAGGACGGCGTCCAGGGGATTATGACCGACTACGAGGAAAAATTCCACAACCTGGGGACAAAAATCAACCGCTGCGTGGCGGTGAAGGGAGAGCTCCCGCCCCAGCAGGAGACGTCGGAGCCTCAGCAGAACAGCGCCCAGGCGGAGTGACAGGGACCCTGTCCCCCTTCGCCCCCATCAAACCCACCGTAAAAAAAGGATACCCTGCGTCACATTCCGTGATACAGGGTATCCTTTTGTACATGGGTAAGAGAAGGACGGGGGATTACAAATTACATCCGCCCCCCGCGCAAAAAGCGCTGAAGGGTCAACTGGATGCTCCGCATGACCTCGTAAACCAGTCCCCAGAGGTTACCAAACAGGCCGTGATAACGATGCTCCTGCCGGAAGGCCTCCTCGGGGTTTCCCTGGAACCCGGCGCCCCCCTGGAAATGGGCGGCGTCCGGCCCCACGTCCGGGCCGGGACCGGCGGAGGAATCCCCCTGGAAGCCCCCCTGGAAAGGGCCGCCGTCCTCTCCATCGTTGGGGCCGAAGTCATCGTCGTCCTCGTCAAAGGGGGCCTCAGTGACCAGATACAGCATCCGCTGATACCAGGCCGAGCCCGCCCGGTGCCAGAAGAGGATGGGCCGGAAGAAGACCGGCGGGATGGAGAGATCCCCAGGAGGGTGCTGGCGGATATACTCCCGGAACCGATGGCGGTCCACCAGGTTCAGCACTACCAGCAGGAGGATGATCCACCAGATATTGACCAAAAGGGTGAAGAGGACCCCCGACAGAATGTCCCACAGGGAGAGGATCTGCACCTTGTCCCCATGGTCCAGGAAGGGGTTGCCGGAGGTGGAGCTGGTGTCTTTGGCGGGGAGGGTTTCCTGGCACCAGTCCGCCAGCCCCTGGGAGAGGGCGAGGATGCCGGCATCGCTGCCCCCCTGGAAAAATTCGTCGTCCAAAGACTCCCGCAGCAGGGAGACCAAGCTCTCGTTGTCGTCGGCATAGGAGCGCAGCCCGGCGCCGTAGACCAGGTACCAGGCCTGGCTGCTGGACTCGATCACCAGCAGCATATCCTTGCTGCCCAGGCTGAGCTGGTCAAAAAGGTTTTTGGCGTAGGTTTCGATCTCCTGGCCGTTGAGATAGTTGGCGGTTTTCAGAGAGAGCACCACGCCGTAAGTATTGCTCAAGTCCAGGTTGTTCCGGGCCAGGGTGTCGGTGGTCTCCATGGAGAACAGGTCGGCGCCGTCGTCAATCCGGTTGAGAAAATAGTTTAAGTTATTTTCCCCGGCCTGCTGGTTCTGGCCGGAGCTCTCCGGCTCCGGCTGGTTGGACAGATAGGCCCGGGTATAGCCCCACACACAACACAGGGCCACCAGGAGAACAGTCAGGGTGACGGCGACGGATGTTTTTTTGAAAAAGTTCATAGGAACCTCCAAGCAAGAACAGGTTGTTCCAAGGGATAGACGGGGTGGCGCCCCGGCATAGGGGTCAATCGCGCAGAGCCAAAAGTTTCTGCTTTAGCTCGCCCTCGATGCGGCCCAGCTCCGCCTCGGCCTCCCGGCGCTTTTGGGCCCCCTCGGTTTGGATGCGCAGGACCTCGTCCAGAGAGGCCAGTAGCTGCTGGTTGGTGTGGCGGAGGGTTTCAATGTCCACAATGGACTGCTCCGCCTCCCGGGCGGTTTCCACGGTGCCGGCTTTCAGCAGGTCGGCGTTCTGTCGCAGCAGGCTGTTGGTCATCTCCGTCACGGCGTTCTGGGCGGCGGTGGCCTGCCGGGCGTGCTCCAGGCCCAGGGCCAGCACCATCTGGCTCTTCCAGAGGGGGATGGTGTTGACCAGGCTGGACTGGATCTTCTCGATCATCAGGGTGTCGTTGTTTTGCAGCAGGCGGGTTTGGGGGCCCATCTGCAAAGAGATCATCCGGGTGAGCTCCAGATCGTGGAGCTTTTTTTCAAAGCGGTTGCACAGGCTGACCAGGTCGTTGTAGGCCTGGGCATCGGCCTGGGTGCCGCTGGCGGCGGCCTGCTGCTGGAGCTGGGCGAGCTCCTCCGCCCGGATCTGGTCCAGGCGCTTTTTCCCGGCCAGAATGTACATGGTCAGCTCCTGCTGATATTTGGCGTTGAGGTCAAACATCTGGTCCAGGTTGGCCACGTCCTTCATCAGGGTGATCTGATGGGTCTCTAAATTTTCCACGATCTTGTCCACGTTGGAAGCGGCCTTGTCATAGCCGGCCTTCAGGGCGGCAAGCTGGTTTTTCTTCCGGCGGAAGAAACCGCCGATGCCCTTTTTCTCCTCCTCGGGGGTAAAGTCCTGGAGCTGGCGGACCAGGTCGGTGAGGCTGTCGCCAATCTCCCCCAGGTCCTTGGTGCGGATCTGCCGGAGGGTGTTTTCCGAAAATTCAGACACGTTTTTCTGGGCCGCCGCGCCGTATTGCAGCACCACATTGCTGTCGGTGATGTCGATGGTTTTGGCGAAGTCCTCCACGGCCTTTCGCTGGGCCTCGGTGAGCTTAGACTCATCCAGGTCGCTTTCGGGCAGGGGGGCTTCCTGGGTCTGGGCGGGGGCGGGTGGGGCCTCAGGGACTGCCTGGGCCTGGGCTTGGCCCTCCAGGGGGGAGTTGGGGTCCAGGGTCAGGTGGGGAATGAATTCTTCTGCCATGAAAACAGGTCCTTTCTCAGTGGTCGTGGTCCGGGCTTTGGTCGCTGAGCCCCTCCCGGGCCAGCAGATTTTCCATGACGGTGATGTCCGAGGCGATGTCCATGGCCTCATCCCGGAAGAGGGCATCCAACTGCTTGTGGAAAGCCATGACGATGGTGTCTAGCATGACCTCGATCTTTTGCATGGTGCCGTCAATATTTTCTCCCGAAACCCCTGTGGAGCCCATGCGGTCATAGGCGTTGAGGATTTTCAGGGTGGTAGGCAGGTAATAGTTCATAAATTTCCGGATTTGGGGCAGCTTTTCGGGGTGGGCCACCACCTGGTCGATGATTTTGCCGGTGGTGTCCTCCAGCTGGTCAATCCGGTGGGAGATGACCTCGTCCTCGATGGCTTCGTTGAGGCGGCGCATCTCGCTCAAGGCCCGGTCCTTTTCCAGGATCAGGGCGTCGATCTTGGGATCGCCGGTGGAGGGCGGGTCCTCCTCAGGGGCGGCCTCTTCGGCGGCGTCCTCCTGGGGCTTTTCCGCCGCCTCCTCTGCCTGGGGTTCCTCAGGCTGGGGGTCGGGCAGCTCGTACTCCACTGTGGGGAAGATGCCCTTTGCCACAATGAAGACCACCGCCGAGAGCAGGATCACCGTCACATAGTCCGAAACCCGGTACAGGGGGTGGACCAGGCTGAAAATGATCCAAACCAGGGCAATGGCGTAAATGGGGGCCACGGGACGTTTTTTGAATTTCGCCATGGGCACGACCAGTCCTTTCCGAAACATGGGATAGGCTGCGGCGCGGAAGCCGCGGGCAGACATTATTATATTATTCTACCCGCAGAAAGAAGCCCTGTCAAGGATTGCTTTCCATTGACAGGGAGGAAAAAGGCGGATAAAATGAAGGGAAACAGGCCCCTTCGCTGTCAGGGGCCCTTTCCCGTCGCCGGACGGGCCGGACTGGGCTCCCCCATGGGTCCCAGGGAAGCTGCGCGGGAGCGACCAGTCCTTTCCGACCGCCGGGAACGGGGCCGCCGGTCAAAAAAAGACCGGCAAAGCCGGTATCCCGTCCCGGTTTATATGATGCGGCGGGCCGCCGGGCCGTCGCCATCGGGGCCGGTCCGTGGAACGAGGAAAGCCGACAGCGGTCCCGGTGCTCCAGGGCGGGGAGGGACCCCCGCCGCCGCTTGCCGTATCCTATGCGCCGGCGGAACCAAGTGTGCCCCTGCTGCCTGGGGGCGCTGAGAAAGGAATGACGTGTTATGATTAAGATTGCACCCTCCATCCTCTCTGCCAACTTCGCCGACCTGGGCCGGGAGGTCCAGCGGGTGAAAAACGCCGACTGGCTCCATGTGGACGTGATGGACGGCATGTTTGTCTCCAACATCAGCATCGGCGTGCCGGTGGTGAAATCCCTGCGGAAGGTCACCGATATGTTTTTGGACGTCCACCTGATGATCGAAAAGCCCGTCCGTTACATCGATGCCTTCGCCGACGCGGGAGCCGACCTCCTGTCCGTCCACCTGGAGGCCGACATGCCCCCCGGCATCCGGGCGGCTCTGGAGGCCATGGACCGGCGGGGAATCAAAAAGGGCATTGTGCTGCGGCCCATCACTTCTGCCGAGGCGGTGCTGCCCTACATTAAGGACGTGGACCTGATCCTGGTGATGACCGTGGAGCCTGGCTTCGGCGGCCAGAAGTTCATGGCCGACCAGTTACCGAAGCTGGCGGCCATCCGCAAGTATATTGACCAATACAACCCAGCCTGCCACCTGGAGGTGGACGGCGGCGTGGACCCCGTCACCGCCCGCCAGGTGGTGGCCGCCGGCGCTGATGTGCTGGTGGCCGGCAGCGCCGTGTACGGGGCCAAGGACATCGACGGGGCCATCCGCGCCCTCCGGGGAGAGAAATAAGTTCCTCCCCCTGACAAAAGGAAGGGGGTGCCCTGCCCTCTGATACTAGAACTTGATCAAAACCTTTCAAAAGGTTTTAATAGGGCGAAGCCCGTCAAGTTCTGCATGAGACGGCGCAGCGTGCCATCGCACGATGCGCGTGTGCGCAGCACACGGGTTTCTCGATGAAAGGATTGAATCGAGAAACAGTATGAAAACCAATGAGAAAAGGAATGGTTACTTCCATGGAATACTTTCCCCCAGCCTTAGAAAAAATGGTGGAGCAATTCGCCCGCCTGCCCGGAATCGGCCGCAAGACGGCCCAGCGGCTGGCCTTTTTCGTGCTCTCTCTGCCGGAGAACGAGGTGGAGATTTTCGCCCAGTCCGTTCTGGATGCCAAGCAATCCATCGCCCTGTGCCCCGTCTGCCAGAATCTCACCGAGGGGGACGGCCTGTGTCCCATCTGCGCCAGTGAAAAGCGGGACGGGAGCCTGGTCTGCGTGGTGGCCGACCCCAAGGATGTGATCGCCATGGAGCGGGCCCGGGAGTACCAGGGAAAGTACCACGTCCTCCACGGGGTCCTCTCCCCCATGAACGGGGTGGGGCCCGACGACCTGCACATCAAGTCCCTCCTGGACCGGGTGGCCCAGGGGGAGATCCGGGAGATCATCATGGCTACCAACCCCGACACCGAGGGGGAGGCCACCGCCATGTACCTTTCCCGGATGCTCAAGCCCTTCGGGGTGAAGGTGACCCGCCTGGCCTACGGTGTCCCCGTGGGCGGCCATTTAGAGTATGCCGACGACGCCACCCTCATGCGCGCCTTGGAGGGCCGGCGGGAGATGTGACCCCCAGAAAACAGGACCCTGTGCCGCCGGCACAGGGTCCCTTTTGTGTGGTTCCCGTTATCCTTGCCCCAACAGGCGGTGGAGTTCCTCGGGGGTATCCGCCAGGGCGATGGCCCCGGCGGCCGCCATGGAGTCGGCGTCCCCATAACCCCAGGTGACGCCGATGGTGGGGATGCCGTGGGCCTTGGCTCCCAAAACGTCATAGTCGGTGTCTCCCACCATCACCGTCTGGCCGGGATCGCCGATCTGGTCCAGCAGATAGGTGATGACATCCTCCTTGGTCTCCCGGCCCTCATCCAGGGAGGCCCCGCAGATCCGGTCAAAATACTGGTCCAGGTGGAAGTGCTCCAGCACTTCGATGGCGGTGACCTCGGGCTTGGAGGTGGCTACGAAAAGGGGATAGCCCTCGGCCTGTAAGGTGCGCAGCAGGTCCTCAATGCCGGGGTAGGGCGCATTTTCAAATTTCCCGATGGGGACATACCGGGCGCGAAACACACGGATGGCCTCGTCAATGTCCTCCGGCGGCACCCCGAACCGGGCAAAGCTCTGCCGCAGAGGCGGCCCCACAAAGACCCGCAGCTGCTCTCGGGATTCCACCGGAATGTCAAAGTGGTCCAGGGCCAGTTGGGCGCAGTTGATGATCCCCGGCCCGGAGTCGGTGAGGGTTCCGTCTAAATCGAAGAAAATGGCTTTTTTCATGGGTGTCGTCCTTTCCGCCGGAATATGATTTCTTCCGGCATTATACGACAAGGCGCGGCCTTTTGCAATGGCCGGTCCCGAAACAGGGCAACAGCATGGAACCCTGGCATTTCAGGATGAGTGCAGCAGGCTTTGACAAGGGGGGAAATAAGGGTGTTGGGGAAAACCATGGCGGTAGTGTCCTAAAGGAACGCCCGACGTTTTCAAAGGAAAAGGTGCCCTACAGGGCCTGCCAATGCCTTCCCCTGGGGGGGAAGGTGGGCCAGCCGGAGGCTGGGTCGGATGAGGGCGAGCGTTGAGGATTTCCCAACGTGGGTCATAGCCCCACCGGCCCAAGGCGGCAACGGGATTCCGCTACCCCCGCCGCTTCGTGGCCCTGCGGTGCCGAAACCTTCCGGTTGACAGTCCGGCTTTCGGCGTGGTATGCTACAAATGAACATACTTTCTTCGGAAACGAGAGGTTCTCTACTGGCGGTAACAGCCCGCGAGCGCATAGCTAATTCGGTGCAACCCCGAAGCCAACAGTTGGTCTGGATGGGAGAAGAAAGGGTCTCAGGCGTCCTGCCGGCGGCCTCCCATTCCCTTGGTTTTCCAGGAAATTCCATGGATAGGCATCCGTCGGGCGCAAAAAATCATGTGGCGTCCTGGGTGCTTTTTTGCTGCCCGGGGGCCGGCGCAAGACAGAAAGGAGCCCCTCATGGAAGAACCCAACAAGAAAAATCCCCTGGAGACCGAGCCCATCGGGCGCTTGATCCGAACCTATTCCATCCCCACGGCCCTGACCCTGATGGTCAACTACCTCTATAACATCGCCGACCAGATCTTTGTGGGCCAGGGAGTGGGAGTCACGGGTATGGCCGCCACCAACGTGGCCTTCCCCCTAACCATCGTCACCATTGCCCTGGCCCTGATGCTAGGGGATGGCTGCGCGGCCAACCTGAGCCTCTGCCTGGGCCGGCGGCAGCAGGAGGAGGCCGACAAAACCGTCAGCCACACGGTGACCCTGCTGGTGATCGCCGGGGTGCTGCTGGTGCTGGTGGGGAGCCTCTTCACCCCCCAGATCGTCCGCCTCTTCGGGGCCACGGATACCGCCTTCCAGGACAGCCTGGCCTATACCCGGATCATCCTCTGGGGTCTGCCCTTCCTGCTGTTCAGCTCGGCCTACACCGCCATCATCCGGGCCGACGGCAACCCCCAGTACACCATGAAGTGCATGATGCTGGGGGCGGGGATCAACCTGGTCCTGGACCCCATCTTCATCTTTGGCCTGCACATGGGGGTGGTGGGAGCCGCCATCGCCACGGTGATCGGCCAGGTGGCGGCCGGGGGCCTTTGCCTGGCCTATCTGCCCCGGCTCCGGCTGGTGAAGGTCCACCGGGCTTGGCTCCGCCCCACCGCCTCTCTGTCGGGGCGGATTTTGAAGCTGGGCATCCCCAGCTTCCTCACCCAAATCATGACCGCCGCCGTCCAGGTGACCATGAATAACCTGATGACCCGCTACGGCGCCCAGACGGTCTATGGCAGCGACATGGCCCTGTCGGTTTACGGCATGGTGATGAAGGTCTACCAGATCGCCCACGCCATGTTCGTGGGGGTCTCCTCGGCCACCCAGCCCATCAACGGCTACAACTTCGGGGCGAAGATCTACCCCCGGGTCAAGGCCACCTACAAGATGGCCGGAGGCATTGCCCTGCTGGTGTCGGTGGGGTGGTTTGCCGTTTACCAGCTCTTCCCCCGGGCCATCGGTTCCCTCTTCGTGGCGGGGAACCCCCTGTACCTGGACGCCTGCCAGCACATTTTCCGGCTGTATATGCTGGCCTTCTTCCTCTATGGCCTGCATATGGCCACCTCGTCCTTTTTCCAGGGCATCGGAAAACCTATCCAGGCCCTGGCGATTCCCCTGGTGCGCCAGGGTGTGGTGCTCATCCCCCTGGCCCTGCTGCTCTCCCGCTCCATTGGCTTTGACGGCGCCCTTCTGGCCGCGCCCATTGCGGATGTGGCCTCCTTCGTCCTCTCCCTGGTCCTGGTGATCCGGGAGTTCCGGGGGTGGCGGAAGGAAGGGTGGCTGGCATAAGGGGAACAGGCCCTCCGGGCTGCAAAATCTAACTGAAATATGGGAAAGGCTCCCCGCCGTATTGGAGACGGCGGGGAGCCTTTCTTATCCTTCTTTGCGAAACACGTGGATGCGGAAGGAGATGGTCGTATCCAGTTCGGTCAGCTGGGACAGGCGCTGAGCGCCCTCCTTTGGGGTCTTCCAGAAATAAGGGGTCATCTGAAACAGGTCCGAAATGGTTTGCTGGTCTGGCAGGTGGATGGAGCCGTCCACCTCCTTGACCTCCAGATAGCGCAAGCCCCGGTAGGGAGTCAGCTTTTCCTCATTGGGGTAGGGATTGGGGTAGAGGACCTCCTTCAGCTCCCAAAGGTGCCGGGCGCCGGGGACTACATAGAAGTAAAGCCCGCCGGGGCGGAGCACCCGGAGAAATTCCTCCAGGGCCAGGGGGGAGAAGCAGTTGACCAAAAGGTCGGCCTGGCGGTCGGCCACAGGCAGGTCATAGACCGAGGCCACGGCAAACTCGATGGCCTTCTCCCGCTTGGCCGCCCGGCGCAGGGCGTGCTTGGAGAGGTCCACCCCCGCCATCTTGGGGGCCTTGCCCCCCTGAACCAGGGCCCGGTAGAGGGCGGCGCTGTAATAGCCCTCGCCGCAGCCTGCGTCCAGGATATCGGCCCCCTTGGGGGCGTAGGCCAGAGCCAGTTCCGCCAAGGCGTCTCGGAGGGGGGCGTAGTAGTCCCCCGAGAGGAACCGGTTTCGGGCGGTGGCCATGCCTTTGTCGTCACCGGGGTCCTTGGAGTGCATTTTGTTGGCGGGGAGCAGATGGACATACCCCGCCGCAGCCCGGTCAAAGCTGTGGCCCTGGGGGCAGAGATAGCGGCTGTCCTGGCGGTCTAGCCCCTGGGCGCAGATGGGGCAGCAAAACAGACTTTCCATGATGGGTCCTTCCTTTGCAATCAGATGAGGTCACAGGGCGACAACGGTTTTTACCAACTCCGGCGGCTTCCGGGCCATGAGCCGGAAGGCCTCCTCCACCTGGCCCAGCCCTCGGAACCGGTGGGTGATGAGGGGAACCGGGTCCACCCGGCCGTATTGGAGGAGGGCCAGGAGCTTTTCCATCCGGGCCCGGCCCCCGGGGCACTCGCCGCCCCGGATGGTCTTATTCCCCATGCCGAAGCCATAGCGCACATTGTTGATCGGCAAATCTCCATAGGTGGTGAAGTAGTTCACGTTCCCCACGGTGCCCCCCCAGCGGACCATGGCCACCGCCTGTCCCAGGGCTTCCGTGCCACCGCCGGCGCAGATGCAGCAGTCGGCCCCCTGTTTGTGGGTGAGGGTGTGGATCTGGCGCTCCACATTGCCCTCCTTGTAATTCACAAGATCGGTGGCGCCGTAGAATTTCGCCAGTTCCACCCCGGCGGGGCGGCTGCCGATGGCGATGATCCGCCCGGCCCCCCGGAGCCTGGCCCCGGCGATGGCCATGAGCCCCACGGGGCCCACCCCCATGACCACCACGGTGTCACCGGGCTGGACCTGGGCCAGCTCGGCCCCGTAGAGGCCGGTATTGAGCATATCTGCGGCCATCACCGCCCCCTCCCAGGTGACTCCCTGGGGGATGCGGGCGGCGTTGGCGTCGATGTCCCGGATGAGGGCGTATTCCGCCATGAGGCCGTCCTCGGAGTTGGAGAGCTTTTGCCCGGTGATGAGCCCCACGCAGTGCTGATGGGCCCCCAGCTGGGAGGGCACCGTCCGCCAGTCCGGGGTCACCGGGGGCACCACCACGATCTCCCCCACCTGAAAGTCCCGGACCAGCTCCCCCACGGCGACAATCTCCCCCAGGCCCTCATGGCCCAGGATGCGGTTGGGCTGCAAACAGTCGATGGCCACATTGTGGACGTCCGACGTGCAGGGGGCCACCAGCAGGGGACGGATCAAGGCGTCATAGCCCTTGGGCTGAGGAATGTCTTTTTCAATCCACCCGGCCTGGCCGTGGGAGAGATAGGCGAATGCTTTCATGGGGGATATCTCCTTTCAGAATGAAGTGAGGATGTGAGGTGGGGGACCCTTACGGCAGCTCCGCCCCGCCCCATTCCACGACAGTGAAACCGGTTCGCTGGACGGGCTCCAACATTTGAGGGGAAACTTTCATGGGCTTGTCCAGCCCTTTCCAGGCCATGAACACCCGGAGCAAGGTGTCCGACTGGGGGTCGATGGTAAGGGCGGCGGTCTCGGTGTATGCCTCCTTCTGGAAGGAGATCAGGTTATAGGCGTTGCCCTCCATCCGGGGGAGCCAGTAGAGGATAAACTCGTTGGCCTCCCGCCGGGTCAGGCCCAGTTGGGACAAGGCGTCTTGAGAATATCATACCTGATTTTCCGCTGACTTGCAAGGATTCTCCCCCGGACAGCTCGATGCAATCCAAAGCTGTCACCGCAGGTGACTGATGAGGGGACGATTTGATCGTGACGGAAGGTAGTGGAATCCTGTAGCCACCTCGGTCCGGTGCGTCTATTACTTACTCCGAGAAATTCCCAACGCTCGCCCTCATCCGACCCGGCCCCTACGGGGCCGGCCCACCTTCCCCCCCAGGGGTAGGCGTTGGAAAGCCCTGTGCAGATTTTTTCTTTCCGAACCGTCAGGTGTTCCTTTAGGACACTACCATCATGGTTTCCCCAAACGTACCGTAGGCTTCCCCTCGGGGGGAAGCTGTCAGCGGAGCTGACTGATGAGGGGGAGATTTGGTCGTGACGGAGGGTAGTGGAACCCCGTTGCCACCTCGGCCCGGTGAGACGATTCCCCACGCCGAGAAGTCCTCAACGCCCTCGCTGTTCCCTTGATAAATCCTGCTGCGCACATCCGGGAAATGCCAGGGCAAAATGCTGTGGCCGTGAGCCCGGCCGGGGGCTGACTTGTCTTTTCCCCAAATTATGATATAATAAATGTCTCTCAGGGGGCGGAATCCAACGGATTTCTCCCCCACCCAACCAAACCACCGACCGGCGCCCGCCGCCGGAGAAAGGAGGGGCTTATGCAGGAATTCATCGCCCGCCTGGGCGCGATTTTCTCCCAGCTGGGGGAGCAGGTCCGCTCTGCCATGGAAAACGCGGACACCGGGGCCGCCATCGGTGCGGCCATTGACGTGATTTTGCCCGTGGCCTGCGCGGTGCTGCGGATCGTGGCGGTGCTCTTTGCCATTTTGATCATCGTCCGCTGCCTGATGTCCCTGTTTCGGGAGAAGCCGGGGAAGGAGATCTGGGGCTGGCTCACCCTGGGCGACGGCACCCGGCTGGACCTGTGCCACTGGGAAAACGCCATCGGCCGGGGCCGCTGGGCCGACGTGAGCCTGGATTTTCCCACCGTCTCCCGCAGCCACGCGGCCCTGCTGCGGGACGATAAAGGTAGCTGGAAGCTCCAGCCCTTGCAGACCAAAAACGGCACCCGCCTCAACGGGAAAAAGGTGACGCACACCGTCTCGGTGAAAACCGGGGACGTCATCGACCTGGGGGGCATCGGCCTGGAATTTTACGCCATCAGCGACGCGGAGGAACGGGAGCAGGCCATGCGCCTGGGGGTGGCCGAGCGGCCCCTGAGCCCTGGGAAGACTCTGGGCTACCTGACCGTTTTCCAAATTATGATGGCCGTCCAGTGCCTGCCAAACCGGGAGACCCCGGAGCTGGCCATGATCGTCGCGGCCTTCGGGGTTTTGATGGCGGCCATGTGGATCACCTATGCCCTCTACCGGGCCCTGAAGCGCACGGCCTTTGAGGCGGAGACCATCGCCTTTTTCCTGTGCACCATCTCCTTTGCGGTGACAGCGGCCTACTCGCCCAAGTCGCTGCTCACCCAGACCATCTGCGTGATCGCGGGCATCGCGGTGTTCCTGGTTCTGAGCCTGTTGCTGCGGGACCTGAAATCCACTGTCTCCCTCCGCTGGCCGGTGGCTGTGCTCACCTGCTTGCTGCTGATCTTCAACGTGGTGCTGGGCTCCCGCATCTTCGGGGCCAAAAACTGGATCTCCATTGGCCCCATCGGCTTCCAGCCCTCGGAGTTCGTGAAGATCGCCTTTATCTTCACCGGCGCGGCCACCCTGGACCGTCTGTTCGCCCGGCGAAACTTGATCTTTACCGTTCTCTTCTGCGGCTTCTGCATGGGCTGTCTGGCCCTCATGAGTGACTTCGGCACGGCCCTGATCTTCTTTGTGGCCCTGCTGGTGATCGCCTTCCTGCGGTCCGGGGACATCGGCTTTCTGGCCCTGATGGCCACGGCGGCGGGGGCCGGCGGGTGGATGATTTTGCAGTTTAAGCCCTACATCGCCAACCGCTTCGGGGCCTGGCGGCATGTGTGGGAGTACTCCACCGAGCCCGGCGGCTTCCAGCAGACCCGCACCATGTCGGCCATTGCCAGCGGCGGCCTCTTCGGCAAGGGGACCGGGGAGGAGAGCTTTTTGAAAAACGTGGGCGCGGCCAACACCGACCTGGTCTTCGGGGTCATCAGCGAGCAGTTCGGCCTGATCCTGGCCCTGTGCACCGTGTTCATGCTGCTGGTGCTGGTGCTCTACGCCGTCCGCTGCGCTGCCACGGCCCGGTCCAGCTATTATGTGATTGCCGCCAACTCCGCTGCGGCCATGCTGGTCTTCCAGGCCACCCTGAACGTGCTGGGGGCGGTGGACATCCTCCCCCTCACCGGTGTTACCCTGCCCTTTGTGTCCATCGGCGGGTCCAGTATGATCTCCTGCTGGGGCCTGCTGGCCTTTTTGAAGGCGGCGGACACCCGGCCCAACGCCAGCTTTACCCTCAAGCTCCCCAAGCGCATCCGGGGCTGGATTCCGCCGGACTCCGACCGGATGTACGACGACCGCTACAACGGCTGGTATGACGACTATGACGACGAGGCCTATGACGAGGACTACGACGACTATGGCTATGACGACGGCTATGAGGACTATGAATACGACGACGAGTATGACGATTACGACGACGGCTACGATGACTTTTCCGGGGACTGGTCCCGGCCGGGGCCCGACGGCCTGGCCCGGGACCCTGGGAACTGGGAGGACCTGATCGACGGTCCCCTCTGGCCGGAAGGGGAGGACCCTCTGGCCGGAAAACCGTCCGCCGGGAGAGGCCGTGACCGCCAAGGGAACAGGGGGTATCGCAGATGAAACGACTGAGACGACGGACCGTGATTTCCCTCCTTCTGGCCGGGGCCCTGGCCTTTGGGCTGATCTTCTTCTGCGTCCAACTGGTGCGCAACGGCAACGACTGGGTGGGCTTTTTCGGCACCCGGTTTTATGAGTCCGGGGCCATTTACGACAAGAACGGCACCCGGCTCTACGACGGCCAGACCAAGGAGTACGCCGAGAACAAGTCCACCCGGGTGGCCACCCTCCACCTGGTGGGCGACGAGAACTTCGGCACCTCCCTGCGTTCGGTGCTGGCCAGCCGGCTGACGGGGTATAACCTCATCACCGGCACCTCCCTGGGGAGCCATGACGTGACGCTGACCATCGACGCCTCCCTCAACGAGACCGCCTATGCGGCCCTGAACGGGAAGAAGGGCGTGGTGGCGGTGTATGACTACACCACCGGGGACATGCTGTGTGAGGTGAGCTCCCCCGCCTACGACCCCAACAATCCCCCCTCGGACATCAACGAAAACCCGGCCTATGAGGGCGTGTATCTGAACCGCTTTTTCTCCAGCACCTATCCGCCGGGATCCATTTTTAAGCTGATTACCACCGCCGCCGCCCTGGAGCAGAAAAAGGATCTGGCGGACTTCCGCTACACCTGCACCGGCAGCCTGACGGTGGGGGACGATGTAATCACCTGTCCCTACGCCCACGGCCAGGACATGGACATCGACCGGTGCCTGGCCACCTCCTGCAACGGTGCCTACGCCACCCTGGCCATGGAGTTGGGGGGGAAGACGTTGGAGAAATACACGGAGCGGGCCGGCCTGCTGGACTCCCTCACCGTCTGCGATATCCACACCGCCAAAGGCAGTTTCGTGGCGGAGGAGGACGGCTCGGCCTTCCTGGGCTGGTCGGGGGTGGGCCAGGACAAGGACCTGGTGAATCCCTGCTCCATGCTGGCCTTCCTGGGAGGAATCGCCAATGGAGGCGAGGCCGTGGTCCCAAAGCTGGTGGACAAGGAGACCATCAGCGGCACGGCCATCCCCGCCGCCTTCCCCGACGGCACGGAGACCTATGACATTTACAGTCAGGAGACCTGCCAGCGGCTCAAGGAAATGATGCGTAACAACGTGGTCACCGAGTATGGCCAGGAGCAGTTTGGCGACCTGGCCGTCTGCGCCAAGTCCGGTACCGCCGAGGTGGGCGGAGGACAGGAGCCCCACGCCTGGTTCGCGGGCTTCATTGACGACCCCGACCACCCCCTGGCCTTCATCGTCCTGGTGGAAAACGGCAGCGCCGGCGCCCGTGTGGCAGGCTCTGTAGCCGCCCAGGTTTTGGCGCGAGCTGTGGCGGAATGAGTGTGGTAACCCCACCGACCCAAGGTGGCAAGATAATGTACAATAAGTTGCGCAAATTGAAAAATGGATAAAAAAGAGACATGGTTTGCAAAATTCTGGTAGAATGAAGTTGCGACACAACATTCTGAAAGGAACCTGTAAACCATGTCTGAGAAAATTGTACAGCTAAACGAGGAAGTAACCAAGAGGCAGATTAAAGAATTCGTTCGGGGCAGCGTTGAGGAAACCCTGAACGAGCTGCTAGAGGCCGAGGAGGAGAAGCTGACCCAGGCAGGCCGTTGTGAACGCAGTGAGGCCCGTCAAGGCTATCGCAGCGGCCACTATGACCGGAACCTCACCACCACCTCCGGTGACGTTACACTGCACGTACCGCGTCTCAGAGGACGGCTGCCGTGAGGCTTTGGGGACCGCTGAGGGCATGAAGGAGGACGAGGCCAGTTGGGTCAGTTTCTTCCAGTGGCTTCTCGGCCGTGAGCTGGACGGTGTAAAGCTCATTGTCGGGGACAAGTGTCTGGGGATGCTGGAGGCCGTGGGAGAAGTGTCTCCAGAGGCCAAATACCAGCGCTGTACAGTCCATTTTTACCGCAACGTATTTTCTGTTGTTCCCCGTTCCAAGGTGAAACTGGTAGCCAAGATGCTCAAGGCGATCCATGTTCAGGAGAGCAAAAAAGCAGCTCGCGAAAA
>JALERU010000030.1 GCA_022764045.1 Clostridiales bacterium | reverse complement strand
GACCTCCCTTTGCTTTTTTGGGGGCAGTTGGCAGACCGCTCTTATATTCTAAAGCAAAGGGAGTTTTCCTGTCTACATTATCGCCACAAGGCTTCTTTTGAACCACTCGCCTAGCGAGTGGTTTTCTTGCTACAAAAAAGCAGCCGCGGCATTTCCGCGGCTGCTTTCGTTGTGTGTGCCCTGAGGGAAGGGTCAGACCTCTTCCAGGGTCATGGAGACGATTTCGTCCTCCTCCACCTGGTCCAGGGTGATTTCACCCTCGTCCAACTGGAGATCCAGCACTTCCTCCTCCACGGGCTCGGCTGCCTCTTCCTCCTTCACAGCGGCGGCCACAGCGGCGTAGCCGGTGCGAGGCTCCTCTTCCTCCCGGGGATTCACCTGGCGGTACATGGCCAGGCCGGAACCAGCGGGGATGAGCTTGCCGATGATGACGTTCTCCTTCAGGCCGATCAGGTGGTCCACCTTGCCCTTGATGGCGGCCTCGGTGAGGACCTTGGTGGTCTCCTGGAAGGAAGCTGCGGACAGGAAGGAGTCGGTGGCCAGAGAGGCCTTGGTGATACCCATGAGCAGAGTGGTGGCGGTGGGCAGAACCAGCTGGCTGCCATCCTCGTGGGTTTCGCCGGCGTCGATGCGGGCCTGGACGGCCGCCTTGGCGTCCAGATATTCCATCAGCTCAATGGTGGCGCCGGAGAGCAGCTGGGAGTCGCCGGGCTCCTCTACCCGCACCTTCCGCATCATCTGGCGGACGATGATCTCGATGTGCTTGTCGTTGATGTCAACGCCCTGCTGGCGGTAGGGCTTCTGGACTTCCTGGATCAGGTAGTCGTGCACGGCGGAGACGCCGCGGATACGCAGGACCTCGTGGGGGGACAGGGCGCCTTCGGTGAGCTGGTCGCCCTTCTCCACCCGGTCGCCGTCCTTGCAGCGGATGCCGGCGCTGTAGGGCAGGGCGTAGGAGACCACCTCACCGTCGTCGCCAGTGATGGTGACGTTGCAGATGGTGATCCGCTTGCTCTCCTCCAGGGTGACCTTGCCGCTGATCTCGGCCAGCTGGGCCATCTTCTTGGGCTTGCGGGCCTCGAAGAGTTCCTCAACACGGGGAAGACCCTGGGTGATGTCGCCGCCGGCCACGCCGCCGGTGTGGAAGGTACGCATGGTCAGCTGGGTGCCGGGCTCGCCGATGGACTGGGCGGCGATGATACCCACGGCCTCGCCCTCGCCCACAGGCTCGCCGATGGCCAGGTTCACGCCGTAGCACCGGGAGCAAACGCCGTTCCGGGCCCGGCAGGTCAGCACAGAGCGGATCTCCAGGTGGTCGATGCCCCGGGCCTCCAGGACCTTGGCGTCCTCCATGGTGAGCATATGGTCCTTGGGGAAGAGCAGCTCGCCGGTTTCGGGGTCCACCACATCGTGCACGGGGTAGCGGCCCTTGAGACGCTCGGCGAAGGGCTCGATGATCTGGCCGTTCTCGCTGATCTCCCGCACGGTGATCCCTTCGGTGGTGCCGCAGTCGTGCTCCCGGATGATGACTTCCTGGGACACGTCCACCAGACGGCGGGTCAGGTAACCCGAGTCAGCGGTCCGCAGAGCGGTATCGGCCAGGCCCTTCCGGGCGCCTCTGGAGGAAATGAAGTATTCCAGCACCGACAGGCCCTCACGGAAGTTTGCCTTGATGGGGATCTCGATGGTCCGGCCGGAGGTATCGGCCATCAGGCCGCGCATGCCGGCCAGCTGACGGATCTGGGCCATGGAGCCACGGGCGCCGGAGTCTGCCATCATAAAGATAGGATTGTAGCGGTCCAGGCCCGCCTGAAGGGCCTCGGTCACGTCCTTGGTGGTCTGCTCCCAGGCCTTCACCACCAGGCGGTACCGCTCGTCATTGGTCAAGAAGCCCCGCTTGAACTGGCTTTCGATCTTGACAATCTCCTGCTCGGTGTTCCGAATGAGGGGGTACTTCTTCTGGGGGACGGTCATATCGTAGATAGAGACCGTCAGGGAGCCCAGGGTGGAGTAATGATACCCACGGGCCTTGATGATATCCAACACCTCGGCGGACTGGGTGAAGCCGTGGTGGATGATGCAGTTGTCGATGATCTTCCCCAACTGCTTCTTGCCGCAGACGAAGTTGATCTCAGGCTCGAAGAGCTCCTCGGGATCTTCCCGGTTCACAAAGCCCAGGTCCTGGGGAATGCCTTCATTGAAGATCAGGCGGCCCACAGTGGTACGGACCAGCTTATGGCGCTCCTCGCCGTTCACGGTGGCGGTCATGCGCACCAGGATGGGCACATGGAGCTCCAGTTGGCCCTCGTCATAGGCCAGACGGGCCTCCTCGGGGCTGGAGAAAGCATGGAGGACTTCCTTGGGCAGCTCCTCCGTGCCAACCACCCGGCGGGCTTCATAGCCCGAGGTAGGCAGGATGCGGTCGGGGGTTTCGATCCAGATGTGGTCGCTCTCGCTGATGGTTCCGGCGTCCAGTGCGGCCACGGCGTCGGCCACGGTGGGATAGATATAGGCGGGATCGGCGGGGGCGTCCTTCTCATAGGTCAGGTAATAGGAGCCCAGCACCATATCCTGGGTGGGCACGGTGACGGGGCCGCCGTCCTGGGGCCGCAGGAGGTTGTTGGCGGAGAGCATCAGGATGCGGGCCTCTGCCTGGGCCTCGGCGGACAGGGGGACGTGGACGGCCATCTGGTCGCCGTCGAAGTCGGCGTTAAAGGCGGTGCACACCAGG
>JALERU010000002.1 GCA_022764045.1 Clostridiales bacterium | reverse complement strand
GGACCTGCTGGCCGTGTATTTGGCCCGCCGCCTGGGCAAACTGGATGATCAGAGGAACCGGGAGCTGATCGACGCCATCCTCCAGTTCCCCAGCCTCATCCAGCGGGCCATCGACCTCAACCCCAACCTGCCCGCCCTGGCGGAGAAATACCACAGCCACAACGATATCTTCTTCATCGGCCGGAACCTGGACTACGCCGCCAGCATGGAGGGCTCTTTGAAGCTCAAGGAGATCTCCTACCTCCACTCCGAGGCCTACGCCGCCGGGGAACTCAAGCACGGCACCATCGCCCTCATCGAGAAGGACCGCCCGGTGATCGCCCTGGCCTGCTACGAGCGCCTGTTCGAGAAGATGATGAGCAACATCAAGGAGGTCAAGGCCCGGGGGGCCCAGGTCCTGGCCGTGGCCCTGGAGGGCAACCGGCAGATCTTCGCCGAGGCCGACGACGTGATTTTCGTCCCCCGGACAGAGGGCATCTTCAACACCCTGCCCGAGGTGGTCCCCCTTCAGCTCTTCGCCTACTATGTGGCCCGGGCCAACGGCTGTGACATCGACAAGCCCAAAAACCTGGCCAAGTCTGTTACTGTGGAATAAAAGGAGGGCTTACCATGCGAAACTACGCGGAAGAAACTGAAAAACGAGTGAACTTTATCCGGCAGGCCATTGCCGAGGCCCACGCCGACGGCATCATTTTCGGCAACAGCGGCGGCAAGGACTCCGCCCTGGTGGGCATCCTGTGCAAGATGGCCTGTGAGAATACCGAGGGGGTCATCCTGCCCTGCAGCTCCAAGCGGAACTTTACCATGGACAAGGACGACGGCATGGAGGTGGCCGACCAGTTTGGCATCAAGACCCGCCTCATCGACCTGACCCCCCAGAAGGAGCTGGCCATGGAGACCATCTCCCAGGTGGCCACCCTCACCCCGGCGGCCATCGCCAACATCGCCCCCCGGCTGCGGATGATGACCCTTTACGCCATCGGCGCCAGCGAAAACCGCCTGGTGGCCGGCACCGGCAACGCCAGCGAGTACCACATGGGCTACTTCACCAAGTGGGGGGACGGGGCCTATGACCTCAATCCCATCGCTGACCTGACAGCCACCGAGGTCTTCGAGTTCCTGCGGTATCTGAACGCCCCCAAGGCGGTCATCGAAAAGGCCCCCTCCGCCGGCCTCTTCGAGGGCCAGACCGACGAGGAGGACATGGGTGTCACCTACGCCGCCATCGACAAGTATATCACCACCGGCGAGGCCGACGAGGCCGACAAGGCCATCATCGACCGCTACCACGCCCGCAGCGGCCACAAGCGCCGGGAGCCCCTGCGCTATCACGACTGAGAAAAGCAAAAAGCTCCGTCGTCTTCGGACGGCGGAGCTTTTTGCATCGGGGAGGGGGATTAAAAATACCGTCGCACTTGGACCATGTACCGGGCGTAGGGTTCTCCAAACCGTGCCAGGCATGCCCGCTCCTCTGCCAGGATGATCCAGTGGGCTGAGAGCTGGAACACCGCGACGATGCCCAGCAGCACCCACGACTGGGTGATCCCGGCGCATCCCAGGAAAATGAGAAAATACGCCACGTACATCGGGTTCCGGGACCAACGATAGACCCCCTCCCGACACAGCCCCGTGCCGTCAGACCGGGCAAAGTGGAGGAGGGAGGCGGCCAAGAGCACCAGGCCGGCCCCATACACCAGCAGCCCCAGGCCAAACCGCCACAGGGGACTGGTCCGGATGGGGAGAAAAAGGGGATAGAGGATGACCGCCCCGGTGGAGATCTGATAGACCCAATAGGCCGCCCGCTCCCGCCCGTACATGGGCGCGAACTGGGCGGCCCGCCGGAGGGCGGACCGATCCAAACGGGCCAGGAGCCCGAACCGGAGGAGAAAAAACGGAAGAAGCAGGAAAAAGCCCATAGGAAGCATCCCTTCTCGCCCAGCGGGTTGATTTGGGTATGATTTTAGCAAGAATTTTTGGGAAAAGCAAACCCTTTCGTTAAGTCGCCAAAGAAAGGAGGCCCGCCATGAAACTGCTCTATGCCGAGGACGAGCCCGCCATGGCCGAGGCGGTGGTGGATATCCTCACCTATCACAACTACCTGGTGGACGCCGTGGCCGACGGAGAGGAGGCCCTGGCCTACGCCCAGGGGGAGGATTACGACGGCGTGATTCTGGACATTATGATGCCTAAGCTGGACGGCCTGGAGGTCCTGCGCCGCCTCCGGGCGGCCGGCGACCGGACGCCGGTGCTCCTGCTCACCGCCAAGGGGGAGGTGGAGGACCGGATCGCCGGCCTGGACCTGGGGGCCGACGACTATCTGCCAAAACCCTTCGCCATGGGGGAGCTGCTGGCCCGGGTCCGGGCCATGCTCCGCCGGCGGGAGGAGTTTGTGCCGGAGACCCTCCGGTGCGGGGATGTGGCCCTCCATGTGGCCTCCTTCCAGCTCAGCCGGGGGGAGGAGAGGGTGACCCTGCCTAAGCTGGAGTGCCGGCTGATGGAGACCCTGCTGCGCAACCAGGGGATCTACCTCTCCTCCGAGGACCTGCTGGTGAAGGTGTGGGGCTATGACACCGAGGCCGAAGTAGGCACGGTGTGGGTGTACTTATCCTACCTGCGCAAGCGCTTGGCCAAGCTGGGCTCCCAGGTGGTGATCCGGGGCCGCCGGGGGGTGGGCTACACCCTGGAGGTGGGGCCATGAAAAAGACCCTCCAGAGAAAGTTTATCCGCACGGCCATGGCGGCGGTGACCCTTTTGCTGCTGGTGCTGCTGGGGGCCATCAACCTGGTCAACTGGCGGCTGGTGGAGGCCCAGACCGACCAGCTCCTCCGGTTCCTGACCCAGGAGGAGAGTCCCCCCGGGCCGCCGGGGCGGCCCCAGGAGGGCCGGGGCCCCGGGGCCTTTCTCCCGCCCCTGGGGGACGACGACCGGGGGGCGGCCCGGTTTTTCCAGGTGTTTTATGACAACCAGGGCCAGGTGGCCTATGTGGACATCCACCAGATCGCCACGGTGACGGAAGAAGAGGCCGAGGCCTACGGGGCCCGGTGCCAGGGCAAGGACCAGGGGACCATCGACCGGTTCCGCTTTTGCCGCACGGCCACCCGGGACGGCAGGGGAGAGGTGATCCTCTTCCTGGATATCTCCGCCAACCGGCGGGCCCTGCTGGTGGTGCTGGCCGTCTCCGCCGGCATCGGGGCCTTGTGCTGGCTGGGGAGTCTGTTGATGGTGACCCTCCTCTCCCGGCGGGCCATTGCCCCCATGGCCCGGAGCTTTGAGAAGCAGCGCCAGTTCGTCACCAACGCCGGCCACGAGCTCAAGACCCCCCTGGCCATCATTCGGGCCAACACCGAGGCCATGGAGCTCCACAAGGGCCAGACCAAGTGGAGCCGGAACATCCTGGACCAGATCCAGCGGCTGACGGGGCTTATGGAGCATCTTTTGACCCTGGCCCGGCTGGACGAAGCCGCCCTTCCCCCGGCCCAGCCGGTGGACCTGAGTAAGCTGGCCCAGGGAGCCTGCCAGTCCTTTCGAGAGGCTGCCGCCTTGGGGGAAATTTCCCTCCGGGAAGAGATCCTCTCGGATCTCACCGTCCAGGCCAGCCGGGAGCAGATGGACCAGCTGCTGTCCATCCTTCTGGACAACGCCGTGAAATACACAGATCCCCAGGGGGAGATCACCCTGTCCCTGGCGCCCGAGGGGGGCAAGGTCAGGCTCCAGGTGAAAAACCGCCCCGCCCAGATCCCCCAGGGGGACCTGGCCCGGCTCTTTGACCGCTTTTACCGGGACGACGCCGCCCGGACCCAGGGGTCCGGGGGCTATGGGATCGGCCTGTCCGCGGCCCAGGCCATTGTCCGGGCCTGGAAGGGGACCCTTTCTGCCCACAGGGAGGGGGAGGACACCATGGTTTTTACCGCGCGCCTCTGACTTGTCTTCACACTTTGTTTACAGACGCTTCCAGGATTGTTCATCCTGGGGGCGTTTTTTCTAAGCTAAGGCTAAGGTTGCTTCGGTAAAATCCAGGTTAAATTCGTTGAAAGGAGTGAGGTCTATGGACTTGCGCCACGAGTGGAAGCACCGGTTGTCCCCAGCGGATCTGCCCGGGCTGCGCCGCCGGCTCATGCTGCTGACCCAGCCGGACCCCCACGCGGTGGAGGGACGCTACCACATCCGCAGCCTGTACTTTGACACCCCCTCGGACAAGGCTCTGCGGGAGAAGCTGGACGGGGTGAACCAGCGGGAAAAATTCCGCATCCGCTGCTATAACAAGGACCCGTCCCTGATCCACCTGGAGAAAAAGAGCAAGCGGGACGGCCTGGGGACCAAGGAAAAGGCCCAGTTGACCCCAGACCAGGTGCAAGCCCTGGTGGAGGGGGATCTGGACTGGATGCGGGAGGCGTCCCCCCTGGTCCGGGAGCTCTACCACAAGATGAAACTCCAGGGCCTACGGCCCCGGACCATTGTGGATTACATGCGGGAGCCCTTTGTCTATCCCCCCGGCAACGTGCGGGTGACCCTGGATTACGACCTGCGCACGGGCCTGGGCTGCGTGGACTTTCTGAACCCCGACTGCGTCACCGTCCCCGCCCGGGATGGGCCGGTGATCTTAGAGGTGAAGTGGGACGCCTTCCTCCCGGACCTCATCCGGGACGCCGTCCAGATCCCCGGCCGCCGGGCGGCGGCCTTTTCCAAATACGCGGCCTGCCGCATGTATGACTGATCCCCCGAAAGGAGAACCCATCCGATGACATTTCAAGACATCTTCCAATCCAGCTTTCTGGAGAACATCTCCAGCGTCAGCATCCCTGACATGCTCCTCTCCCTGGCCCTGGCCTTTGCCCTGGGGATGTTCATCTTTCTCATCTATAAAAAGACCTACGCCGGGGTGATGTACTCCTCGGGCTTTGGGGTGACCCTGCTGGCCCTGACCATGATTACCACCCTGGTGATCCTGGCGGTGACCTCCAACGTGGTCCTCTCCCTGGGCATGGTGGGCGCCCTGTCCATTGTCCGCTTCCGCACGGCCATTAAGGAGCCCCTGGACATCGCCTTTCTCTTCTGGGCCATCGCCGCCGGCATTGTGCTGGCGGCGGGGATGCTCCCCTTGGCGGTGATCGGCAGCCTGGCCATCGGGGCCGTCCTGCTGCTCTTCGCCAACCGCAAGCCCCACGTCCGGCCCTACATCGCTGTGCTCCAGTGCGACGGCCCGGCCAGCGAGAAGGAGGCGGTGGCGTATTTGAACGCCAAGGTCCAGCGGTGCGTGGTCAAGAGCAAGACCGTCCAGCAGGGCCGGGTGGAGCTGGACCTGGAGGTCCGCCTGAAAAACGACCAGACCGATTTCATCAACGCCCTGGCGGAGCTGGACGGCGTCAGCAGCGCCGTGCTGGTGAGCTACAACGGCGACTATATGGGATGAGGAGGGGCGTATGTCCACCAATAAATACGTTGACCAGATCTGTGTGGTCCTCATATTAGCCATTCTGGCCGGCGTCCTGGCCCTCTTTGCCCTGACGGGCGGTTCGGTCAGCCAGGGGGGCGTGGAGAAGGCATACGAGAGCGGCCTGTTTGACACGACCAAAGTCCACACCCTGGATATTACGATGGAGGACTGGGAGGGCTTTCTGGAGACCTGTGAAAATGAGGCCTACGCCATGTGCTCGGTCACCATCGACGGGGAAACCGTCCGGGAGATCGGGATTCGGGCCAAGGGGAACTCCTCCCTGACCCAGGTGAAGCAATCCGGCAACAACCGCTACAGCTTTAAGCTGGAGTTTGACCACTACCAAGACGGCGTCAACTACCAGGGCTTGGATAAGCTCAGCCTGAACAACATCATCCAGGACAACACCTATCTGAAGGACTATCTCTGCTACCAACTCATGGGGGAGTTCGGGGTGGCGGCCCCTCTGTGCAGCTATGTTTACCTCACCGTCAACGGGGAGGACTGGGGCCTCTACCTGGCCGTGGAGGGGGTGGAGGAGAGCTTCCTGGAGCGGAACTACGGCTCCGGGTCCGGAGAACTCTACAAGCCCGACAACATGGACCTGGGCGGTGGCCATGGGGACGGCGGGGACTTCACCCCGCCCGAGGACGCTGATTTCTCCGCAGCCCTGCCCGGGGAGGCCCAGCCGGCGGAGCAGGAGGGCCCGGCGGCTGGGGAGTTCCCGCCCGGAGAGGGCGGCCAGCCGCCGGAAGGGATGGAAGCCTTTGGCCCCGGCGGCGGAGGGATGAATTCCGACGACCTCAAGCTCCTCTACACCGACGATGACTACGACAGCTACGCCAACATCTTTGACAACGCCAAGACCGAGATCACGGACAAGGACAAAAGCCGTCTCATCCGCTCCCTCAAAACCCTCAACGAGGGGGAGGAGATCGAGAACGTGGTGGATGTGGAAGAAGTGCTCCGGTACTTTGTGGTCCACAACTTCGTTTGCAATTTCGACAGCTACACCGGCTCCATGGTCCACAATTATTATCTCTATGAGGAGGACGGCGTTCTGTCCATGATCCCCTGGGACTATAACTTGGCCTTCGGAGGTTTCCAGATGGGCGGGGATGCCACCACCATGGTGAACTTCCCCATCGACACCCCCGTTTCCGGGGGCAGCGTGGAGGACCGGCCCATGCTGGCCTGGATCTTTGCCGACGAGACCTACACCCAGCAGTACCACGCCCTGTTTGACCAGTTCATCGCGGAGATCTTTGAGAGCGGCGCCTTCCAGGCGGAGCTTGACCGGGTGGTGGAGCTGATCTCCCCTTACGTGGAGAAGGACCCCACCAAATTCTGCACCTATGAGGAGTTTGAGACGGGGGCGGCCGCCTTGAAAGACTTCTGCCTCCTCCGGGCCCAGAGCGTCCGGGGGCAGCTGACGGGGACCATCCCCGCCACCAGCGACGGCCAGCAGGCCGACAGCGGTTCCCTGGTGGACGCCTCGGGGCTCACCCTTTCGGACATGGGGTCCATGCACGGCGGCGCCATGGAGGCCATGGGCCCCGGCGGAAGACCGGGCGGCGGACCCCACCAGCGGGACGACGTCTCCTCTCCCCAGGGGACAACAGAAGGGGAGCGGCCCCCTGGGGTGGGGGAACGTCCCCCAGCGGAAAATAATTCGCCGGGAGAGGCCGGCCCGTGATTGACAAGGGGCCGGGAATTGGGTAAAATAAAAAGGCAAGCAAGCTGGACAGCCGCGGGGGCGGGGCGAAAGGCCCGCCCCTGAGGAAAGTCCGGGCTCCACAGGGCAAGAATAACGGGTAACGCCCGCCGAAGGCGACTTCAGGACAAGTGCAACAGAGAGATACCGCCCGGCTCCGGCCGGGTAAGGGTGGAAAGGTGAGGTAAGAGCTCACCCGCCGGC
>JALERU010000034.1 GCA_022764045.1 Clostridiales bacterium | reverse complement strand
CCGGGCGGCCTTTTGCAGGTTCCGGGCCCGGCTGTAGTAGCCCAGCCCCTGCCACAGCTTCATGAGCTGATCCTCCGGGGCGGCGGCCAGGTCCTGAACAGCGGGGAATGCCTCCATAAACCGGGCAAAGTACCCCAGCACAGCCGCCACCCGGGTCTGCTGGAGCATGATTTCCGACACCCACACCCGGTAGGGGGTGGGCTCCCGCCGCCAGGGCAGGTCCCGGGCGTTTTCCCGGTACCACTGGAGCAGGGGGATGGGTAATAGAGCCAAAGGATTCACAGCGTTTTCTCCTGTCAATTTTAATTTAGCAAGGCTGCCAAGGTCTCGGGAAGGGGGGACGCCAAGGCGATCTCGTTCCCGGTGACCGGCTGGTACAGCCGGATGGACGCCGAGTGGAGGGCGAACCGCTGGGGCAACTCCGGCAGCTCCCCGCCATAGAGGAAATCCCCCGCCAGAGGGCACCCCAAAAAGGCCATGTGGACCCGGATCTGGTGGGTCCGCCCGGTGTCCAGCTTGAGGCGCACCAGGCTGCGGCCCCGGCCGGTTTCCAGCACGGCATAGTGAGTCCGGGCGGGGGCTCCGTCCGGGGAGACCTGACGCTGGAGCACCGAGCCGGGCAGGCGGCCAATGGGCTGGTCCACCGTCCCCTGTTGGGGCTGGGGAATCCCCTCGCACACCGCCAGATAGGTCCTGCGCAGCTCCCCCTTCTGGAGCTGCCCCTGGAGCAGCTCGTGGGCGTAAGCGTGCTTGGCCACCGCCATGAGGCCAGAGGTTCCCCGGTCCAGCCGGTTCACCGGGTGGAAGGCGGCCACCAGGCCCTGGCGGGCGTAGTGGGCCATGAGGAAGTTTGCCAGGGTGTCCCCGTGGTGGCCCTGGCTGGGGTGGACGGGCACGCCCCCCGCCTTGTTCACCACCAGCAGGTCCTCGTCCTCATAGCGGATGTCCAGGGGGCCGGGGACCGGGGCGATCTGGGGGCTGCCCTGGGGGTCCCCCACCGCCACGGTGAGGGTTTGGCCCAGGCGGGCCACGGCGCTGGTGAAGGCCGGCTGTCCGTCCAGCAGAATGCCATCCTCAAGCCCCTTGGCCCGGCGGACGCCGGCGGCCGACAGAGCCAGCTCCCGGCGGAGAAGGGTTTGAAGGGTTTTTCCCTCCTGGTCTGCCCCAATGGACAGGGTGAGCCGGCGCATGGGCGGGCCTCCTCTCTTTTCTTCTGGTATTTTATCGGGATTTATGATACACTGATGTTAGAGCTTGCTCAAACCCTTTCAAAAGGATTACGATTTTTAGGAGCTGACTGGATGAAACAGAAACAACCCACCCCTGTGGGGTACCTGGTGTTTACCTTCGTCCTCTATGTCCTTCTGGGCGGGGCGGCGGGCTACCTCATCGCCTTTTCCGCCGACGGCCGCGGCCTCCTGTTTTGGGTGCTGGCCTGCGCCCTGCTGCTGGGGGCCTTTCTGCTCCAGCTGATTCTCCACGAAGCCGGCCACCTTCTCTTCGGCCTGGCCACGGGCTATCGGTTCGCCTCTTTTCGCGTGGGCAGCCTCATCTGGATCAAAACCGACGGAGGGCTGCGCCGGGGAAGATACCGTCTGGCGGGCACGGCGGGCCAGTGCCTGCTCTTTCCCCCGGAGCCGAAGGATGGCGTCTTTCCCGTCTTCCTCTATAACCTGGGCGGCTCCCTGATGAACCTTCTCGTGGCACTGCTGTTTTTGGGTCCGTCCCTGGTGTGCCCGCCAGCCTCCCTGGGGTGGCTGGTGTGCTGGGAGATGGTCCTCACCGGACTGGTGGGCGCCCTGCAAAACGGCATTCCCATTTCCTCGGGAGCGGTGGCAAACGACGGCTACAACGCCTTCGCCCTGGGGAAAAAAACCGCCGCCCGCCGGGCCTTTTGGCTCCAGCTTGCCATCAACGGTGAGATGACCCGGGGCCTCCGGCTGAAAGACATGCCGGCGGAATGGTTCACCCCGCCGCCCCGGGAGGAGATGGACGATCCCCTCACCGCCGCCATTGCCGCCCTGGCCTGCAGCCGCCTCATGGACCAGCACGACTTTTCTCAGGCCGCCCAAACCCTGGAGGGCTATCTGGACGGGGACAACGCCATTCTGGGCCTGCACCAGTTCCTGATGACCTATGACCTAGTCTGCTGCCGCCTGCTGGCCGGCGGGGGAACGGAGGTCCTTTCTCCCCTGGAGGACCCGGTGATGAAAAAGCTGGCCAAGGCCATGGAGGACTACCCCGCCGTTTTGCGAACCCAGTATTTCCGGGCCCTGCTGGCGGAAGATGACCCGGCCGGGGCGGCGGCGGTCCTGGAAACCTTTGCATCCGTCGCCCGGACCTTCCCCTACCCCGGCGAGATCGCCGGAGAGCGGGAGCTTATGGCTCTGGCGCAAAATAATACGAAAACTCGTTAAAAAACTTTCGTTTTTTATAGCGCGAAGCGCGTCGAGTTTTGTATGAGACGGGGCGGTGTGAAGCACCGCCAGCACGCGCAGCGTGCGTGTTTCAAATGAAAGAATTTCATTTGAAATTAGTATTAGAAGGAGGAACTTCTATGAACGGCATCATTCTCTACGGCAGCCAATACGGCGCGGCCCTTCAGTACGCCCAGGCCCTGGAGGTGCGCACAGGGCTCCCCGCCCTGTCCTATGACCAGGTGAAGGGCTTGGGCGACTACGACACCATCGTTTACATCGGAAGCCTCTACGCCGGCAAGACCACCGGTCTGGCCAAAACCCTGCCCAAGCTCCCCACCGACCACCCCTTCCGGCTGCTGGTGGCCACGGTGGGGCTGGCCGACCCGGACAACGAGGACAGCCTCATCCCCATCCGCAAGGCCCTGATGAAGGAGCTCTCCCCCGGCGTTTTCGCCCGGACCACTCACGTCCACCTGCGGGGGGCCATTGACTATCAGGTGCTCTCCCTGAAGCACCGCATGATGATGAAGGGGCTGTGCACCGTCCTGCGCCGCCAGTCTCAGGCAGAGCGGAGCCCGGAAAACCAGATGATTCTGGACAGCTACGGAAAGGCCGTGGACTTCATCGACTTTGACGCCCTGAAGCCCATTTTGGATTGGCTGGAACAGTAATCGACGTTTTGTTATTATAATGCGTACGGAACAAAGCCGAACGCATTGAACGCCAAGGCGTTCAATGCTCTTTGGCTTTGTTCCGGTGCAAGGTTTTCGCGGCAAAAGCCACAAAAACCTTGCACCTCGTTGGTGCGGCGGGCCGCATCAACGAGAATACGCATTGCAACAATGTCTGAATTTCATAAAAGCGGTTCTTTTGAACCGCTTTTATGAAATTTCGCGGCATTCGCCGCGGGAATAAACTGAAAGTCAGTTTATTCAGCAGACATTATTATAACACCCATCCGGGCCGGCTGACAACCATGGTCAGCCGGCCCGGATGATCTTTTGTGTCGAAACACGCCCTGGGGATATTTTTCCGGTCACTCTGCCCCAAAGGCCTCCCCCACCTGCTCCATTTGCCGTGGGGTGAGGGACCAACTGGCGGTGAGTTCCACAAGAACGTCCTCCCAGAAAAGAAGATAGGTGTTCTCCGGTTGGTCCCCTGTCCAAAGGCGGTAGGCCGCCTCCGCCTGCCAGGGGGCGGGATTGTCCTCCCGATAGGCAGCGCCGTCCACGTGCTCCCCCAGCATCTGCCGGCGGCAGGGGCCAGAGAGCGGGGGGAATTTCACCCGGATCACCCTGTAGTCCAGCCTTTCCCCCAGCTGAGTTTGCCGGATTTCTTCCTGAGAGAGAAGAATGGTTCCCTGCCAGGTCAAGCTGACCTCGGGATCGCCCTGTCCCTCCCCCAGCAGGTCGCCCAGGGACAGAGGAAGGGCGGCGGGGTCCAGGTTTTCCGCATAGGCCCCCTCCTCCGGCAGGATGGGCGCCGGGTCCCGCTGCCGGTCAGCGGCGGTGACCAGGACAATGGTGGAAATCAGCACCAGCCCCAGCGCCAAGCCGGCCCCGGCGCTGACCCGTTTGTTGGTCTTGGCCGGAACCCCTTCCCGCCGCATCTCCGCCGTCATCTGCCAGCACACCACCCCCAGGGCCGCAAAGCCCAGAAGGATCAGCAGCATATATTCCACCATTCCCGCCTGATAAAGCAGGACAGCCCCCACGGCCAGTAGCACCAGGCTCAGGCAGGAATACAGGCGGGTGAAATACTGTTTCTCCCGCGGCGGCAAGGGCAGGCCCGCCTCCGCCCGTTCCCTGGCCCGGCGGTACCAGAGCCTGTAGCTGACCGCCTCCGTCAGCAGGAAGAGGCCGCTCACCAGCCAGCAGGCCCCGCAAAAGAGCTGCAGGGGACTGCTGCAGACCCCAATGGGATTGGTCTGGGTGGACACCAGAAAGAGGGCCAGAAGGGCAAGGGAGGTAATCAGATTCCAGCGTCCTCCAATGAGGGAATTTTTCTTCACGGTCCGGTGGATGTTTTCCAACTGGATGGCAGGCTCGGTCTCGATGGGAGTGGGGTCCTTCTCCAGGCTGTAAAACACATGGATTTCCCCTATGGTTCCCGCCAAAATCCACCCGGCGTGCGCACAGAAATCCCGGAATATCATCTGTTCCTCGCTGGGCTTCGGGTCCAAAGCGTCGGCCTGAGGATCACACACCACGGAATAGGTCACCTTCTTGGCAGGCAGCTCCTGCCGGAAACGCCAGCCCAGGCCGCCGCCGATCTTGTCCAGCAGCCAGCCCTCCTGGGCTTTCTCCTCCAGCCACACCTCCAGGCCTAGAAAATCATCCAGGCCGGCCTTGGGATAGAATCGTCGGGTCATTTTCATGGGTCCTCCTCTCCAAACACGCGGCGGAAGTCGGCGGCCTGGGCCCGGAGGCGGCGGTATTCCTCCTCCAGGGTCTGCCGCCCCTTGTCGGTCAGGATGTAGCAGCGACGGCGGCCCTCAGCCTTGGTCTGGCGGATCATCCCCGCCGCCAAAAACTGCTCCAGCAGGTGATACAGGGTCCCCGAGCCCACCTTCACCCTCCCCCCGGTCATGGCGGGGATCTGGTCCATGATGTCCATGCCGTAGCACTCCCGGTGCAGGCACAGGAGGATGTAATACATCTGCTCGGTGAGGGTTTGAAATTTTACCCGGGGCATTGGGCCAGCCCCTTTTCTCGAATATCGACAATCTCTATCTGTATTATATTCTCGATATTCGATATTGTCAATCCCTTTGACAGCAAAGACAGAGGATAGTATAATAAAGGATAGAAACCCATCACTTTTACTTGGGAGGACCATTCCATGGAAATGCGAAGAAAAGACCTGGCCGTCACCGAGGCCGAAGCCATTGACAAGATCATCACCAGCTGCGACTGCTTCCGCCTGGCCTTTGCCGACGGGACCCACCCTTACATCGTGCCCCTGAGCTTTGGGTACACCCGGGAAGGGGATGTCAGAACGTTCTACTTCCACAGCGCCGCCGCCGGGCGGAAGGTGGATTTGTGCCGTAAACTGGGCTACGCCGGCTTCGAGTTGGACACCGCCCGCCAGCTCAAGCCCGATGAAAAGCCCTGCGATTTCTCCTTCGCCTACCAGAGCGTCATCGGTGAGGGAGAGATCACCGAGCTGACCACCTTAGCGGAAAAGGCCGCCGGACTGCAGGTCATCATGGGCCAGTATTCCAACCGGGGCAACTGGGAATTCCCCGAGAGCGTGTTAAACCGCACCTGCGTGTTCCGCCTGACCGTAAAAGAGATCAGCGCCCGGGCCCACGGCTGACTGGGCTTCTTTGTCCTGTTTTCCCGCCATAGTAAAGCCCCCTATGTAGCTTGTCCTACATAGGGGGCGCTTTCTATGGTTCTCATTGGGCGTGGTTTTGCTTACTTTCCCAGCTCCTCCACCAGCTGGACGGCATAGCCGTCGGGGTCCTGGATGAAATAGAACCGCAGGGCGGGGTTCGGGGACATGGGCTGGGGGATGGTGATCCCCGCTTTCTCCAAATCCGCCAGCAGCTGCCCCATATTCTCCGGGGCAAAGCCCATGGAAAGGCAGGGGGCGGGGGACTCGGGCAGGGGCTCGCCGCCGCAAAGCAGCTCCAGCTTGGTGCCCTCCTGGGGGCCCAGCATGGCAATCTCATGGCCGGGCGGGCCGAACCGCTCCTGAACGGGAAGGCCCAGCAGGTCGTGGTAAAAGGCCAGGCTCTTGTCCAGGTCCCGGACACGGATGGTGGTCCAAGTAAATCGCATGGGAACACTCCTCTCCTACTATGATCAAGCTGGGTTTAGTTTACCATAGCGGCAGCCTTTCCCGCAAGGGGTTTTCCCTCATTTCCTCTGGCTGAGCCAGTGCTTGCAGTTCTCCCACCACTCCACGGTTTTGAACTGGATGACATAGGGTTGGGACTCCTCGCTGATGAGGGCATAATCCTGGCGGTTCAGCCCCGCCGTCTCCACCGCCCCCTCGCTCACTGCCGGCAGGCACAGGGAGGGAAAGACCACGCACCACCAGTTGTGCCCCGCGCCCGCTCCAATGAGCACCCGAAGGGCCTGATAGTTTCCGGCGGGGAGGGACACGTCGGCATACCGCCGGGTGGGGAACCAGGTTTTTTCCAGCCGCACCTCCACCGGGTAGTCATAGCCCCGGGCAGCGATCTCCCGGGCAGCCGTCTGGGCCAGAGACTCCAGATTCTCCCGGAGGATGGCCGCGGCCTCCGCCGCGCTCTCCTGCCCCGCCAGCAGTTCGTTGGTCTGGGCCAAAATCTTGTCCCGAACCTGAAGTTTTAAGGTCTGGTCGGCCTCTGTGTCGGAGTTGGCCAGCACATGAAGCCGGATCACCTTCTCCGCCAGCTGGGCCTGGGCGGCCTCCGCCCACAGGGCCGTGCAGACCAAACAGGCAAAAAACAGGGCCAGCACCCGCCGCCAGGGAAAAGAAAACCTATGTATTGCACCCATAAAAAAACACCGTCCTCTTTCGTAATACCGAAAGTATGGACGGTGTTTTCGCGGTTTATACCGGTTGGGTCAAAAATACTTCGTCGTAGTTCTCTTTCAGCTGGGCCATGGCCTGGGCCGCCAGGGCCTCCTCCTGAAACAGCCCCAGCACCGTGGGGCCGGTGCCGCTCATGGTGGCGCCCAGGGCGCCGGCCTGGATGAGGGTATTCTTGATCCCCTCAATCTCCCGCCGCTGGTGAGGGGGCAGGACGGCTTCAAAGACGTTGAACATCCGCCGGGCCACCTCCAGCAGGTTTCCCTGGTCCAGAGCGGCCAGCATTCCCTTGGTATCCGGGCGCAGCCGGCGCTTTTTCTTGTCCCACTCCCGGAACAGTGCGGGGGTGGAAATGGCAAACCGGGGCTTACACAGCAGAAGGAAGCAGGGGGGCAGCCCCGGCAGCGGGGTGAGCTTTTCCCCCCTGCCCTGGGCCAGGGCGGTGGCGCCCAGGACGCAGTAGGGCACATCGGAGCCCACCCCCTCCCCGATCCGGGCCAGCTCCCCAGGGGACAGGCCCGCCTGGGTGAGGGTGTTCAGCCCCCGCAGCACCGCCGCGGCGTCACTGCTGCCCCCGGCGGTGCCAGCGCAGACGGGGATGCGCTTCTGGATGGAAATTTTCAGGTCCGTCCACCTCTGCCCCGTGGCCTTGCGAAAAGCCAGGGCGGCGGCCACCGCCAGGTTTCCCTTGTCGTTGGGGAGAAACCGCAGGCCGGACTCCGCCCGGACCCCGCCGGGAAAGCCCAGGTCCAGGTGGATCTGGTCCCAGAGGGAGACTGACTGCATCACCATCTCCATCTCGTGATACCCGTCGGGACGCTTGCCCAGGATGTCCAGGGTCAGGTTGACCTTGGCGGGGGCTTGGAGGGTCAGAGAGCTCACTTGATCTTCCGGGCTTCCAGATAGAAGCGCTTATCATGGGCCTCACCCATGGAGAAGGTCTTCCGAGGCAGGGCGCCGTCAAAGATCACGGTGGGGAAGAGCTGATCCTTGCCCATACCAGGCAGCAGGAAACCGATGCTGTCGGGCTGGCTGGCCAGTTGCTTCACCACATCGGCACCGTGGATGTAGTCGATCTTGCCGCCGTTTTCCTCCAGGTATTTGTCCAGGAAGGACTGGAGGGTCCCCACTTCCAGTTGAGCGGTGGGGTTGGGCACGGTGATCACGCCGGTTTCCCCGGGCAGAACGTAGGTGATCTGATGGCCCTCGCCCTCGCCGTAGTGGGCGCCGGGATAGGCGGCCAGGAAGTCGGCCAGCAGCTTCTTGGGGTCCACGCCAAAGAGGACCCGGTGGATGGGCTCGAACTCCAGAGACTCATCATGGAGGTTCACCAGCTCCACCAGGGCGTACCGAGCGGGGTGGCTCTCCCGCTCCGCCTCAGACAGGGTGGGCTTGAGCTTTTCCCAGCAGGCCTTGGCGGTGGCCAGGGAGTGGTTGCCGTCGCCCATGGCGAAGGTCAGCACAGGCTTGCCCTCGGCGTGATAGAACTGGGCAAAACGCGCAGGATCGGCCAGGGCGGCCAGTTGATCGTCGATCTTGGCAATCTGCTCCTTGCTCAGCAGGTAGCCGGAGACCCGGCCGCCCTTTTCCATCAGGGTGGCGCTGTAGATCATCTGCATCTGCTTCTTGGCGTTCTTTTCCCGCAGAGGCTCGATGATCTTCTTGTCGGGGTCGTCGATGAGGACCATGATGTGGGGCAGCTCAATGGGGGCGTTTTCCCGGACCTTCATCCGAGGGGGAATCCGGGAGAGGACGGTGCCCTCGGTGGCCCGGATGGGGGTGCCGGAGCCCTTCTCATAGCTGTACTGCTCCAGGTCCAGCTTGCCGATGAGGCCGTAACGGGTCTTGCCGTTGTCCTGCTTCCGCTCCAGATAGATGATGGTGTTCTCGATGGGCTTCAGGCGCTCCTCGGCCAGGTACTGCTCCATGGTCTCGTTGATCTTCTTGATCTCCTGGTCCACGTTGTCGCTCTCCAGCTTGCTTTCCGGCAGGATCAGGCGCAGGGTGGAGGGGGCGTCCCCCACAAATTTGTCCACGCGCTCCCAATACTCAGGCTGGGAGGTATACTGATCGCAGGCCACCACGGCCCACTTGGTCAGGCCGCAGTCCTGGGGCAGCAGGATGTCGGCAGGGGAAAATGCGGTCTTGCTCATGATGGTTTCCTCCATTTTTCTTTTCTTCTTAGGGGTTTCTTATGCCTCAAACAATTTCTTCATCAGCACCGGTGCGCCGGCCGCGTAAGCCGGGCCCTTCTGGCCGGATTCCTCGCAGTAGGGCAGGCCCAGGCCGGTGTCCTTCCGGCTGTCATAGAGCAGATAGGGCACGGGATCGGCGTCGTGGCCCCGTGTGGCGGTGAGGGTCTTGTGGTCGGAAAGGATCAGCAGGCGGTAATCGGCGCCCTCCTTCTCCAGGGCCTGGGTAATGGGGCCCACCACCCGGCTGTCCAGCCACTGGATGGCCTGGAGCTTGCCGGGGAGGTCCCCGTTGTGGGTACACTCGTCGGGGGCTTCCACGTGGACGGCCACAAAGTCTTTCCCCTTCCACAGCTCGTCCAGGGCTGCCTCCACCTTGCCCTCGTAGTTGGTGTCCAGTTCGCCGGTGGCGCCTTCCACCTCCCGGATGTCCAGGCCGGACAGCCGGGCGATGCCGAAGCACAGAGGCACGGCGGAGATGACGGTGCCCGTCTTATGATACTTCTCCCAGAAAGAGTCCAGAGCCACGGCGCTGCCCTCGGCCCAGAACCAGACCCCGTTGGCCGGGAGCTTCCCCTCGGCCCGGCGCTTTTCGTTGATGGGGTGGTGGTCCAGCACCTGGTGGGCCAGCTTCATCAAGTCCTTTAGCACCACGGCGTTGTCGCAGCCCGAGGGCAGGATGGGGCCGATGGCCTCCCCCAGGTGGTCATGGGGTGGGATCAGGGAGATGCCGGCGATGTCGGCTCCAGACTGCACCGCAATGTGCCGGAAAGAGGGGGCGGGATGCACCACCATACCGGCCTTCTTGGCGGTCTGCTGGAAGGTGGGGTCCTGGAAGAGGTCAGTCACCAACTGAATGGACTGCTCCCCCTCAATAGAGCCCCCTGAATGGGAGAGGATTTTCTTCTCCTCAAAGGGAAGGTCGTTGTCCTCATAAGCCACCATATTGCACCGGTAAGACACGTCTCCCGGCTGGAGCTGAATCCCGGTGGCGGCGGCCTCCAGGGGAGAGCGGCCGGTGTAGCAGACGTTGGGGTCTGCCCCGAAGATCGACAGAATGGCAGTGTCGCTGCCGGCGGGCAGGCCGTTGGGGCAGTTGACAACATTTCCCACCTCTCCCTTGGCGGCCAAGGCGTCCATCACGGGGATGTTGGCCTGCTGGAGGGGGGTTTTGTTTCCCAGGCTGGGAACGGGGTTATCGGCCATGCCGTCCCCGATGATCAAAATGTACTTCATGGGTTCTCCTTTCCGGGATCGAGAGAGATTGCGTCCTGGTCGGCATCGGTCTGGCCGATGAGTTCCTTCCAGTATTTTTGCCCCTGGATGGTCCTTGCCTGGGCCTCCAGGAGTTCTATAATCAACGTATTGGAGAGCAAAAAGCCCTGGGGGGTAAAGTGCCAGCGGTGGTCGGACTGTTCCACCCAGTGGTGGCCCTCAAAAAACTCCAGCCTCCGGGCCAGTGGCTCGAAATTCAGGCCAAATTTTCGGCGGTATTCCCACTCCTCAATGCCCCGCAGGGTGCGCATCCGCAGGAGAAGATATTCCTTCGCCTGCTCCGGAGGGGTAATGAGCTGGATGTCCTCCATGGGGGCAACGGCTCCGGGCGCCGCCTGGAGATAACCCTCCAAGTCCCTGGGATAGGCGTAGCGCTGGCCGCCGAAATAGGAGTGGGCGCCGGGGCCAAAACCCACATACTCCCGGCCCATCCAATATTTCAGGTTATGCCGCGACTCCTTCCCCGGTTTAGAGAAGTTGGAGATCTCATATTGGCGGTAGCCTCCCTGCTGCAGCAGCTCTACAGCACGGAGGTAGAGGTCCGCTTGGAAATCTCCGTCGGGTAGTTCCAGCCCCAATGCCACCTGGCGGGCCATGGGGGTGCCTTCCTCCACCTTGAGACCGTAGCAGGAGATATGATCGGGCTTCAGGGCGATGGTCTTCTGAAGGGTCTCCTCCCAGGAGGCCATGGTCTGGCCGGGCAGGCCATAGATCAGGTCCAGGCTGAGGTTGTCCAGCTTGGCCTGCCGGATGTCGGCCACCGCCTGGGCCACCTGCTTGGGGGTGTGGATGCGATGGATGCACCGCAGCTGCTGGGCGTCGGTGGACTGCACGCCCAGGGAGATCCGGTTCACCCCCGCCCGCCGCAGACGGGCCATAGACCGCCAATCCACGCTGTCTGGGTTGCACTCCACCGTGATCTCCGCCTGCTTGCTCACCGTAAACAGGCGCTGCACGGCGCCCAAAAGCTCCCGCAGCCGCTTCTCTCCATAGTAAGAGGGGGTTCCGCCCCCGAAATAGATGGTGTCAGCCACCCAGCCCTTCAGGCGGGGCGCAAAGGATTTCAGCTGGGCCAGCAGCGCCTTTTGATACCGGTCCATCAATTCCTCCTGACCGGCCAGGGAGTAAAAATCACAGTAGTCACATTTACTTTTGCAGAATGGAATGTGAATATAAACACCAACGGTATTGGACATATCGCTCCCCCCGTCCTGGCGGAATTATGGATATCACTATTATACGCATCTTTTCCCCAGATGGCAAGAGTGGGAATCCACTTCAGTCTTTGTCCAAAAAAGCCGCCACCCTTTGGTTGAAGCTCTCATGCTCCTTATTTGCCAGGAAATGATCCCCTGGCAAAATAGCCAGCTCACCATGGGGCAAACTGCGGAAGATTAGCCTCGTGTGGTCCTCCTTGATCATATCCTTTGTTCCGGCAATGACCAGGGTGGGATTGGGGATCTTTTTCAGTGCTTCCGGTTGGATCTTAGGTTCCTTTACCATCAGTGCCAGAAGCTCCGCGTTTTTTCGAGCTTTTGGACGTTTCCCCGCAAAGAGGGACGCCATGTGATACCCGAGGACAATGGGGAGCTGCACCGAGGGCTTTACCCCAGAGGGGTCCAGGTTGGCGCCATTCATAATCAGCCGGCCGATGCGCTCCGGATGCCGGAGGGCGAAGGTCAGCGCGATATTCCCGCCGTCAGAAAAGCCCAAAAGATCCCCTTGTGCTAGCCCCTGGCTGTCCATAAAATGGAGCAGATCCTCCGCAAATTGCCAGATGGTAAAGGGAGCCGTCCCCCGCGGGGACTTGCCGTGTCCCCGGGTATCCAGCGCGATGACGCGACGGGTCCGGGAGAAATATTCCATTTGGTGGACAAAATAGGTGTGATCCTCCCCGTTGCCGTGGAGAAGAATCAGCGGTCTCCCCTGCCCCTTTTCTGCATAGTGCAAGGTGATATCCATTTCGTACCCACTCCTTTGAACGATTTCGAGCAAGTTATCGTATCAAACGAAAACAGGACAGCCCATCGGCTGTCCTGTTCTGTGTTGGCGTTACCTATTTTCCCGGTTCGTCTCCAAACAAGTATCTTCGGCGCAAGTGAGCTTAACTTCCGTGTTCGGGATGGGAACGGGTGGACCCTCACTGCAATCAACACCAACTGGCTGTTTCTTCAACAGCTTATCAAATTTTTCGCGTTTTGTCAACCAAAACGTGGTGACCCGTACGGGAATCGAACCCATGTTTGCGGCGTGAGAGGCCGCCGTCTTAACCGCTTGACCAACGGGCCATGGTTCCCCGCCCTCTTGAGCGGGGATTGGTACACCTTCAGGGACTCGAACCCTGGACACCCTGATTAAGAGTCAGGTGCTCTACCAGCTGAGCTAAAGGTGCATACTTTTTCTTGAAAGAAAAAGTATGCAAAAAGAACTTTATGCTGGCTTGGTTTCGTATGGCTGGGGTAGAAATACGATTCCTCGCTACAAGACTGTTCCTCTCTACTCTTTCTTTCAGGAAAGGTTGAGGCTATGCTTTTCGCACCCTCAAAACTGAACAAAGTACCTGTTGTATGTCTCGCAAGCGCCTGCATATTCTTCTCTTAACCTGAGACTCAGGTCAAGCCCTCGGCTTATTAGTACCGGTCAGCTCCATACATTACTGCACTTCCACCTCCGGCCTATCTACGACATAGTCTACGTCGTGCCTTACTCCATA
>JALERU010000022.1 GCA_022764045.1 Clostridiales bacterium | reverse complement strand
GCCAGGGCGGGCAGGTTGGGGTTGAGGTCGATGGCCCGCTGGATGAGGCTGGGGAACTGGAGGATGGCGTCGATCAGCTCCCGGTTCCTCTGATCATCCAGTTTGCCCAGGCGGCGGGCCAAATACACGGCCAGCAGGTCCTTCACGGCCACCTGGGTGGTGTTGCCCTTGGTGGTGGCCACGGCGATCTCGGGGCCGGCCCAGGTGTAGATCACGTCGTCGGCCAGCTTGGCGATGGTGCTGCCCACCACGTTGACAATGGCCAGCACCCGGGCGCCCCGGGCCTTGCACTCCTTCATGGCGGCAATGGTGTCAGCGGTTTCCCCCGACTGGGAGACCACCACCAGCAGGGTGTGCTCATCCACCAGGGGGTTGCGGTAACGGAGCTCCGAGGCGAGATCTGCCTCCACGGTAATCCGGCAGAGCTCCTCAATGACATACTTGCCCACGCTGCCGGCGTAGAAGGCCGAGCCGCAGGCGGTAATCATAATCTTGTTGATCTGTTTCAGGTCCTCGTCGGACAGGGAGAAGTCGTCCAGAACCACCTCCCCGTCCTTGATCCGGGGCTCGATGGTGGACTTGATGGCGTTGGGCTGCTCCATGATCTCCTTGAGCATGAAGTGGTCGTAGCCCCCCTTTTCCGCCGCGGCGATGTCCCAGGTAATCCGGGACACATCCTTCTGGGTCTCTCTGCCCAGGCTGTCATAGACGGTGATGGCGTCGGGGGTGAGGTCGGCGATCTCGCCGTCTTCTAAGTAGATCACGTTCTTGGTGTAGGCCACCAGGGCGGTGACGTCGGAGGCGAAATAGTTCTCCCCGATGCCTACGCCCACGATCAGCGGGGCGGCGTGGCGGGTGGCGATGAGGCGGCCGCCCTCCTCGGCGCAGAGGATGCCCAGGGCATAGGCCCCTTCCAGCCGGGCCACGGTTTTCAGCACGGCCTTTTTCAGGTCGCCCTCGTAATACTGGCCCAGCAGCTGGGCGATGACCTCGGTGTCGGTCTCGCTCTTAAAGGTCACGCCCTTGGCCTTGAGCTCTTCCCGCAGCTGGGCGTAGTTTTCAATGATGCCGTTGTGAACAATGGCGAACTTGTCGTCGTTGCTCATGTGGGGGTGGGCGTTGACGTCGCTGGGCTCCCCGTGGGTGGCCCAACGGGTGTGGCCGATGCCGGCGGCCCCGGGCAGGGCCGCGCCCCCCTGGGTTTTGCTGTCCAGGTTTTTGATCATGCCGGTGGTTTTGATCATCTGAATGCCATCCTGGCCCAGCACCGCCATGCCGGCGGAGTCATAGCCTCTGTATTCCAGCTTCTTCAGCCCGTCCAGCAGGATGGGGGCCGCGTTCTGGCTGCCGGTAAACCCGACGATTCCACACATAAGTGTTTCCTCCTTTTCTTGATGTGCCGGGGCACGGTCCGGGGGCTTCCCGGGCCTCCGGCGTCAGGGCTGCTTGCCCAACAGGCGGCCCATGACCTCCTGATAGGCGCCCTCCACATTGCCCAGGTCCCGGCGGAAGCGGTCTTTATCCAGCTTCTCGTTGGTCTCCTTGTCCCACAGGCGGCAGGTGTCGGGGGAGATCTCGTCGGCCAGGACGATGGTTCCATCGCTCAGGCGGCCAAACTCCAGCTTGAAGTCCACCAGCTTGATGCCGATGGTCAGGAAGAATTCCTGGAGGACCTTGTTCACCTGGAAGGCCAGGCGGACAATGGTGTCGATCTCCTCCCGGGTGGCCAGCTTCAGAGCCCGGGCGTGATAGGAATTGATGAGGGGGTCGCCCAGGTCGTCGTTTTTGTAGGAGAACTCGATGGTGGGCTCGTCAAAAACGACGCCCTCCTCCACCCCGTAGTTCTGGGCGAAGTGACCGGCGGAAATATTGCGGATGATGACCTCCAGGGGAACAATTTCCACCTTTTTGACCACGGTTTCCCGCTCGCTCAGTTCTTCTACAAAGTGGGTGGGAACGCCCTGCTTCTCCAGCAGCGCCATGAGGCGGTTGGTCATCTGGTTGTTGATGGCGCCCTTCCCGGCAATGGTTCCCTTTTTCAGGCCGTTAAAAGCGGTGGCGTCGTCCTTGTACTCCACGATGAAGCGCGCAGGGTCATCGGTTCGAAATACCTTTTTGGCTTTTCCTTCGTAAATCTGTTCCAGCTTTGTCATTGTTCATCGACCCTTTCCAGTCTGGTTCACCCGCGGCGGACCTGGGCACCCGCGCTGCGCTTATTGCCTGGCGGCCCAAAGAGGGGTTCGCCTATGATTCCTTACTTATTTTCCCACAAACCCGCTCAATTTGCAATGCCTTGCCGCAGGGTTTTCTGATTTTCCACGATGCCGCCAAAGCAGGCAAGCCCTTTCCCCCTCCGCCCTGTACAATTCCTATCCCTCCCTCCCAGGGGAAGGCGTTGGCAAAGCCTGTGTGGCTTACTGTAGAAAACTACCGTAGCAATCACACCAACGTAGCATAGCACGTAGGCTTCCCCTCGGGGGGAAGCTGTCAGCGGAGCTGACTGATGAGGGGGCGATATGGTAGTGACGGCGGGTAGAGAAATCCCGTTGCCACCTTACGCCGGTGCGTCTATTACCCACGCCGTGGAATCCTCCAGGCTCGCCCTCATCCGACCCGGCTTCGCCGGCCCACCTTCCCCCCCAGGGGAAGGCGATTGGCAAAGCCTGTGTGGCTTATGTAGAAAAATACCGTAGTAATAACCTCCAGCATAGCTAAGCACGTAGGCTTCCCCTTGGGGGGCGAACTGTCCGGGGGGACAGTTCGATACAATCTAATGCGAAGCCACCTTAAACCATAGCTGTCAGCGGAGCTGACTGATGAGGGGGCGATCTGGAAGATCGGCGGATAGAAGGTGATCGCTGCCACCTTTCACCGTGGCAGGCTCCCCCCAAACGCGACTTTTTTCTTGACAGGTTAGCCCAAGGATACTATAATCGAAAGGAAGCGGACGAGTGCTTCGGAATCCGAGGCTGACTTGTCCTTTTTTATGGAATGTGTAACGGGAAAGGGGAACTGATCTTAATGAGCAAATACACCAAGGAAGACATCATCCGCATGGTAGAGGAAGAAGGCGTCGACTTCATCCGCATGCAGTTCACCGACATGTTCGGCCAGGCGAAAAACGTGGCCATCACCGCCTCTCAGATCCAGAAGGCCGTGAGCAACCAGATTTCCATCGACGGCAGCTCCATCGAGGGCTTTACCCGAATCCACGAATCCGACCAGTACCTCTATCCCGACCTGGATACCTTCACCATCCTGTCCTGGTACGAACAGCAGGGCAAGGTGGCCCGCCTCATCTGTGACGTGTGCAACCCCGACGGCACCCCTTTCATCGGCGACCCTCGGGGCACTCTCCGGCGGGTGCTGAAAAAGGCGGCCGACCTGGGCTACACCTTCAACGTGGGCCCCGAGTGCGAGTTCTTCCTCTTTGAGATCGACAAGGACGGCAAGCCCACCACCAAGACCAGCGACGAGGCCGGCTACTTCGACCTGGGCCCCATCGACCACGGCGACTACACCCGCCGGGAGATCTGCCTGGCCCTGGAGGCCCTGGGCTTCGAGATCGAGGCCTCCCACCACGAGTGCGCCGCCGGCCAGCACGAGATCGACTTCAAATACGCCGACGCCCTCAGCGCCGCCGACAATATCATCACCTTCAAGCAGACCGTGAAAAAGATCGCCTATGCCAACGGCCTCCACGCCACCTTTATGCCAAAGCCCATCTACGGCACCGCCGGCTCGGGGATGCACATCAATATGTCCCTGTTCAAGAACGGCAAAAACATCTTCTTCGACCCCGACGGGGAGCGGGGGCTTTCCAAGGAGGCCTACTCCTTCATCGCCGGCCTGCTGGCCCACGTGAAGGGCATGACCGCCATCACCAACCCCCTGGTAAACTCTTACAAGCGCCTGGTCCCCGGCTATGAGGCCCCCTGCTATCTGGCCTGGTCCGCCTCCAACCGCTCCGCCCTCATCCGCATCCCCGCCGCCCGGGGCCAGTCCACCCGGGTGGAGCTACGCAACCCCGACCCCTCCAGCAACCCCCCTCTGGCCCTGGCCGGGTGCCTGGCCGCCGGCCCGGACGGGATTGAAAAGGGCCTGACGCCCCCCGAGGAGATCACCGAGAACATCTTCGAGATGGATGCCGACGAGCGGGCCGCCTGCGGCATCGAGGACCTGCCCGACTCCCTGGAGCACGCCCTGGTGGCCCTGGAGGCCGA
>JALERU010000085.1 GCA_022764045.1 Clostridiales bacterium | reverse complement strand
GGACGGGGCGCCGGAAAAGGCGTAGGTCATCTGGACCTGTCCCCCGGTTACCGGCCAGCACCCCCGCCGCCGCAGCTCCTGGATGGGGAAGCTTCTGGCCAGGCGCAGGCCGCCCCCTTCGGGCAGCAGGGTTCCCAGCTCGGTCTCGCCGCCGGGGCCCTGGACCCAGGCCCGATACAGACCCCGACCGTCGTTGGGAAGCTCCAGGAGCAGTTCGGCCCGCTGGCCGGTCTGCCGGCAGGTGAGCCAGCCCTTGGCCACGGGGAATTTTTCTTCCATGGCAGCACCCCCTTTTCTCCCATCACTCTATGCATCCTGGACGCAAAAAATCCCGTCGGAGGCTTACGGTGCCCCGGACGGGATTTTTTCTTATTCTTCGATGGGTTTCATCAGCTCGGCGTAGTAGCTGTCGGCGGTGTAGAGGGCCATGACGGGGTTGTGAATGAGCACCCGGTCCTTGACGATCAGGGTGGTGGTGACCGCCTTGGCGTGCTTGTAGAAGAGACTGTCGTGGCCCACGCACAGGCCCATGACGATGTTCAGCTCGGTCCCCTCCTTGTTGAGGAGCTGGGCCTGGAGGACGGGGTTGCAGGCCACGGGGCCGGGGCCCTGGTGGGCCTGGTCGATGCCCAGGTCGGTTTTGAAGATCTCCCCGGTTTTACAGCCCACACCGAAGACCTCAAAGCCGTTGGCCCGGAGCATTTTCGCCAAAACGCGGCTCTCCCGGAGGAGGGCTACACAGGTGGCGATGCCGATCTTACGGTACCCCATCCGTTTGGCGAAGAGGATGGTCTCCTGGACCCGGGGCCATTTCCGATACCCGTCGGACTCGATGCCCGCGGCCACCTGGGCCAGCTTTTGGTCCTCCTGGTCGGTGAGATACTGGTTGAGCGAGGCCTCCCGCTGGTCCCCAGTCACCTGCCGGCTGACGCAGAAGGCGGGGTAGGGCTTGCCGGTGGTGTGGTTGTCGCACCGGGTGGCGGCGCAGTCGATACAGGAGCGGCGGAGGTCGTCGCTCATGCTCTCCCCTCCTTGGCCCGGTCCCGGCGGATGAGCTCCTTGACGGTCTCCACAGCCAGCTTGATGGACAGGCCAACGTCCTCCGACTCCTTCTGATCCAGGCCGGCTTTTTCCCGCTCCTGGTTCCACACCACATGGAAGGCCGCGCCGCACCGGACCCCCGTGGCGGCGGCGCAGGTGAAGAGGGCGGCGGACTCCATCTCGCTGGCCAGGACCCCCAGGCGTTTCCAGGCCTCCCACTTGGCATTGAGCTCATAGGCCACGGGCATGCGGTTGGGGGCGTGCTGGCCGTAGAAGGAGTCCTTGCACTGGACCACCCCCACGTGCCAGCGGTGGCCCATGGTCTTGGCCACGTCCACCAAGGCGTCGAGGACCTCGTAGCTCGGCACGGCGGGGAACTCAATGGGGGCGTACTCCCGGCTGGTCCCCTCGTGGCGGACGGCGCCGCTGGCGATGACCAGGTCGTCGCTCTGGACCTCCAGGTTGATCCCCCCGCAGGTGCCGGTGCGGATAAAGGTGTCGGCCCCTACGGCGCGGAGCTCCTCCATGGCGATCACCGCCGAGGGGCCGCCGATGCCCGTGGAGCAGACGGTGACCTTCTCCCCCAAGAGGGTGCCGGTGTAGATGTTAAACTCCCGGCGGTAATCTACATGGACCGGGTTGTCAAAATGCCGGGCAATGAGGTCGCTGCGGCCCGGGTCCCCGGGCAGGATGCAATAGCGACCCACATCTCCGGGGCGGCAATGGGTGTGGTATTGCAGTGCAAGGTCTTCCTGTCTCATGGGTTCTTCTCCTCCCTTTCCTTTCGTTGGGCCTGGATGCGTTTCCAGTCCAGATAGCCTTCTAAAATCAAAGTGGCGGCCACCGAGTCGATTTTGTCCTTCCGGTTTTTGGCCCGGATGCCCTGCTCCCCTAAGATCCGGTGGGCGTCCACCGTGGTCCGGCGCTCGTCCCACAGGACCACGGGCATGCCGGCGGCCTCCTCCAGCCGCTTGGCGAAGGCGGCGTATTTCTCCGCCCTGGGGCCCACCGTTCCGTCCATGTTCCGGGGGTAGCCCATGACTAACTCCTCGGCCCCCTGCTTCTGGACGAGGGCCACCAGCTCGGCCAGGACCACGTCGGCCTTCCGACTTTTGATGAGGAAGGTCTGGCCGGCCAGAACCCCAGTGGGGTCGGATACGGCAACGCCGGTGCGGGCGTCGCCGTAGTCGATTGCCATAATGCGCATGGTATCACTTCCTGTTCCTTGTAAGAGGTATCTTACCGTTTGGCCGGGGGCTTGTCAAGGGCGGGGCGGCCTTTCGGCGGGGTTGGGGGAGGTAACCCTTATCCCTCCTGGGGAATCCCTTCGCTGCCTTCTACCCGACGATATTCCGGATCGCCCCCTCATCAGTCAGCTGCGCTGACAGCTTCCCCCCCCCGAGGGGAAGCCTACGTGCTATGCTACGTTGGGGTTATTGCTACGGTATTTTTCTACATAAGCCTTCCAGGGCTTGCCAATCGCCTTCCCCTGGGGGGGAAGGTGGGCCGGCCCTCCGGGCCGGGTCGGATGAGGGCGGGCGTTGGGGGTTTCTCGGCGTGAGGAATAGACGCCCCCGGATCTCTGTCCAAATTGTCGCTCCCCATGGCTGGGATTCTTTCTATATTGTATAAATTGTGCTTGACAGAGGGGACGGGCCCATGGTAGAATTGTTACACCTATGAAAAGGGCTTATTTTTTGCGCGCGTATTACGGTATACGTCCGCAAACCCTGGACCACTTTGGACATAGGGAGGCAAACGAGGCCGATCCAGCCGTATTTTTTCTTTGTGCTTATTTCACAAAGCCCAGATGAGATTCGCCGGGATCGGAATCGCCTGTGGACAGGCGAAAGGCCGACTTCCGGCGTTTTGTTTTTCCCGGGGCCGAACATCGTAAAGGAGGTGCCGCAAATGGCAAAAGCCGGCGCACGGGTGAAGATCACCCTCAGATGCAATGAGTGCAAGCAGCGCAACTACAACACTATGAAGAACAAGAAGAATACCCCCGACCGCTTAGAGATGAACAAGTACTGCCCCTTCTGCAGAAAGCACACCGTTCATAGCGAGACTAAGTGATGATGGCCCACATTCCCTGTAAGAAAGAAGGGTGGAACTGAATGTCTGAAAAAGAAAAGATGAACCAGGACGCGGCGCAGGAGAAGGCAAAGGAGACCAAGCCCGCCAAGGCGGACAAGGCAAAGGAAAAGGCCAAGGAGAAAAAGCCCGGCTTTTTCAAGCGCCTGGGCCGTTTCTTCCGGGAGCTGAAGGCTGAGCTGAAAAAGGTCGCCTGGCCCACCCGGGCTGATACCCTGAAAAAGACGGGCATCGTGATTGTCTGCGTCATTGTTGTGGGCATCATCGTCTGGATCTTCGATGGCATTGCAAGCTCCGTCATCGACGCTCTCCTCTCCCTCTTCGGCCGTTCGTAACGAAAAGGTGACGGAATATGGCTGAAGAAGCAAAATGGTATGTGGCGCACACCTATTCGGGTTATGAAAACACCGTAAAAGCCACCATCGAAAAGGCCGTGGAAAACCGCAACATGGGCGACCTGATCCTGGGCGTGAACATCCCCATGGAGACCGTCACCGAAATCACCGACTCCGGCACCAAAACCGTGGAACGCAAGGTCTTCCCCGGCTATGTGCTGGTGAAGATGGTGATGACCGACGAAACCTGGCACCTGGTGCGCAACGTGCGCGGGGTCACCGGCTTTGTCGGTTCGGGCAACAAGCCCATCCCCCTCACCGAGGCGGAGATCGCCTCCCTGGGCGTGGAAAAGCGGGAGGTCGTTGTGACCTACCAGGTCGGCGACAACGTTCGCATCACCGACGGCGCACTGGAATCCTTCCTCGGCATCGTGGAAGAGATCGACCCCGAGCGCCAAAAGGTTCGGGTTGTCGTCTCCATGTTCGGCCGGGAAACCCCGGTGGAACTGGATTTGGATCAAATTGAATCCATCTAACCCCGCAGCTTCCCTGCGGGCGTGGGAGGAGCGGTCCCCCGCTCCGTCCAACCACATTTTCATAATGGAGGTGCTCTAAGTGGCACAGAAAGTAACTGGATACGTTAAACTGCAGATCCCTGCCGGCAAGGCAACGCCGGCTCCCCCTGTTGGCCCCGCTCTGGGTCAGCACGGCATCAACATTTCCGCCTTCACCAAGGAATTCAATGAGCGCACCAAGAACGACGCCGGTCTGATCATCCCCGTGGTCATCACCGTTTACGCCGACCGCTCCTTCTCCTTCATCACCAAGACCCCTCCCGCAGCCGTTCTCATCAAGAAGGCCTGCAACATCGAGAAGGCCTCCGGTGTGCCCAACAAGGATAAGGTTGCCACCATCAGCAAGGAAGACGTTCGCAAGATTGCCGAGACCAAGATGCGCGACCTGAACGCCGCCAGCATCGAGGCCGCCATGAGCATGATTGCCGGTACCGCCCGCTCCATGGGCGTTGTCGTTGGCGAGTAAGGCAGGAGGGTAAGAGATATGTTTAGAGGAAAAAAGTATCAGGACAGCGCAAAGCAGATCGACAAGGCCACTCTGTATGACACCGCAGAGGCCATGGATCTGATTGTGAAGACCGCCCCCGCCAAGTTCGATGAGACCGTAGAGCTCCACGTGAAGCTGGGCGTCGACTCCCGTCACGCCGACCAGCAGGTCCGCGGCGCCATCGTGCTCCCTCACGGCACCGGCAAGGTGCCCCGCGTGCTGGTCTTCGCCAAGGGCGACAAGGCCGACGCCGCCAAGGAAGCCGGCGCCGATTACGTGGGCGAGGCCGATCTGGCCCAGAAGATCCAGCAGGAAAACTGGTTCGACTTCGACGTAGTCATCGCTTCCCCCGACATGATGAGCGTGGTGGGCCGTCTGGGTAAGGTTCTGGGCCCCAAGGGCCTCATGCCCTCCCCCAAGGCCGGCACCGTCACCCCCAACGTGGCCAACGCCGTCCAGGAAGCCAAGGCCGGTAAGGTAGAGTATCGTCTGGACAAGACCAACATCATCCACTGCCCCATCGGCAAGGTCTCCTTCGGCGCAGAGAAGCTGGGCGAGAACTTCAACACCCTGGTGGGCGCCATTCTCAAGGCCAAGCCCGCCGCTGCCAAGGGCACCTATATCAAGAGCTGCGTGGTGGCTTCCACCATGGGCCCTGGCATCAAGGTCAACGCTGCCAAGCTGGGTTAATTTTCCGGCAAAAAGCGCAAAAAATTTGTTATCATTTCCCGGAAAGGTGCTTGACAGCACCTTTCCGGGATGGTAAAATAGTTAAGCGTTCCAAAGACAGCAGGTACCCCATAAATCCTGCCGAGGATGCAGTTCATATGATCGTTATCTATGATTGCCTCACGTTCTTGTGTCTTTTGGGACCAGGAACGTTTTTTCTTTGGTTCACATTCTCAATTTGGAGGTGAAACAACAGCATGCCTAACGCAAAGATTCTCAGCGAGAAACAGGCCATCGTCGCTTCTCTGACCGAGAAGTTCCAGAATGCCGCCGCCGGCGTCATTGTGGACTACAAGGGCATTACCGTGGCAGAGGACACCGAGCTGCGCGCCAAGATGCGCGAGAACGGCGTGGAGTACTTCGTCATGAAGAACACCCTGGCTCGCTTTGCCGCCAAGAATGCCGGCCTGGACGAGCTGTGCGACGTTCTGGAGGGCACCACTTCCATCGCTCTGTGCGAGGGTGACCCCGTAGCCGCCGCCAAGGTGGTTGCCGAGTTCTCTAAGAAGCTGGCTCCCCAGGAGAAGTTCTTTATCAAGTCCGGCTTCGTGGACGGCAAGGTCATTTCCGTGGACGAGGTCAAGGCCCTGGCCGACCTGCCCAGCAGAGAGGTTCTGGTGGCTACCGTCCTGGGTACCCTTATCGCTCCCATCCGGGGTCTGGCTACCGTTCTGGACGCCAATATCTCCGGCCTGGCCCGCGTGATGCAGGCCATCGCCGACCAGAAGGGCGAGTAATCCTCCCCTCTCCGGCACTGTACAATTTGTACGCATCATAACATAAAAACTTATTTTTACTTTACTTTTGGAGGTACACTATTATGGCAAGCGAAAAGATCACTGCTCTGATCGAAGAAGTTAAGGCCCTGACCGTCCTGGAGCTGTCCGAGCTGGTTCACGCTCTGGAAGACGAGTTCGGCGTTTCCGCCGCTGCTCCCGTTGCTGTTGCTGCCGCTGCTGCTCCCGCTGCTGAGGCCGCTGCTGAGAAGACCGAGTTCGACGTCGTGCTGGCAAGCTTCGGCGACGAGAAGATCAAGGTCATCAAGGCTGTCCGTGAGATCACCGGCCTGGGCCTGGCTGACGCCAAGGCTGTTGTCGAGGCCGCTCCCAAGGCCATCAAGGAAGGCGTTTCCAAGGACGAGGCTGAAGAGCTGAAGAAGAAGCTGGAAGAAGTCGGCGCCAAGGTGGAGCTGAAGTAATTTCGCTTTCTTTTCGAAAATTTGCTGAAACACAGCGTTTTCAAGGGGTTGCGGCGTGGCCTTTCGGGGTCACGCCGTTTTCTCTTTCAGATTTTTCTTTTACAGGAAAACGGGCCGGACATTTGGATGTCCGGCCCGTTCAGCCTCATAGAGCGCACATACATGCTTGCCATGTATAGAAGTGCGCAATTCAGATGTCCATGGATGGCCGTTACTGCGCTACCATCCCGTACAGGCGCAGGATCGTGACAACGCTCTGCTCACGGGTGTATTTGTCTTTCGGGGAGAACGTATTATTGCCGACGCCGCCCATGATACCACCTGCCTGCACCTGGCCCACGGCTTCGACAGCCCAAGAGGACACCGAGGCACTATCCCTAAAGGTAGCGTTCCCCTTCTCCAGAGAATGGCCCATCTTTTCAGACAGCCGGGCCAGTATGGTGGCCGCCTGCTCCCGGTTCAGGGCAGCGTCCGGGTCAAACAACTTGTTCCCCACTCCGTTTACGATGCCGAGACTGGCCATCTTCAACACATCCAGCGCAATGGTATCATCAAAGGACAAATCTTTCAGCCTTTCGATTTCCTTGCCCGTGTACGTCTCATAGAGAGCAACGCCAAGGGAACAGAACTCCGCACGGGTGATGGGCTGGGTGTAGTCATCCCGGAGGTACATGGGCACAAGGCCGGCGGCAATGGCCGCATCCACATCCGCCGCCGCCCAGGAGGAGGGCTTTTCCCGTTCCAGCCAGGCGGGGATCTCGCTGCCGCCGGCCGCATAGATGTAAATCTCGCTCTCGGCGATCCCGTCATAGAGCCAAATTCTGAAGAGCTTGCCCTCAGATTCTTTGGCAGTCAGGCAGTCCAGAAGGTCCTGCCCCTTCATCCCCACAAAAGCGATGGACTCGCTGTCCCTGACAAAGCCGGCCTTCGTATCGGTGTAGCTGATTGGTTTGTCATAATCTTCGTCCATGTATTCAACATTTATTCTGCCATCATCATCGCACAAAATGCCGTCAGTTCCCCAGAACGGGTCGTTGACTGTGATCTGGCAGCCGGGGCCCATGACGTAAACCCATTTCTTCTCTGTGTAGGAGCCAGAGCCTTCGACATACCGGTTCTGGTCGTAATCATAGTAGGTATATTTCTCAGCCCAAAAGGGCACGTCCGCCCACACCATGTATCCGTTGGAGAGGTCCACCGTGGCACTCGCCCTTTCCACCTCCCGGTACTCCCCATTCCATTTTCCCCGAACAGTCTGATAGTGGATGGACACCTTGTCGAACTTCTCTGCCGCCAGGGCGCTGCCTGGCAGAAGGGCCAGAAGCGCGCACAGGGTCAGAAGTACTGCCACCATTCTTTTTTTCATGAAATCATTTCCTTTCCTTGTTTTGATTGTTTGTCGAGAACGTTCTTTTCCGCAGAAGCAACATACACCATTTAATTGTAACTATACTACAAATCTGACAGAATTGCAACGCCGATTTTGAGCGTTTTTTCGCATTCTGGTGAAGGTATCTCCAATGGAATACCGCCTGCGGAACAGTAGACATTTCCATCATCGTGTTGTGTTCCGGTATGACTGTTTAACGGGTGCCCGCCATACGCAGCGGGACCTTTCTTGCGGTTCAGAGGGATGGCGTGATCCCCTCCACCACGCGGCGAAAGGCTGTCAAGGCCGGCAGCGGGGTCTCCTCTTTCCGCCAGGCGAAGGCCATCTGCCGCCGGGCGGGCGGGTCCAGCTCCCGGACCTCCACCTGGTAGGGATGGGTGGTGAGGATGAGCTCCGGCAGGACGCTGACCCCCAGGCCGTGCTCCACCATGGACAGGATGGCGTAGTCGTCTTGAACGGTGAGGACCTCCTCCGGCTGCAAATCCATGGCGGCCAAGGCGTCCCGGATCTCCGTATCCCACCCCTCCTCAAACCGGATGAAGGGCTGGGCACGGAGCTGTTGGCCGGTGATCTTCTCCTGGCAGGCCAGAGGGTGGCCCTGGGGCAAAACGGCTACGATGCGGTCCTCCAGCAGCAGCCGGGCAGCCAGGCGGGGGGACACCGGCGGGGCCAGAAAGGCGCAGTCCAGCTCCCCCTCCAGAAGCCATTGCTCCAGCTCTTTATACTCCCCGTGGCGGAGCTGGACCTGGATGCCCGGGTGCCTGCGGCGGAGCTGCCCCAGCAGCCGGGGCAGCAGGCAGGCGGAGAGACTGGGCACCGAGCCCACCCGAAGGCGGCCTTGCTCCAGACCCCGCAGGCTTTGGGCCTGCTCCAGCAGGGCCTCCTCCGCCCGGCAGAGGCTGCGGAAATAGGGCAGCAGTTCCTCCCCCGCGGGGGTCAGGCGGGCCCCCTTGCGGCCCCGGATCATCAGAGGCAGGCCACATTCCTCCTCCAGGGTTTTCAGGATGTGGCTCACCCCTGACTGGGTGTAGCCCAGGGCCTGGGCGGTGGCGGTTAGGTTGCCGCTCTCGGTCAGGTGGAGAAAAACGCGGCAGGTCTCTGGAGTCATTGGCTTCACCTTCCATAAAAATTACTGATTGACTTCAGAAATAACATTCGTTTTACAAATGCCATTTTCCCCATTATACTAAAGGCAGCTCCAAAAAGAAAGGTGTGTTTGTGATGAAAGTTTACGACCTGACCCACGTGGTCTCCAGCGACACCATGGTCTACCCCGGCACCGAGCCCGCCCTGCTCACCACCGCCAATACCCTCCAGAAAGACGGCTTTCGGGAGACCCTGCTTCACATGAGCTCCCACACGGGCACTCACATGGACGCCCCCGCCCACATGACCGCCCAGGGCCAGTGCCTGGACGAAAAGGACGTGGCCCGGTTCCTGGGCCGGGCCTGGGTGCTGGACTGTTCCCCTCTGGGCCCCGGCGGCCAGATCACCGAGGAGATGCTCCGGGCCATCCCCGGCCTGGAGGAGGCCGAATTCCTCCTCCTCCACACCGGCTGGGACCGGCACTGGGACAGCCCGGACTATTTCGGGGACTTCCCTGTTCTCACCCTTCCCGCTGCCCGGTACGCCGCCTCTTTGGGCCTGAAAGGCATCGGGGTGGACGCCATGAGCGTGGACCCCATGGACAGCACGGCCTTCCCCGTCCACCACGTCCTTTTTTCCCACGACATGGTCACGGTGGAAAATCTCCGGGGCCTGGGCCAGCTCTGCGGCCAGGCGGTCACCTTCGCCGCCCTCCCCCTCCATTTCCAGCAGGCCGATGGGGCCCCTGTTCGGGCGGTGGCCTGGGTGGATTGAGGCTCTATCGCCTCCCACAGGTCACAGCCCTCATAAAGATTCCCCCGAACCGGTTTTGGTCACCGGCTCGGGGGAATCTTCTAATGTTCTTATGGGTTCAGATGGGAATACACCGGATCATCAGCCGGTCGCAGACGGCGTCGATGTTGGTCTTGTCCACCTGGGCGCGTTCCATGGTCTCTTTCACCTTGTCCACTAAGACGTGGTTTTTCAGGTCCCGCAGCTCGCCCATGAGGCCCAGGCGGCGGCCCAGGCGGAAGATGTTCTGCTGGTCCTCGGGCAGGGCCAGGAAGTAGTCGATGAGGGCCAGCATGTTGTCCTTGTCCTGGGGCAGGCGGCCTTTCAGCTCCAGGAGGATGTTCAGGATGTGGTCGCTGTCCACCCAGCTGTTGATGCCGTGGAGGTTCTCGATGAACAGACGGATCTCATGGATGGTCTCAATGTCGTTGGGCCGGGTGAGGATGCCCTTTTCGTAGTCCTCGTACATCTCCAGGTTCTCCGCCAGGGCCATGGAGCGGATGCGGATGAAGTCGGGGTTCACCTGGTTCATCACGTCGGCGGTGTCCAGGGCGCTTTGGCGGGCGTATTCCCGGCCGCCCATGCCGGGCATGTAGAACTCGTTGATCTCAATGCCCGCGGCCATGGCCTTGATGCCGGCCTCGATCTGGGCCTGCTTGGTGGTCCCCTTGCGCATGAGTTTAAGAATCTCGTCGTTGCCCGTCTCCAGGCCGATGTGGAAGCGGTTGAGTTTTAATTCCGCATAGCGTTTCAGCCGCTCGGGTTTCAGGCGGTTGATGGTGTCGGACCGGGCGTAGGTGGTGATCCGCTGGATCTGGGGGAAGGTGGCGTTGAGGTACTCCAGCACGTCGGTGAGCTCGTCGGGGTTCATGAGCAGGCCGTTGCCGTCCTGGAAGAACACCGAGCGCATGCCGCTCTGCATCCAGTGGTAGGCCATGGAGCAGGCCTCGTAATCGGCCTCGGACTTGGCCTGGCGGGGGGGCTGCTTCTCCTGGAACACATCCACCCAGTATTTCACCAGGTCGATGTCCTTTTTCACGTCCTCCGCCCGGCGGATGCTGAAAGGCACATCCCGGTAAAAGCCGCAGAAGCGGCACTTGTTCCAGCCGCAGCCCCGGTTGATCCGCAGCAGCAGGCTGTAGGCCTCGCTGGGGGGACGGATGGGCCCCAGCTCGAACCCGTTGTAAGGTGGGATTTTCTGCAAAGCAGGGTCCTCCTTTTTCGTGGTATTTTTGAGGCAATGACACGCCCGGCCGCAGCCAAGCGGTCTTCTTCAGTGGGCATTATTATACAGGAACTTCCCCCCTGCCGCAAGCCCAATCCCCCCAGTCTTTTCCGGAACGGATGGGAAATCGGCGTTTTTTCGCGAAAAAAACTTGCTATTCCCCGGTGAGACCTGTATAATAGTTGCGGTATTTTTTCTGATGAAATGATCCTATTCTTTATGATAATTGGAGGACATCACCATGGCAGGCGTTATTTCCAGAGGCATCCAAGGCCCCATCATCCGCGAAGGGGACGACATCGTCGATATCGTGGTAAACAGTGTCTACGCATCCGAACAGGCAGACGGCTACACCCTGAAAGACCGGGACGTCATCGCCGTCACCGAGTCCGTGGTGGCTCGCGCCCAGGGCAACTATGTCACTGTGGATCAGGTTGCCCAGGATATCCGCAATAAATTCCCCACCAAGAAGCTGGGGCTGGTCTTCCCCATCCTCAGCCGCAACCGGTTCTCCATGTGCCTCAAGGGCATCGCCCGGGCCATGGACGAGGTGGTCATCCTGTTCAGCTATCCCAACGACGAGGTGGGCAACCCCCTCATGGTCCGCTCGGCCTATCTGAAAAACCGCTACAGCGGCGTGTACGACTTTGAGGAGAAGGACTTCATCGCCACCTTCGGCTCCCCCGTCCATCCCTTCACCGGGGTGAACTACCTGGACTTCTACCGGGAGGTCATCGAGAGCGAGGGAGCCAAGGCCACCTTCGTCTTCTCCAACGACTGCCGCTACATCGCCCAGTTCTGCGACAACATCCTCTGCTGCGACATCCACACCCGCAACGAGACCCGGGACGTGCTCCAGGCCATGGGCAAGACGGTCTACACCCTGGCCGACGTGATGTCTTCCCCCGTGGACGGCAGCGGCTACCACGACAAGTACGGCATGCTGGGCTCCAACAAGGCCACCGAGGAAAAGCTCAAACTCTTCCCCCGGGACTGCCAGCCCGTGGTGGACAGCATCCAGGCCCGCATCCTGAAGGAGCGGGGCATCCACGTGGAGGCCATGATCTACGGCGACGGCGCCTTCAAGGACCCCGTGGGCGGCATCTGGGAGCTGGCGGACCCCGTGGTCTCCCCCGCTTACACCCAGGGCCTGGCCGGCAAGCCCAATGAGCTGAAGCTGAAGTTCCTGGCCGACAACGACTTCGCCGACCTCTCCGGCGAGGAGCTGAAGGACGCCATCCGCAAGGAGATCAAAGCCAAAAACGCCGACCTGGTGGGCGACATGAGCTCCGAGGGCACCACCCCCCGGCAGTACACCGACCTGCTGGGCTCCCTGTGCGACCTGACCTCCGGCTCCGGCGATAAGGGCACCCCCTTCATCGTCATCCAGAACTACTTCACTAACTACGCAGAGTAATCAGACACAGCAGCGCCCCCTGGACCGGTTCATTGGTCCAGGGGGCGTTTTTTGTCTTTGGGGAACTGGTCACGGGGTCACGCCCTGGCGAAGGGCGTTCTCCACCGCCTTTTTCAGCACAGTGCTGGAATTGAAGGGATCGGCCGCCTGGTACTCCGCCAGCCCGTCGGCCAGGGCGGCCCGGAGCTGCTCCATGCTCTCCAGGGCCAGCAGGCCAACCAATTCCTCCTTGTTGGCAAAGTAGACGTACAGGGGGGCCTTGCTGCATCCGGCGGCCCTGGCAATGTCGTCCATGGAGGTGGCGGGATTCCACAGGGTTCTTTTATCTCTGGGTTGGCGTAACCCTGCCGAATCCCTCCTATGGGTTTTGAAAGACAGTATGCTTCTACCCGCCGATCCTCCATATCGCCCCCTCATCAGTCAGCTCCGCTGACAGCTTCCCCACAAGGGGAAGCCTATGCTGCTTCGATACGTTGGGGTTATTACTACGGTATTTTTCTACATAAGCCTCACAGGCTTTGCCAAAGTAACGCAACTGTCCCCTGGCTTAGAACAAGCCAGGGGACAGCATTTCATGGAGAGATGGACCAGAGGTCTTTCTGGATCTTGGGATGTTCATTCCAGGTGGGGAATGAGAACTGATCCAGCCGCTGAAGGATGGTGGCTCCCATGGCCCGGGTGGTGATCCCGTCAGGGCAGAAGGCCCCGTCGGCCCCGTTGAGGAACCCCAGGGCGGAGCAGGCGGCTACCCCCTCCCGGGCCCAGGGGGCGATGGCTGCTTGGTCGGCGTAGGCGGAGAGGTCAAAGGGGCCGATGAGCGCCTTTCGGAGCTTGGCGTACCGGGCCAGGGCCACAGCCATCTGCTGGCGGGTCAGGGGGAGATTCGCTCCAAAATTTGCCTCGTCTATCCCCAGCATCACGCCGCTGGCCTTGGCCCAGGCGGCGTAGGGGGCGGCATAATGGCCCGTGGGGATATCCGCAAAGCCCGAGGCCGTCTGGCTGCCTCCCTGGACTCCGGACAGACGGCCCAGCATCGTGACGAACATGCCCCGGGTCATGGGGAAGTTGGGGGTAAACTCCCCATATTCGTTCCCTTCCATGAGGCCCTTGCTCCTCACATAGGTGATGGCCCCGTAAGCCCAGTGGGTATCCAGCCGGCGCTCGTCAAAATACAGCGCTCGGGCGCAACGGTTCACCCCGGTGTTCCGGGCGAAGCGGTAGAGCCCGCCGGCCTGGGGGGTGATCCCCCGCCGCCAAAAGAGCTCTTCCACCGTCACCAGTTCAAAGCCCTTGGCCTGGAGCTGGGTCAGCAGCCGGGGCAGCCCCTGGACGGTGGTGGGCACCGTCTCGTGGACCAGGATGATGTCCCCGTCCCGGGTGTTGGCGGTGACGAAGTTCACCAGGTGGTCGGCGCTCTTGTAGTTCCAGTCGCTGGAATCCACCGTCCAGCAGACCACTGGCACCCCCACCTGGGCCAGCACCTCAGGATTGCGGCTGCCAAAGGGCGGGCGGAGGTAGAAGCCCGTGCCGCCGGTGCCCTGGAGCCCCGTGATGGCAGTGAGGGACCGGGCCAGGCTGCCCACCTCCTCCTTTACCTGGGCGGGCGAGCATTGAACCAGGTCGGGGTGGTGATAGGTGTGGTTTGCCACCTGGTGGCCTTCGGCCGCCATCCGGCGGACCTGGGGGGCATAGAGATCGAGATTCGTGCCATTTAGAAAGAAGGTGGCCTTGGCCCCGTGGGCCTTCAGGATGTTCAAAATGGCCTCGGAGTTCCGGCAAGGCCCATCATCAAAGGTCAGGGCGGCCAGCTTCTGACCCGGACAGTCATAGGCGGAGGCGGCAAAGGCCCCCGGTGCCAGGCTGACACAGAGCACCGCAGTCAGCAGCCCGGCAGCCAACCGTTGTTTCCAGGATTTCATCGGCAGGTTCCCCTCTTTCTTCTTATTTTCTGTGGCCTTCTACTAAAAAAGCAACACAGTGTCAAGAATAGGGTAGCCTACTTCCCTGGCAATGTCAATGTTCCGGGGGGAATTGTAAGAAAATCCGAAGAAACTCCCCTCCCTGCGCCTGGCCGGGTTTTGGAGCGGGGTAAGGGATCGGGTTCTCGGCCTCCTCCCCCGGGGTAGGGAAGGGGAACTGATCCAGCCGCTGGAGGATGGTGGCCCCCATGGCCCGGGTGGTGATCCCCTCCGGCTGGAAGGCCCCGTCGGAGCCCCCCAGCAGCCCCATGGCGGAGCAGGCGGCCACCCCTTCCTGGGCCCAGGGGGCGATGGCGGCGCAGTCCTTGTAATCCGTCAGGTTAAAGCACCCGGGATCGGCCCCCCGGAGGGCGGCGTACCGGGCCAGGGCCACAGCCATCTGCTGGCGGGTCAGGGGGGCATTTACCCCGAAGTTCGTCCCGTCCACCCCCAGCATCACGCCGCTTGCTTTGGCCCAGGCGGCGTAGGGGGCGGCGTAGTGGCCCGCGGGGATATCGGCAAAGCCCGAGGCCATCTGACCCGCCTCCACCCCGGACAGGCGGCCCAGGACGGTGACGAACATCCCCCGGGTCATGGGGAAGTTGGGGGTAAACTCCCCATACTCGTTGCCGGTCATGAGGCCCTTGCCCTGCACATAAGAGATGGCGTACCAGGCCCAGTGAGTGTTCAGCTTGCTCTCGTCAAAATACAGCTCCCTGGCGCATCGGTTCACTCCGGCATTCCGGGCGGAGTAATAGACCTGGCCGGCCTGGGGGGTGATCCCCCGCCGCCAGAAGAGCTCCTCCAGGGTCACCAGTTGGAAACCCTTGGCCTGGAGGGTGTCCAGCAGCCGGCCCAGGCCCTGGGCGGTGGTCTTGTGGGTCTCGTGAAGGATGACAATGTCCCCGTCCTTGAGGACCGAGCCGGTGTAGCTCTCCAGGCGGTTGGCGTTCTGGTATTTCCAGTCCCCCGAGTCCACCGTGCACCAGATCACAGGCACCCCGGCCAGGGCGGTCACCCGGCTGTTCCAGCTGCCGTAGGGGGGCCGGAGGTAAAAGCCGGTGTTCCCGGTCCCCTGCACCCCGGTGACCTCGGTGAGGGCCTGGGCGGTGGCGGTGATCTCCCGCTGGACGGTGGCGGCGGAGCTTTTGGCCAAATAGGGGTGGTTATAGGTATGATTGCCGATCTGATGGCCCTCGGCCACCATCCGGCGGACTTGGGTGGCATAATTGCGCACCTTATAGCCATTCATAAAAAAGGTGGCCTTGGCCCCATGGGCCTTCAGGGTGTCTAAAATGGCGTCGGAATAGGGGCCGGGGCCGTCGTCAAAGGTCAGAGCGGCCAGCTTTTGGCCGGGGCAGTCGTAAGCCGAGGCGGCAAAGGCCCCCGGCGCCAGGCCCACGCAGAGGACCAGAGTCATAAGCCCTGCAGCCAGGCGGCGTTTCCAGGTTTTCATGGTAGATTCCTCTCTTTCTTCCGTAGTACGCGCGCTTCCCCCGAAGTGGAGAATTTTGTCGAATTTAGCATACTCCCTGGAACCCGCCCTGTCAATGACCCTCGGGAAAACGGGCAAGAAATCGGAAGAACTCCAGCCGCCGGCCAGCTGTGAAAAAAAGCAGAACCTGGACAGGGTGACTTTGTGCAAGATTTTTCTTGACATATGGTGGCTTTCTGCTAAAATGTACGTTACCAAACAGTTCGTGTCCAAACTTTTACAAAGGAGAGGATGCTTGTGCATCGCCCGGAATGTCAGCCATGCCAGGACCGGTATATCGGTCCTCGCATCAAGTTTTTGAACCACGCCTTTAACCGAAAGATCCTGGAGGCCTCCCGGGCCAACGGCCTGGAGGAGCTGACCACCATGCACGGACGGATTTTAGGCTATCTGTATTTCCACCCGGAACAAGACGTCTGCCAGCGGGACATTGAGGAGATCTTCAATATCACCCGCTCCTCGGTCACGGGCCTTGTGAAGCTCATGGAGCAGAAGGGGTACATCCTCCGCCAGAGCGTAAAGGGAGACGCCCGGCTGAAAAAACTTTCCCTGACGGAGCGAGGGCTCCAGGCCTGTGAGAGGTCTATGGCGGCCTTCCAGCAAGTGGAAGGCCTGGCCGTCCGGGGTCTGACCCCGGAGCAGATCGCCGCCTTTCTCTCGACCTGTGACATGATCCGAGACAATTTAATTCCCAAAAAGGAGTGTGCCCATGCTAAAAACCATTCTATCCCAAGTCAAGGAGTATAAGCTGCCCTCCATCCTCACCCCCCTGTGCATGCTGGCGGAGGTGGTGGTGGAAATGATCATCCCCCTGCTCATGGCCTCCATCATCGACAAGGGCGTCACCGCAGGGGACATCGGCCACATTAAGACCACCGGCTGCTGGATGCTGCTGCTGGCGGTGCTGGGCCTGATCTTTGGCCTGCTGGGGGCCAAGTTCGGCGCCCAGGCCTCGGCCGGCCTGGCCAAGAACCTGCGCCAGGCCATGTTTGAACGGGTGCAGACCTATTCCTTTTCCAACATCGACCATTTCAGCACCGCCGGCCTCATCACCCGCCTGACCACCGACGTGACCAACGTGCAAAACGCCTACATGATGATCCTGCGGATGTGCACCCGGGCCCCCACCACCCTGTTGGTGGCCATGGTGCTCTCTTTCACCATTAACGCAAGGCTGGCCAGCGTCTATCTCGTGGCCGTGGTGGTGCTGGGGGTCCTCCTCTTCCTGATTATGAGCCGGACCACCAAGCACTTTAAGCAGGTCTTTCAGAAGTATGACGCCCTGAACGCCAGCGTTCAGGAGAACATCACCGGCATCCGGGTGGTGAAGGCCTTCGTGCGGGAGCGCCACGAGACCGGCAAGTTCCACGCCGCCTCCCAGAACATTTACTCCAAGTTCCTTTCGGCGGAGAAAATTCTCTCCTGGGTGAGCCCCCTGATGAACTTCACCGTCTACGCCTCCATCCTGGTCATTAGCTGGCTGGGGGCCAACATGATCGTGAGCAGCACCCTCACCACCGGCGAGCTCATGAACCTGCTCACCTACTGCATGAACATCCTCATGAGCCTCATGATGCTCTCCATGATCTTCGTGATGGTCACCATGAGCGTGGCCAGCGTGGAGCGGATCTCCCAGGTCCTCCAGGAGGAGCCCGATCTGGTGAACCCCGAAAACCCCGTCCACGACATCGCCGACGGCTCGGTGGAGTTCCGCCACGTGGACTTCGCCTATAAGAAGGACGCCGACAAGCCCGTTCTGCGGGACATCAACCTCTCCATCCGCTCCGGGGAGACCATCGGCATCATCGGCGGCACAGGCAGCGCCAAGACCAGCCTGGTCAACCTCATCAGCCGCCTTTACGACGTCACCGCCGGCCAGGTGCTGGTGGGGGGCCGGGACGTGCGGGAGTACGACATGGAGTCCCTGCGGAACCAGGTCTCTGTGGTCCTCCAGAAAAACGTCCTCTTCTCGGGCACCATTTTAGACAACCTCCGCTGGGGGGATGAAAACGCCACCCTGGAGGAATGTCAGCGGGCCTGCCGCCTGGCCTGCGCCGACGAGTTCATCGAGAAGATGCCCAACGGCTACGACACCTACATCGAGCAGGGGGGCACCAACGTCTCCGGCGGCCAGCGCCAGCGGCTGTGCATCGCCCGGGCCCTGCTGAAAAAGCCCAAGGTCCTCATTTTGGACGACTCCACCTCCGCCGTGGACACCGCCACCGACGCCCGCATCCGCCAGGCCTTCGCCCAGGAGATCCCCGACACCACCAAGTTCATCATCGCCCAGCGGGTCTCCAGCGTGGCCGGGGCCGACCGAATCCTGGTGCTGGACGACGGGGCCATCAGCGGCTTCGACACCCATGAGAAGCTGCTGGAGACCAACGAGATCTACCGGGAGGTCTATGAATCCCAGACCAGCGGCAACGGCGACTTTGACGAAGGGAGTGACAACTGATGGCAGAGAAAGCAAGAACCATATCCGGTCCCCACGGCCGGGGCCGGGGTCCCAAGCCCAAGCTGGACCACCCCATGCAGACTCTGGGCCGGGTGATGAAATTCGTGGGACGCAAGTATTGGCTCCACCTGATCTTTGTGATCCTCTCGATCTTTGTCAGCGTGCTGGCCTCGGTCCAGGGCACCCTCTTCACCAAAACCCTCATCGACAGCTACATCCTGCCCATGGTGAAGGCCGTCCAGGCCGGGGGTGTGGCCGACTTCTCCGGCCTCATCCACGCCATGGTCCGGGTGGCCCTGTTCTACGCCTGCGGCATCCTGGCCAGCTTCGTCCAGGCCCGGGTGATGATCTACGTGACCCAGGGCTCCCTGCGGGACCTGCGGAATGAGCTCTTCCAGCACATGGAGACCCTGCCCATCCGGTACTTTGACACCCACTCCCACGGGGACATCATGTCCATCTACACCAACGACATCGACACCCTGCGCCAGATGATCAGCCAGAGCATCCCCCAGCTGCTCAACTGCTCCATCACCGTGGTCAGTGTGCTGGTGTCCATGATTATCCTGAACATCCCCCTGACCCTGCTGACCCTGGCCATGGTGGCGGTGGTCCTCTTCACCACCAAAAAGTTCGGCAGCCTCTCCGGCCGCTACTTTGTGGCCCAGCAAAAGGACCTGGGCAGCATGAACGGCTTCATCGAGGAGATGATGGAGGGCCAGAAGGTGGTCAAGGTCTTCTGCCACGAGGAGAAGAACATCGAGGAGTTCACCAAGCGCAACGAGAGCCTGTACCACAGCGCCAAAAACGCCAACACCGTGGCCAGCATGCTCATGCCCGTCTCCGCCCAGCTGGGGAACATCAGCTATGTGCTCTGCGCCATTGTGGGCGGCATCCTGGCCCTGGGGGGCATCGGCGGCTTTACCCTGGGGGGCCTTGCCAGCTTCCTCACCTTTAACAAGAGCTTCAACATGCCCATCAGCCAGATCAGCATGCAGTTCAACGCGGTGATTATGGGCCTGGCCGGCGCCGACCGGGTCTTCAAGCTCCTGGACGAGAAGCCCGAAACCGACGAGGGCACCGTGGAGCTGGTGAACGCCAAGGAAAACGCCGACGGCTCCCTCTCCGAGACCCCCGAACGCACCAACCTGTGGGCCTGGAAGCGCCCGGCCAAGGACGGCCAGGGCCCCACCTATGTGAAGGTGGAGGGGGACGTGGTCTTCGACGATGTGGACTTCGGCTACACCGATGAGAAGATGGTCCTGCACAACATCAAGCTTTACGCCACCCCCGGCCAGAAGATCGCCTTTGTGGGCTCCACCGGGGCGGGCAAGACCACCATCACCAACCTCATTAACCGGTTCTACGACATCCAGGACGGGAAAATCCGCTATGACGGGGTGAACATCAACCGGATCAAAAAGGACGACCTGCGCCGCTCCCTGGGCATCGTCCTCCAAGACACCAACCTTTTCACCGGCACCGTCATGGAGAACATCCGTTACGGCCGTCTGGACGCCCGGGACGAGGAGTGCATCGCCGCGGCCCAGTTGGCCAACGCCGACGGCTTCATCCGCCACCTGCCCGAAGGCTACAACACCGTGCTCACCGGCAACGGGGCCAACCTCAGCCAGGGCCAGCGGCAGCTGCTGGCCATCGCCCGGGCCGCCGTGGCAGATCCCCCTGTCCTTATCCTGGACGAGGCCACCTCCTCCATCGACACCCGCACGGAGATGCTGGTGCAGCAGGGCATGGACGGCCTGATGTATGGCCGCACCACCTTTGTCATCGCCCACCGGCTGTCCACCGTGCGCAACGCCGACTGCATCATGGTGCTGGAGCAGGGGCGGATCATTGAGCGGGGCAGCCATGAGGAGCTGATGGAGAAGAAGGGGCGGTACTATCAGCTTTATACCGGGAATTTGCCGGAGTAACATTCTATCCCCCCATTGCCCCTCCGGGCGGCCTTGCGGCCTGCCTGGAGGGGTTTTGTGATGCATTCCTTTGCTGGGGAGGCCATAACCTGGGGCTTGGGGGTCCGGCCCCTGTGGGGCCGGGATGGGGCGTCGGAGCAACCTGCTCCGTTGGGGCGCCTACCCGGCGGGGGCCCCATTTCTCTGGAGAAATGGGGGAAAGAGCACCAGGGGAGAGGAGTTTCCTCTCCCCTGGACCCTACTTCTCTGGTTTGTGAAAACCTTTGGGCAGGTGGTTCTGTATGAATTACGCGGCCTGTGGCCCTCTCATTGCTACGCCGTCCAAAGCGCGCCCACCAGCTGGGCGCGCGGGGGCGTGGGTGGGTACCCTTTGGGAGAGGGGGTAGTGCGTCTATTACCTACGCCGTGGAAACCTCAACGCACGCCCTCATCCGACCCGGCCTGCGGCCGGCCCACCTTCCCCCCCCCCCCAGGGGAAGGCGATTGGCAAACCCTGTGTGGCTTATGTAGAAAACTACCATAGCAATCACCCCAACGCACCGAAGAACGTAGGCTTCCCCTCGGGGGGAAGCTGTCAGCGCAGCTGACTGATGAGGGGGCGATGTGGAGTACCGGCGGGTAGAAGAATCCCGCCGCCACCTTCCACCGTGGCAGGTTTCCCCCCCACCCCCCAACTTGCGGCCCACCCCCACCTATGCTATAATGTCAATCAACCGCAAACAAAGGAAGGCGACAACTGTGGACAAAAACCACCCCACCTACGACATCCTCATCCTCGGCGGCGGCGCCGTGGGCTGCGCCATCGCCCGGGAGCTGTCCCGCTACCGGCTGAACATCGCGGTGCTGGAAAAAGAGGCCGACGTGGCCGCCGGCACCAGCGGGCGCAACTCCGCCGTGGTCCACGCGGGGTTCAACAACCGCCCCGGCAGCCTCATGGCCAAGCTCTGCGTGGCGGGCAACCGGGGGTTCGAGGCCCTGTGCCGGGAGCTGGACGTGCCCTACCGCAAAACCGGCAAGCTGCTGGTGGCCTTTGACCGGGAGGACCTGGCTGTCCTCCAGCGTCTTGTGGCCCAGGGGGAGGCCAACGGCTGCCGGGGGCTGCAGCTCCTCAGCCAGGATCAGCTCCGGGCCAAGCTCCCCCAGGTGGGGGGCATCGGGGCCATGGCGTCCCCGGAGACGGGGATCTTCGACCCCTTCCTGTACACCGTAGCCCTGGCGGAGAACGCCGCAGCCAACGGGGTGGCCTTTTTCCTGAACCACACCGTCACCGCCATCACGCCCCTCCCCCAGGGCTTTGCCGTGACGGCGGGGGGAACGCAATTCACCACCCGCTATCTCATCAATTCCGCCGGGCTCTTCAGCGGCCAGATCGCCGCCCTGGCGGGGGTAGAGGGGTACCACATCTACCCCTGCCGGGGGGAGTATTTCATCCTGGATCAGATCGCCGGGGACCTTCTCCCCATGCCCATCTATCCCGCCCCCAAGGCGGGGCTCGGCGGCCTGGGGGTCCATCTGACCCCCACCGTCCACGGCAACATTCTCATCGGCCCCAGCGCCGAGTACATTGACTCTCCCGAGGACACAGCCTCCACCCAGCCCGTCATGGACCAGCTCTTCCGTCAGGCCCAGCAACTCCTGCCTCCCCTGCGCCGGCGGCAGATCATCGGCTCCTACGCCGGCATCCGTCCCAAGCAGGCCCCGCCCGGCGAGGGGGGCTATTGGGACTTCGTCATCCGGGAGGACCGGCCGGGGCTGGTGAACCTCATCGGCATCGAGTCGCCGGGGCTGACGGCCTCCCTCCCCATCGCCCGGGAGGTGGTGGAGATCATAGGGCAGTCCATCGACCTGGTCCCCCGCCCCGGCTTCCAGGGCCGGCGCCAAGGCATCCGCCGGTTCCGGGACCAGAGCCCCCAGGAACAGGCCGCCCTCATCGCCGCCAACCCCGACTACGGCGAGGTGGTCTGCCGGTGCCAGAAGGTCACCCGGGCCGAGCTCCGGCAGGCGGTGGAGAACCCCCTGGGGGTAAAGACCCTGGCGGGGATCAAGTACCGGGCCTGGGCCACCACCGGCCGGTGCAACGGGGGCTACTGCCTGCCGAAAATCGCCCAGATGCTGGTGGAGGATTACGGCCTGGCCCCGGAGGAGGTCACCTACCGGGGCGCGGGCTCGCCGCTGTTCACAGGGAGGGTGAAGTGATGGAACGAAACTGCGACGTGGTCATCGTAGGGGGCGGGCCGGGGGGCCTGGCCGCCGCCAAAGGAGCCCGGGAGGCCGGGGCGGATTCCGTCCTGGTGCTGGAACGGGAAGACAAGGTGGGGGGCATCCTCAACCAATGCCTCCACGACGGCTTTGGGCTGGTCCATTACCGGGCGGCCCTCACCGGGCCGGAGTACGCCCGCCGGGCCCGGCTGGAGGCCCAAGAGGCGGGGGCCGCCCTCCTCACCGGGGCCATGGTCACGGGGCTGGCCCCTGACCGCACCCTCACCGCCGTCACCCGCCGGGGGCTGCTCACCTGCCGGGCCGGGGCGGTGGTCCTGGCCACCGGCTGCCGGGAGCGGACCCGGGGGGCCATCGCCATCCCCGGCACCCGTCCGGCGGGGATCTACACCGCCGGGGCGGCCCAGAACCTGATGAACACCAAGAACCTGATGGTGGGCCGCCGGGTGGTCATTTTGGGCTCCGGGGACATCGGGCTCATCATGGCCCGGCGGCTGACCCTGGAGGGGGCCACGGTCCTGTGCGTGGCGGAAATGAATGCCGTCCCCGGGGGGCTGGAGCGCAACGTGAGCCAATGCCTGTACGACTTCGGCATCCCCCTCCACCTGCGCCACACCGTCACCGCCATTTTCGGCCGGAAGCGGCTGGAGGGGGTGGAGCTGAGCCGGCTGGACGACTGCGGCCAGCCTATCCCCGGCACCCAGCGGCGGGTGGACTGCGACACCCTGCTCCTCTCGGTGGGCCTCATCCCGGAAAACGAGGTAGGTGCTCAGGGAGGCGTCCGGCTGGACCCCGTCACCAACGGGGCCCTCACCGATGCATGCTTGCAGACCAATGTCCCCGGCGTCTTTTCCTGCGGCAACAGCCGGCGGGTGATGGATCTGGCGGACTTTGTCACCCGCCAGGGCCAGGCTGCCGGGGCCAACGCCGCCCGGTTCGTCCGGGGCCTGGCCCTGGAACCCATGCCCCCGGAGACCTCCAACGCCATGGCCAAGGGCCTCCCCCAGCCGGGGGTGACCACCTGCGTCCTCTGCCCCAAGGGGTGCCGGGTGACCCTGCTGCCCGGCGGCGAGGCCAAGGGCAACGGCTGCCCCAAGGGGGAGGAATACGCCCGGCAGGAGGCCGTGGCCCCCAAGCGGGTGCTGACCACCACCCTGAAGGACCCCAACGGCCGGCTGGTCCCCGTGAAAACCGCCGCCGGAGTCCCCAAAGAAAAGCTGCTGTGGTGTATGGAACGCCTGCGCCCCCTCCAGCTCCCGGAGACCGCCCGGCTGCCCGGCGACGTGGCGGCCAAGGACCCCTTTGGCCTGGGAGTGGATCTTGTGGTGAGCGGAGAGGCGTGACTCCCCTCCCCTCACCGGACAACCCCCGCCGCAACAACCGGTTGCTTGCTTTCCGGCGGAGGCTGTGGCATACTCTTCTTGAGGTGATCGCCATGAAACCACAGGATATTTTACGGCAGCTGCGCCAAAGGAACCACCTGACCCAGGACCAGCTGGCGGAAAAGCTCTTTGTCACCAGGCAGGCCGTCTCCCGCTGGGAGGCCGGAGAGACCACCCCCAACGTGGAAACCCTGAAGGAACTCTCCCGCCTGTTTGACGTCTCCATCAACACCCTGCTGGGCTCCCCCCGCAGCCTGGTCTGCCAATGCTGCGGCATGCCCCTGGAGGACAGCCTTTTGAGCCGGGAGCCTGACGGGACCTTCAACGAGGACTACTGCAAGTGGTGCTACGCCGACGGGAAGTTTGTCTACGCCAACCAGGCGGAGCTGCTGGACTTTCTGGCCCAGCACATGTCCAACGAAAGCTGGCCCCCCGACCAGGTGCGGGCCCATTTTGAGGGCTATCTTCCCACCCTGAAGCACTGGCGCAAGAGGGAGGATTGACCTCCCCCAACCCGGAACACCCCCATAGACAGTAATACTAATTTCAAATGAAATTCTTTCATTTGAAACACGCACGCTACGCGTGCTGGCGGTGCTTCGCACCGCCCCGTCTCATACAAAACTCGACGCGCTTCGCGCTATAAAAACGAAAATTTTTTAACGAGTTTTATGCTCAAAAAGCCGTGGCCGCTTGGATGCAAGCGGCCACGGCTCGTTTGTGGTTCAAAGAATGTTGGTGCTTTTGTTTTTGATGAGATACAGGTTCCGCCCGTCGGCGGTCAGCCGGGCGTTGTCCAGGGCCTCCGGGCTCTCCAGCAGGATCTCCCGGAGCTTGTTCATGGCGATGACCACCACCCCCTTGTGGGTCATCTCGATGCCCTTCTCCTCCACGTGCTTGAAGAAGGCGTAAAAGTCCTTGGCGGCGAAGAGGTTGCGGCCCTCCAGGGTGATGGGCCGGTAGCGGCCTGTGAGGAGGAGGCTGGGCTCCATCTGGGGGGCGGGGATCAGGTCCCCGTGGGAGGGGCGGAGGAAGAGGGCGTACTTACCCAGGCCGGCGGGGTCCGCAAAGTGGTCCTCCGCCAGCTCTTTGTAGATCTTCCCCTGGGGGGTGGTTTCCAAAAACATAGGCTGTCCTCCTGGTGGGTTGGTCTGGGGAACTTACAGGTCGCTGTCCTTCAGCTTCTCGTCCACGACCTTTTTCAGCATGGCCTGGAAGTCTGCAAAGGACATGGCGCCCAGGTCGCCCTTGACCCGGTGACGGGGGGAGACGGTGCCGTTTTCCATGTCCCGGTCGCCCACCACCAGCATATAGGGAACCTTCTCCAGCTGACCCTCGCGGATCTTCTTGCCGATCTTCTCGTTGCGGTGGTCCACTTCCACCCGGAAGCCGGCCCCATCCAGCTGGGCGGCGATGTCGTCGGCGTAGGCGGCGGCCCGGTCGGTGACGGGCAGGACCTTCACCTGGACGGGAGACAGCCACACGGGGAAAGCGCCGGCAAAGTGCTCGGTGATCACCCCGATGAACCGCTCGATGGAGCCCAGCAGGGCCCGGTGGATCATGACGGGGCGGTGCTTCTCGCCGTCCTCGCCCACATACTCCAACTCAAAGCGCTCGGGCATCTGGAAGTCCAGCTGGATGGTGCCGCACTGCCAGGTCCGGCCCAGGGAGTCGGCCAGGTGGAAGTCCAGCTTGGGGCCGTAGAAGGCGCCGTCGCCGGGGTTCAGGACGAAGTCCTTGCCCATCTCCTGGATGGCGGCCTGGAGGGTCTCCTCAGCGAACTGCCAGACCTTCTCGTCGCCCATGTGGTCCTCGGGCATGGTGGACAGCTCGATCTGATAGGACAGGCCGAAGGTGGAATAGATCTCGTCAAAGATCTTCACCACGTTCTTGATCTCGTCCTTCATCTGGTCGGGGGTCATGAAGATGTGTGCGTCGTCCTGGGTGAAGCAGCGGACCCGGAAGAGGCCGTGGAGGGCACCGGACATCTCGTGGCGGTGGACCAGACCCAGCTCCGCCATGCGCAGGGGGAGGTCACGGTAGGAGTGAGGCTCGTTCTTATACACCAGCATGCCGCCGGGGCAGTTCATGGGCTTGACGGCGTAATCCTCCTCGTCGATGACGGTGGTGTACATGTTGTCCTTATAGTGGTCCCAGTGGCCGGAGCGGTGCCACAGCTCCTGGTTGAGGATGATGGGGGTGGCGATCTCCACATAGCCGTAACGCTTGTGGCAGGCGCGCCAATACTCCAGCAGGGTGTTTTTCAGCACCATGCCCTTGGGCAGGAAGAAGGGGAAGCCGGGGCCTTCCTCGGTCATCATGAACAGGCCCAGCTCCTTGCCCAGCTTCCGGTGGTCCCGCTTCTTGGCCTCCTCAATCCGGGCCAGGTACTCGTCCAGCTCGTCCTTCTTGGGGAAGGCGATGCCGTAGATCCGCTGGAGGGTCTGGCGGTTGGAGTCTCCCCGCCAGTAGGCGGCGTTACAGGCGGTGAGCTTGATGGCGTTGCCCTTGATGCGGCCGGTGGAGTCCAAGTGGGGGCCGGCGCACAGGTCGGTGAACTCGCCCTGCTTGTAGAAGGAGATGGTGGCGTCCTCGGGCAGGTCGTTGATGAGCTCCACCTTATAGGGCTCGCCCTTCTCCTCCATGAACTTCACCGCCTCGGCCTGGGGCAGCTCGAATCGCTCCAGCTTCAGCTTTTCCTTGCAGATCTTCCGCATCTCGGCCTCCAGCTCCGCCAGCTGGGTCTCGGAGAAGGGTTCGGGGGTGTCGAAGTCGTAGTAAAAACCGTTCTCAATGGACGGGCCGATGGCCAGCTTCACCTCGGGGTGGAGCCGCTTCATGGCCTGGGCCAGCACATGGGAACAGGTGTGCCAGTAGGTGCGCTTGTATTCGGGGTTTTCAAAGGTGTACAGATTTGCGTCAGACATGGTTGCTTCCTCCTCATTCTTTGGGGCGTAAAAAAGAAACCCGCCCCTGATGGTTCTTCAGGGGCGGGATAGTAAGCTATCTCGCGGTTCCACCCTGCTTGCACGCCAAAACAGCATGCCGCTTCGTTTCCCGCTGTAACGGGCGGCGCCCGGCCCAGTCTACTTCCCGAAAGGGTTCGGTGGGCAGCTCGGGGATGGTGCTGTCACCGGTCCGCTTCGCAGGCGCGCTTGCAGCCTTTGGCGCGCCCTCTCTGTGCAGCGGAGCCGGGAAGGTTCCCGTCGTTGCTTGTTTCGATGAACGTATTATATGCTTGCGGGGGGAAATTGTCAAGGGGGCAAAGAGGGATAACAGAAACCGCCACTCTGCCAAGTGACGGTTTCTAAATTACAATTTAGAACACTGTATCGGGCTGAAACCGCTTGTCGCAGTACCCGTGCCTTTATTATAACCATTTCCCTCCGCCATGTCAACAACAGAGAAAAGGATTCCTCAGAATCACAGATCGGCGTTGACAAAAAACGCCGGGAAATGCTACAATCTTATCAAGCACGTGTACTGCAACAACGGCAGGCGGTTTCGGCCACATCCTCCGAGAGGAGGTGACGCCAATGCGAATTACGTTACATATCGGACGGTTTACCGTAACGATCATCGTAAAGAGCAGAAACCGCCACTCTGCCAAGTGACGGTTTCTAAGTTATTTTAGAAATCTCTATCGGGCCGAAACCGCTTGTCGCAGTACCCGTGCCTTTATTATACCATTTTGCGTGAGGTTGTCAAGCAGGGAGATGGCGGTTTTACTTCTTTTCGTTCGTCCGTCCTGCAAGATAATCCAGAGACACCTGAAAAACATCTGCAATTCGAGTTAAAATCTCCAACTTTGGTTCTCTCGTCATAAGCTCGTAGTTTTGATAGGTTTTTTCTGTAATGTCACAGCGAATGGCAACCTCAATTTGAGTAAGCCCCAGTTCTTTCCTACATTGTCTTAGTCGCTTCGCCAAAATTTCATTCATTTTTTACACCTCAAACACCTACATTTGTTCTTGACATAAACAGTATACAAGGTTTATAATGCAAGTATACCAACAATCGTTGGTTACCCTATTCAAATCAATGATTAAGGCTGGTAGATATCATGGCAACCATCAGACGTGTATTCACCCTGCGTCTCTCGGAAGAGATTTTTGACGCCATCGGCAGGTTGGCCACGGCGGAGCGGCGGTCGATGACCAACTATATTGAGCTGATTTTGCTGGAACATCTGGCGAAGAAAGAAGGTGAAAAATGATGGAACACGCAATCATCAAATCCCTGTTCTACGGAGAGTTTTCAGAATTGGAAGGGAAGATTTCCCCCCAGACCCAGGAGCAGAAAACCATGCTCCATGAGCTTGACGCTTTGCTGGGGGAGCTGTTGGAAAAGCTGTCCCCTGACGACAGAAAAAAGCTGGAGGATTTTGACCTACTTCTGGGCCAGCTTTCCCTTGTGGACGAGGAGCAGAGCTTTGCCTATGGCCTGCGCCTTGGGGTGAAGCTGATGTGCGAGGTCTTTCTGCCAGTGGGCTGATCCTGTCTCTGTCCCAAAACGCAAACGCAGCCGCCGACCCTCTTTGGGCGGTGGCTGCGTTTGTTCGTTACATTGTCTGTTCTCTCACTCCGCCAAGCTCTGCACAGACCCCTGGCGGCAGTCCATGGAGACCTTCATGCCGTCGTGGAGGAGGCGGGTGGCGCCGGTGGCGCCCACGATGACGGCTTTGTTCAGGCTCAGGCCCACCACGGCGGCGTGGCTGCCCATTCCGTTTTCCTCGGTGATGACGCCGTTGGCCTGGCGGATATAGGGGAGCATATCGTTGTTGGTGTGGGGGACCACCAGGATCATGCCCGGGTGGAACTTCAGCTTCACGTCCTCCAGGGTGCGGCAGACGCAGAGGATGCCCTTCACGTTCTCGTTGCCCACCCCGGCGCCGCTGATGAGGCTGCTGCCCACCAGGTGGACCTTAATCATGTTGGTGGTGCCGGCGATGCCCGCTGGGACGCCGGCGGTGACCACGGCGATCTCCCCGTCCTGGATGAGGCCGGCCTCCTTGGCCACGCTGATGGAGCCCTCGATCATCTCGTCGGTGCTCTGGACGTAGGGCATGATGAGGGGCTTCACCCCCCAGGTCAGGGAGAGCTGGCGCTGGACGGGCTCTTCCATGACGCAGGCGATGATGGGGGTCTCCGGGCGGAAACGGCTGATGAGCCGGGGGGTGGCCCCGCTCTTGGTGACGGTGATGATGGCCGAGGCGTTGGTATCGGTGGCGGTGGTGCAGGCGGCGTGGGCGGTGGCCCCGCCGATGCCCAGGCGGATATCGGGGGTCATGTTCCGCATGCGGCCGAAGTAGTTGATGTCGGCCTCGGTGCGCCGGGCGATGGCGGCCATGGTCTTCACCGCCTCCACGGGGTATTTGCCGGCGGCGGTCTCCCCGGAGAGCATGATGGCCGAGGTGCCGTCGTAGACGGCGTTGGCCACGTCGGTGATCTCCGCCCGGGTGGGGCGGGGGTTGGTGATCATGGAGTCCAGCATCTGGGTGGCGGTGATGACGTGCTTGCCATAGCCCAGGGTGTAGGCGATGATGTCCTTCTGGATGACGGGGATCTCGGTGAAGTCGATCTCCACCCCCATGTCGCCCCGGGCGATCATGACCCCGTCGGCCACGGCCAGGATTTCGTCCACGTTGTTCACGCCCTCCTGGTTTTCCAGCTTGGCGATGATGCGGATGTCCGACTGGTTCTCGTCCAGCAGCCGTCGGATCTCCATCACGTCCTGGGCGCTGCGGCAGAAGGAGGCGGCGATGAAGTCAAAGCCCTCCTGGATGCCGAAAAGGATGTCCTCTCGGTCCTGGGCGCTCATGTAGGGCATGGAGAGGTGGACGCCGGGGACGTTGACCCCCTTGCGGTCTTTGATGGGGCCGCCGTTTTCCACCAGGCAGGTGATGTCGGTCTCGGTGCGCTCCACCACCTTCATGCTGATGAGACCGTCGTCCAGCATGATCTGGCTGCCCACCTTCACGTCCTGGGCCAGGTTTTTATAGGTGATGCTGCAGATCTCCTGGGTGCCCGTCACCTCTCGGGCGGTGAGGGTGAAGTGCTGGCCGGCCTCCAGGGTGACAGCTCCGTGCTCAAAGGTCTTTAGGCGGATTTCGGGGCCCTTGGTGTCCAGCAGGGCGGCCACGGGGATGTTTTTCTTCTCCCGCAGGGTTTTCAACTGCTCCAAGCGCTTTTTGTGGTCGGCGTGGGTTCCGTGGGAGAAGTTGAACCGGGCCACGTCCATGCCGTGGACCATCATGGCCTCCAGGACCTCGGGGGGATCGGTGGCCGGGCCCAGGGTACAGATGATCTTCGTCTTTCGCATATTCATCAGGCAGCACCTCCATTTGGCTGTTTGGTGGATGGACAGATCGGGTTGCTCTTTTTAAGGTTTTATTTTACACCCTCTGGAAGAAAAAGGCAATGCTCTTTCTGTGCGGCTTCTGGGGTTCAGGGCCCGCCGCAGGCCCTCCCCCACCAGCAGCAGGGCCAGGGCGGTGGCCACGATACACAGGCCCGGGGGAATCCAGGCCCAGGGGCGGGTGGTGAGGGTGACCAGTTCCATGGCGCTCTGGGTCAAATTGCCCCAGGAGGCCTGGGGGGTGCGCAGGCCCACCCCCAGGAAGCTGAGGCTGGACTCCGACAGGATGGCCCGGACCACCTTCAGGGGCAAGGCGGCCCACACGGGGGCGATGACGTTGGGAAGGATGGTGCGGAAGAGGATGTCCCGGTCGGTGGCCCCCAGGGCCCGGGAGGCCTCCACATACTCGGCCTTTTGGGCCGACAGGGTGCCGCTGTACACCAGCCGGGCCACCGAAGCCCAGCCCAGGCCGCCAATGACCAGGATGATATTCCACACCGAGGGCCCCAGCAGGGAGACCATGGCCAGCACCAGGATGATGCTGGGGAAGGACTGAAAGGTGTCGCAGGCCCGCATGATCCAGTATTCCCACTTTCCCCCCTTATACCCGGCCAGCAGGCCCAGGGGGACCCCCAGAACCGTACCCAGGGCGGCGGCGGCGAAGCCGATGAGGAGGGAGACCCGCCCCCCGGCCAGAAGCCGGGCCAGCAGGTCCCGGCCGGCGTCGTCGGTGCCCAGGGGGTGCTGGGGGCTGGGCAGGGCCCAGAAGCCGGCCGCCCGGTCGGTCAGGTTGGGGTCCTGGCCCAGAACCAGGGGGATCAGGAGGACCAGCAAGATCTCCACACACAGGAAGCTGGCCGCGGCCACCGCCCGGCGGTCAGAGAGAAAGGCCCGGAGGGCGGGGTGTTTTGCCTTCATTTGGCCTCACCTCCCCAACCCACGCCGGGGTCTGCCATGCGGTAGAAAATGTCCATGAGGATGCCCGTGGCCAGCACCGCCAGGGCAATGACGGCAGTAATCCCCATGATGACGGTGTAGTCCCGGCTGGAGACCGAGGTGAAGAGCAGGCTTCCCATCCCCGGCCAGCCGAAGATCCGCTCCACCACCAAAGAGCCCCCGATGATGTGGGGGATGTGGTTGAGGATGGTGGTGATCACCGGCAGCAGGGCCGTGCGGAAGCCGTGGACCCACACCACCCGCCACTCAGGCAGACCCTTGGCCCGGGCGGTGCGGATGTAGTCCTCCCCCAAAACCTCCCCGCAGGCGCTTGCGGTCTGGCGGACCAGATTCCCCAGGCTGCTGAGACAGACCACCGAGGCGGGCAGGGCCAGGTGGAGGAGGAGATCCCCCAGGCCGCCCCCGCTCCCGGCGGAGTACATGTTGGCCGCCGGGAACCAGCCCAGGACCACGGAAAAGCAATAGATAAAGAGCACGCACAGGAAAAAGCCCGGGGCGCTGTAGCTGAGCAGGGTCAGCCCCCCCGCCAGGCGGCTCCAGCCGGAGCCCGGCTTCCAGGCGGCCATCACCCCCAGGGGGATGCCAATCACCACTGCCGCCGCCACCCCGGTGCCCGTGAGGATCAGGGAGGGGACCACCCGCTGGGCGATCATCCGCAGCACCGGCTGGCCCGTGCGGTAGGACAGGCCCAGATCGCCGGTGAGCAGCTCCTTCAGCCACAGGACGTAGCGGACGGGAATGGGCTGATCCAGGCCAAGATTAGCCTCCAGCGCGGCCCGCATGACCGCGCTGGAGGCTTCTCCACCCCCCGCCGCGTCTGCGATGGTGGCGGGGGCCATATTCATTAAGAAAAAGACCAGAAGGGTGATCCCAAAAAAGACGGGAAGGGCACCCAGAATCCGTTTTACAATGTAGTTTGCCAATGGTGGTTCCTCCTACACTTCCGGCCCGAGGGCACAGGCCGCCCAAGGCGGCCTTACAGAGGCTCAATTTTTTAGGGTTGTGACGCGCGGGCCGGGGGCCTTACGCCTTCTTCTCCCACTGCCACACGTTCTCGTTGCAGCAGGCGGAGGCCGGGTAGTCGATCCCCGTCACGGTGTTGGACTGGACGTGGAGGGCGTGGGTGAACCACAGGGGCACGAAGGGCATCTCCTGGTTCAGGTAGGCCTCAAATTCGTCCACCAGGTCGATCCGGGCCCGCTCCTGGGTCTCGCTGCGGATGGCCGAGAGGAGCTGGGTGTAGTGGCTCAGGTCGGCCACGTGGAAGAGGTTGTGGTCGGGGGCGAAGCGCTCGCCGGTGAACCACAGGGGCAGGGTGGTGGGGGTGTGGCTGGCCAGCCCTAAGTCATAGGTGCCGTCGTACATGCCGGCGAACATGGTGGCCGAGTCCACGGTTTCAATCTCCACCTGGATGCCCACGTCCTTCAGGTTCTGCTGGACCAGGGCGGCCAGGTTGGCCCGCTGGCTGGTGCAGGCCAGGGTGTAGGTCTCGCCGTTGTAGCCGGCGGAGGCCAGCAGCTCCTTGGCCCCCTGGGGGTCATAGGTGCCCTGGGTCTCGGGGGAGGAATAGGGGGTGCCGGGGAGGATGCTGGAGCTGGTGGTGGTGCCCCGGGTGCCGCTGTTCTGCTGGCACAGCAGTTCCTTGTCCAGGGCCTTTTCGATGGCGTGGCGCAGGTCCGCGCTGGCGATGGTCTCGTTGTTGATCATCAGCTCGAAGAAGGTGTTGGGGACCTCCCCCTCCAGCACCTGGAAGCCCGCTTGTTCGGCCACGGGCTTGTTCTCCTCCGAGAGGCTGCCGCCAAAGGCGTAGTAGTCCAGGTCCCCGGCGATGAGGGCGGTGAGGAGGTTGGACTTGTCCATCACCGTGATGGTGAGGGTGTCGAAGCCGGGCTTGCCCAGCTGGTAATCGGGGTTGCTCTCCAGCACCAGGGTGCTGCCGGAGACCTCGGAGACGTATTTGCAGGGGCCGGACCCCACGGGAGAGAGCCAGAAGTCGTCGGTCATCATCTCCTCAGGCGGGATGTCCCCCAGCAGATGGGTGGGCAGGACATAAATGTCCCGGTTTTTATCCACCAGGAATTCCTCCGGCAGGACGGGAGAGGTGAAGGTGAGCTTCAGCGTAGCCTCGTCCACGGCCTCCACCCCTAAGGTCTCCCCTGCCACAGCGGCGCCGGTTTCATCGGTGCCCGCCAGGCCCACGAAGGTGGCCCGGCCCAGGGTTTCACAGGCGGGGTTGGTGACCAGGGTGATGGTGTCCGCCCAGTGCTGGGCGGTGACGGGGGTGCCGTCGTGGAAGGTGGCCTTGGGGTCCAGGTGGAAGAGGATGGCGTAGCCGTCGTCGGCGCTCTCCCAGCTCTGGGCGGCCCGGGGCAGGCAGGTGCCGTCGGCCTGGACGTAGGCCAGGCGGTCATAGATCTTGTCGTAGATGATCCGGGAGTAGTTGCTGCCGGAGACGCTGTAATAGGGCATCAGGGAGTCCCAGGGGTTGGAGATGCCGTAGTTCACGTTGACCGCCGGGGTCTCCTTCTCTCCGGCGGGTTCGGTCTCCCCCTGGGGCTGCTGGCCGCAGGCGGAGAGGAAGAGCACGGCCATCAGGGCCGCGGCCAGGGCCAGGGCGGCCAGGCGGGCGGGGGTGTATTTTCTCATGGGCTCAGTCCTCCTCGTCGGCGTTCAGGCTTTCGTATTCGTCATAGTCGTCGGCTGCGTCCAGCTGGGAGTTGAGCATCATCTGCTCAAAGTGGGCGTCCAGCTGCTTGGCGAACTCCTGGGCGGCGTTGTAGCCCATGCGCTTGTGTCGGTTGTTCATGGCGGCCACCTCCACGATGATGGCCAGGTTCCGGCCGGGCTTGATGGGGATGGTGATGGAGGGGACCTTCATGTCCAGAATGGTGGTAAACTCCTCGTTGGTCCCCAGACGGTCGTAGAAGACCTGGTCGTTCCACTGCTCCAGGTTGACCACCAGGTTGATCTCCTGCTCCTCCAGCACGGCGGACATGCCGAAGAGCTGCTGGATATCCACCACGCCGATGCCCCGCAGCTCGATGTAGTGGCGGATGAGCTCGGGGGCCGAGCCCACCAGGCGGGTGCCGATGTGGCGGATCTCCACGGCGTCGTCGGCCACCAGGCGGTGGCCCCGCTTGACCAGCTCCACGGCGGTCTCGCTTTTCCCCACGCCGGACTCGCCCATCAGGAGCACGCCCTCGCCGTAAACGTCCACCAGCACGCCGTGGCGGGTGATCCGGGGGGAGAGGCGGGCCTTGAGGAGGCTGGTGAAGTTGTCGATAAAGATGGAGGTGTCTTCCTTGCTGCGCAGGATGGTCCGCTTGTGCCTCACGGCCATGGCCATAAGCTCCGGGAAGGGCTCCAGGCTGCGGGTGAGGATCAGGGCGGGGATGGGCTTGGAGAAGAAGGCGTCAAAGCACTTCTCCCGCTCCTCGGCGCTCTGGTTGCTCAGATAGGTCCACTCCACCTTGCCGATGACCTGGATTCGCTCGGGGGCGAAGTAGTCAAAAAAGCCCAGGATCTGCAGGGCGGGGCGGTTGATGTCGTCGGCGCGGATGAGACACCGATCATAGTTTTTTCCCTGGTTGAGCACTTCCAGCTCAAACCGTTCGACCAGCTTGGTCAGTTTAATGGACGACTGAGATGCCATAGTTCCTCCTCTTCCCTCTCACCGGGGCGGAGCCCACGGCAGGTTGTTGTTGCAATATGGGGTATTATACCATAGCTTGGGGAAGGTTGGCAAGAGAGGGGTTTGGCCAACCTTCCGGGGGGTAGTTGGGCTGTCATGATCCGTGGGCCTTCTACCTGCCGGTCTTCCGCATCGCCCCCTCATCAGTCACCTTCGGTGCCAGCTTCCCCCCAAGGGGAAGCCTACGTGCTATGCTACGTTGTGGTTTTTGTTACGGTATTTTTCTACAATAAGCCATACAGGTTTTGCCAACGCCTTCCCCTGGGGGGGGAGGTGGGCCGGCCGGAGGCCGGGTCGGATGAGGGCGAGCCTTGAGGATTCCTCCGCGTCGGTAATAGACGCACCCACCCACTCCCCTGCACGCCGAATCCCCCAAACTCGCCTGACAAAAAAAGCACAGGCTTTCGCCTGTGCTTTTTTATGTTTTCGGTTGTCGGATCAGACAGCGCGGGTAACTTTGCCCGAACGGAGGCAATGAGTGCACACATAGACGTGCTTCGGGGTGCCGTTGACGATCGCCTTCACGCGCTTCACGTTGGGCTTCCAGGGACGATTGGAGCGGCGGTGGGAGTGGGA
>JALERU010000083.1 GCA_022764045.1 Clostridiales bacterium | reverse complement strand
GAAGGTCTTTTCCGCCTTGGCGATGCCCCGGGCGGTGAGGGTGACGGCCCGGGCCTTTTCGTTGACCACGTAGTCGGCGTCGATGTCCTCGTCCTCCTCCTGCTTGTCGTCCACGGTGGCCTTCACCAGGGGCTTCAGGCCGGCGGCGAAGTTGTCGGCCAGGGTGTAGAGCTGGGTGGACTGCTCCCCCATGCCGGAGATGATGAGGGGGGTACGGGCCTCGTCGATGAGGATGGAGTCCACCTCGTCCACGATGGCGAAGGCGTGGCCCCGCTGCATGAGCTCGGCCTTGTAGATGGCCATGTTATCCCGCAGGTAGTCGAAGCCGAACTCGTTGTTGGTGCCGTAGGTGATGTCGGCGTTGTAGGCGGCCTGCTTGCCCTTGGGGTCGATGCCGTGGATGACCAGGCCCACGGTGAGGCCCAGGAAACGGTAGACCTTGCCCATCCAGTCGCTGTCGCGCTTGGCCAGGTAGTCGTTGACGGTGACGATGTGGACCCCTTCCCCGGCCAGGGCGTTGAGGTAGGCGGGGAGGGTGGCCACCAGGGTTTTGCCTTCGCCGGTCTTCATTTCGGCGATGCGGCCCTGGTGGAGGATGATGCCGCCGATGAGCTGCACCCGGTAGGGCCGCAGGCCCAGCACCCGGTCGGCCGCCTCCCGGCAGGTGGCGAAGGCCTCGGGCAGAAGGTCGTCCAACGTCTCGCCGTTTTGGTAGCGCTGCTTGAATTCTGTGGTTTTGGCCTGGAGCTGGGCGTCGGTGAGAGCCTTGTATTCCTCTTCCAGGGCCTCGATCTGGCGGACAAGGGGATCAAGGCGCTTGATCTCCTTTGCCATGTTGGTGCCAAATAATTTGGTTAAAAAACCCATAATGGATAGATCCTTTCCAAAAGCGGAGTCCGCTGTGTTTACAAAACAATAGGGTAGACAACCCCAGAGTCATGGTATTATACCATATTTGCCGGAGAGAAAAAAGAGGAAACTGTGAACAAGTGGTGGAAAATCCAACGAAAAAGGGTGCTGTTCAGAGGGGACAGCCTGTGGTATACTGGGGAAAAAGAATGTTTTCGGGGAAAGGATGCAGACGGTATGGCGGCGAAGAAGAACGAGAGAGTTTCCCTGCGGATGGACGGCTACGGCAGCGGAGGAGAGGGCGTGGCCCGGCTGGAGGGGCAGGCGGTGTTTGTCAAGGGCGCCCTGGCCGGGGAGCTGTGCCAGGTTCAATTATTAAAGGTAGGCAAGTCCGCTGCCTGGGGCCGGGTGGAGGAGGTTTTGGAGCCCTCCCCCCGCCGGCAGGTCCCGGACTGCCCCCAGTATCCCAAGTGCGGCGGGTGCCAGCTACGGCACATGACCTATGAGGAGGAGCTGGCCTTTAAGAAGCAGAAGGTCCAGGACGCCCTCCGGCGCATCGGCGGCTGGGAGGGCCAGGTGGAGATCATCCACGGGGCCAAGGACCCGGACCGGTATCGGAACAAAATCCAGTTTCCCGTGGCGGACGGCCCCCGGGTGGGTTTCTTCCGGGCCCGGAGCCATGACGTTATCGACGCGGAAGACTGCCTGCTCCAGCCTCTGGCGGCCACCCGGCTGCGGGGGGCCTTTAAGGGGTGGATGGTGGACTGTCACATCCCCGCCTACGACGAAAAGGCCCACACCGGGCTCATCCGCCATTTCTATGTGCGGGTGAACCGGCGGGGCCAGTCGCTGTGCGCGGTGATCGCCAACGGGAAAAAGCTGCCCCACCGGGAAGAGCTCATCCGGCGGCTGCGGCAGGCGGAGCCCGGGCTGGTGGGGGTGGTCCTGTCGGTGAACACGGATAAGACCAACGTGATTTTGGGCAAGACCTATGAGCCCCTCTGGGGGCAGGACTATTTGGAGGATACCCTCTGCGGCCTGCATTTCCGCCTGTCGGTGCCCTCCTTCTACCAGGTGAACCGGGACCAGGCGGAGGTCCTCTACGGCCGGGCCCTGGACCTCGCGGGGCTCACCGGGACCGAAACGGTGCTGGACCTCTACTGCGGCATCGGCACCATTACCCTGGTCATGGCCCGCAAGGCCGGCCGGGCCATCGGCGCCGAGGTCATCCCCGCCGCCGTGGAGGACGCCAAGGCCAACGCCCAGCGCAACGGCATCCCCAACGCGGAATTTATCTGCGCCGACGCCGCCCAGGCCGCCCAGGAACTGGCGAACCGCGGCCTCCGCCCCGACGTTATCTGCGTGGACCCGCCCCGGAAGGGGATCTCCCCGGAGGTCATCGACGCCATCGTGCAAATGGCGCCCCGGCGGTTGGTGTATGTCTCCTGTGACCCGGCTACCTTGGGGCGAGACGTGAAGCGGCTCAGCGAGCGGGGGTATCAGGTGGAGAGGGCCGAGGCGGCGGATTTGTTTCCGAGGACGGGGCATGTGGAAACAGTTGTTTTGCTTTCCAAGGGAGAAATCGACTCGAAGAAGGTTCGAGTGGAGTTCTCGCTGGAGGATATGGATATGTCTGGATTTCAAAATGATGCCACATACGGACAGATTAAAGAACGTGTGTTGCAGCAG
>JALERU010000063.1 GCA_022764045.1 Clostridiales bacterium | reverse complement strand
CCTGTTGGCCTATTGTAGAAAACTACCGTAGTAATAACCCCAACGTAGCAAAGCACGTAGGCTTCCCCTTGGGGGGAAGCTGTCACCGAAGGTGACTGATGAGGGGGCGATTTGGTCGTAACGGCGGGTAGAGGAATCCCGCCGCCACCTTACGCCAGTACCCCTCCTGACACGCAAAAAATAAACCTTGCAATCCTATATGTACAATAGTATAATAGATTGCCGTAAATAAGAGTCCGTTTGAATTTTTTAATAGATATGAGGTGCAAACCTGTGCAGAACGAATCCTTAAGAAATATCGCCATCATCGCCCACGTTGACCACGGAAAAACCACCCTGGTGGACGAAATGCTCAAGCAGGGCGGCGCCTTCCGGGAAAACCAGGAAGTGAAGGACCGGGTCATGGACTCCGGCGACCTGGAACGGGAGCGCGGCATTACCATTCTGGCCAAAAACACCGCCATTCAGTATGGTGACGTGAAGATCAACATCGTGGACACCCCCGGCCACGCCGACTTCGGCGGCGAGGTGGAGCGCATCCTGAAAATGGTCAACGGCGTTATCCTCCTGGTGGACGCCGCCGAGGGCCCCATGCCCCAGACCCGCTTCGTCCTCTCCCGGGCTCTGGACCTGGGCCACCGGGTGATCGTGGTCATCAACAAGATCGACCGCCCCGACCAGCGTATCCACGAGGTCATGGACGAGGTACTGGAGCTGCTGCTGGACCTGGACGCCACCGACGAGCAGTTGGACTCCCCCATGCTCTTCTGCTCCGCCCGCCAGGGCATCTGCTCCAAGGACCCCGACGTGCTGGGCACCGACCTGCAGCCCCTCTTCGAGACCATCCTCAGCTACATCCCCGCCCCCGAGGCCGAGGCGGACAAGCCCTTCCAGATGCTGGTCTCCTCCATCGACTACAACGAGTTTGTGGGGCGCATCGCCATCGGCCGCATCGAGCAGGGCACCATCAAGCAGAACCAGGAAATCACCGTCTGCAACTACCACGACCCCGACCAGAGCCGCAAGGCCAAGGCCGTGAGCCTGTACCAGTTTGAGGGCCTGGCCCGGGTCCCCGTCACCGAGGCCGCCGCCGGCAACATCATCGCCATGTCGGGCATCGGCGACATCACCATCGGCGACACCATCTGCGCCTCGGGTCTGGCCGAGCCCCTGCCTTTTGTGAAAATTTCCGCCCCCACCATGGAGATGACCTTCTCCGTGAACGACTCCCCCTTCGCCGGGCGGGAGGGCAAATACGTCACCTCCCGAAACCTCCGGGACCGGCTCATGCGGGAGACCCTGAAGGACGTCTCCCTGCGGGTGAGCGACACCGAGTCCACCGAGGCCTTCAACGTGGCCGGCCGGGGCGAGATGCACCTGTCCATCCTCATTGAGACCATGCGCCGGGAGGGCTATGAGTTCCAGGTCTCGCCCCCTCGCGTCCTCTACCAGGAGATCGACGGGGTCAAGTGCGAGCCCATGGAGCGCCTGGTGGTAGACGTCCCCGCCGACGCCGTGGGGGCCGTCATCGAGAAGATGGGCTCCCGGAAGGGCGACCTGCTGGAAATGACCCCCGTGGGCACCCGGATGAAGATCGAGTTCCTGGTCCCCGCCCGGGGCCTCTTCGGCTACCGCAACGAGTTCCTCACCGACACCCGGGGCGAGGGCATTATGGCCTCGGTCTTCGACTCCTACGCCCCCTACAAGGGGGAGCTCAGCCGCCGGAACTCCGGCAGCCTCATCGCCTTTGAGGCCGGCGACTCGGTGACCTACGGCCTCTGGGCCGCCCAGGAGCGGGGCGCCCTGTTCATCGGCCCCGGCGTGCCCGTCTACGGCGGCATGGTGGTGGGCGAGACCCCCAAGAGCGAGGACATCACCGTCAACGTCTGCCGGAAAAAGCAGCTGACCAACATGCGAGCCTCCGGCTCCGACGAGTCCCTCCGCCTGGTGCCCCCCCGGAACCTGAGTCTGGAGCAGTGCCTGGAGTTCCTGGCCGACGACGAGCTGCTGGAGGTCACTCCCGAAAACCTGCGCCTGCGGAAGCGGATTCTGAACCACGAAATCCGCATGAAGGCCTTGAAGGGCAATAAAAAATATCAGAATCTATAACCCATCCCACCGCCCGCCGGTCAAGTCCGGCGGGCGGTTTTTTCGCCCCCTGGCCTGGCGTGCGACGGGGTAGCCCATCGCCGGCCCCATGTATAACCACCTCCCTTTCCGCCCAAACTAAAGCAAACGGAAGCGAGGTGGTTTTTTGCAAGTACGCGAAGTGATGAACCCCAGTGTGGTCTCCATCGACCCAGAGGAGAGCGCCGCCCTGGCGGCCCGGCTGCTGGCCCGGCACAACGTGGGGTCCCTGCCAGTGTGCTCAGCGTCGGGAGAGCTGCGGGGGGTGGTCACCGACCGGGACATCGTTCTGCGGTGCGTGGCCGCTCAGGAGGACCCCCGAAAAGTCCCTGTGGGGAAGATCATGTCCCGGCGGCCCACCGCCGTGACCCCCCAGGACGACGTGCGCCAGGCGGCCCGGCTCATGTCCAGCCAGCAGGTCCGCCGGCTGCCGGTGGTGGAACAGGGCAAGGTGGTAGGGGTGGTCTCCCTGGGGGACCTGGCCAAGTGCGGGCGGTATGAGATGGAGATCTCCCGGGCCCTCACCGACATATCGGAGAATATCCGGCAGCCGTAACCGGCGCGGAAAGGCGAGGGAGGACCCAGCGTCCTCCCCCGCCTTCTGTTTTTCCCTTTGTGGCTCCCTTACGCCTGCTCCACCAAAAGCCGGATCTTACAGGCCTGGTCCCAGCTCTCCTCGGCCAGCTCCAAAAAGAGCTGCCGCAGGCAGGGGTCTGTGGTGCCCTCCGTCCCCGCCAGGTAGGCGGCCATGGTGGCCTGCTCCTGGGCGAACCGGCGGCGAAGGGTCCCTAAGTACGAGGTGACCGGGGGGCATTTTTCGTTTTCCGGCCAATAGCGCACCCCGGAGATGAGAAAATAGGCCGCCGAGAGCCGCTTGGCCCGGCGCTTCTTCTCCCCGGCCAGGCCGGCCAGCACCCGGGCCGGGCCGCCCCCCGCCCGCCGGGCCAGGATCTGATACTCCCGGCAATCGGCCAGTTCCCGGCGCAGGAGCTCCTGGAGCAGGGGGGCGCAGTCCAGGCAGTTGGGACCTAACACGCCCCCCTCCTCCTGGGGAAAATCTCCCCGTGGTCCGTGGGCAGCCCGGGCGGGCAGGACCGTGGCCTCCCCCGTCTCCGCCCTCTGGGCTTCCTCCCCCTGGGTTCCCTCCATGGGTGATTGCCCCTGGGGTTCCTCCCAGGTGATGGGGCTGGCCTCCGTCCGGTCCTCCATGACCCGTTTCCAAACCCGGGCGAAGACCGCCTTTTGATCCTCTCCCCGTAAATCAGCGCCGCGCAGAGCTTCTTCCATGGCAATTCCTCCTTTTCCGTTTCCCCATTCTATGCTCCCCGGCGCCCTTCGGTCCGTCCCAGGGAAATTTCCCGGAAGATTTTCCCGGCAGGGCAGCGAAGTCCTCTTGACAGACCGGCCTTGGCCCATTAAAATAAAATCAGTATAAATATGCAGAGAATGAGGCGGTCTCTCCCTTTTTGGAGCAGGCCCCGGGACCTTATTCCTGCTTTCTGCGGAGTCATCCCGCCAATGGGCCCTGGCTGCCGTGATTTTATGCGAGATTTTACAGAAATGGAGGTGTGTCCCGACAATATGCTGCCCTATATCCTGACCGGCGTGATCGTATTTATCGTCGCGCTTGTGATAGGTATCCCCACGGGCATCCTGTACCGCAAACGTGTGGCGGAAAAGGAGATCATCAGCGCCGAAGAAGAGGCCAAGCGAATCATCAACGAGGCCATTAAGAGCGCCGAGAGCAAAAAGCGGGAAGCCCTGGTAGAGGCCAAGGAGAAAATCCTGGCCGAAAAGACCAATTACGAGAGAGAAGCCAAAGAACGCCGCTCCGAACTCCAGGAGCAGGAGCGCCGGCTCCAGCAGAAGGAAGAAACCCTGGAGCGCAAGCTGGAAAACGTGGAGCGGAAGGAAGAGTCCTATGCCGCCCGCCTGGCCAACCTGGAAGACGCCCGGGCCAAGGTCGCCAAGCTCCAAGCCGAGCAGATGGAGACCCTGGAACGGATCTCTGGCTACACCGCCGAGGAGGCCAAGGCCTATCTGATCGCCAAGCTGGAGACCGAGGTCACCCACGAGGCCGCCATGAAGCTCAAAGAGGTGGAGGCCCGCTTTAAGGAAGAGGCCGACGCCAAGGCCAAAGAGATTGTGGGCCTGGCCATCCAGCGCTGCGCCGCCGACCACGTGGCCGAGGCCACCGTCTCCGTGGTCCCCCTGCCCAACGACGAGATGAAGGGCCGGATCATCGGCCGGGAAGGCCGGAACATCCGCACCCTGGAAACCCTCACGGGGGTGGACCTCATCATCGACGACACCCCGGAGGCCATCACCGTCTCCTGCTTCGACCCCGTCCGCCGGGAGATCGCCCGGCTGGCCCTGGAAAAGCTCATTCTCGACGGCCGCATCCACCCCGCCCGCATTGAGGAAATGGTGGAGATCGCCAAGCGCGAGGTGGACGCCACCATCAAGGCCGAGGGCGAGCGGGCCGTGCTGGAAACAAACGTCATGGGCCTGCATCCCGAGCTCATCAAGCTCATCGGCCGCATGAAGTACCGCACCAGCTACGGCCAGAACGTGTACAACCACTCCATCGAGGTGGCCCAGCTGGCCGGCCTCATGGCCGCCGAGATCGGCGAGGATGTGGCCACCGCCAAGCGGGCCGGCCTTCTCCACGACCTGGGCAAGGCCGTGGACCACGAGGTGGAGGGCTCCCACGTCACCATCGGCGTGGAGCTGGCCCGAAAGTACAAGGAAAGCAAGGACGTGGTCCACGCCATCCACGCCCACCACAACGACGTAGAACCCCAGACCGTCATCGCCTGCCTGGTGCAGGCCGCTGACGCCATTTCCGCCGCCCGACCCGGCGCCCGGCGGGAAAACCTGGAAAACTACATCAAGCGCCTGGAGAAGCTAGAGGAGGTCACCTCTTCCTTCCGCGGGGTAGAGAAGTCCTACGCCATCCAGGCCGGACGGGAGGTCCGCATCATTGTCAAGCCCGAGGTGGTCAGCGAGGACGAAATGACCCTGCTGGCCCGGGAGATCGCCAAACGGATCGAAAACGAGCTGGAATATCCCGGCCAGATCAAGGTGCATCTGCTGCGGGAAGTCAAGATCGTGGAGTATGCCAAATAAGTGGATACCGTATGACAAAAAACCGCTCCTGGGGCAGCCCGGGAGCGGTTTTTTCGCCGCCCCCGGGTGTTTCTCCGTCAACCTTCCTCCTCCCGCGACAAAATTCTCCCCACTTTTTGCGTTTTCTCCCTTTTTGTTTTCCCGGAAATGGCATATAATAAAAGCAACATATTACACACCCAGGAGGGATCTGACATGCTGCTTCACGTCCTGGCCGTGGGCGACGTGGTGGCCGAGGGCGGGCTGGACTGCCTTGGGCGCCATCTGCGGGCCCTGAAAAAAGAATACGGCGTCCATTTCACCGTGGTCAACGGGGAAAACGCCGCCGGGCTGGGGCTGCTGCCCCGGCACGCCGAGGAAATCTTTGACGCAGGGGCGGATGTGATCACCCTGGGAAACCACACCTGGGGCAAGCTCCAGATCACAGGCTATCTGGAGGACAACCCCTATCTCCTCCGCCCCGCCAACTTCGCCCCCAACCTGCCCGGCCGGGGCGCGGGGGTCTACGACGGACCCCAGGGGCTGCGGATCGGGGTGATGAACCTCATGGGACGGTTTGAGCTGGATTCCAACCTGGACTCCCCCTTCCACACCGCCGACCGGCTGCTGGAGGAGACCGAAGCCGACCTCTGGCTGGTGGACTTCCACGCCGAGGCCACCAGCGAGAAGGGGGCCATGGGCTGGCACCTGGACGGACGGGTTCAGGCGGTGTGGGGGACCCACACCCATGTCCCCACCGCCGATCCCCAGGTCCTGCCCAAGGGCACCGGCTTTGTCACCGACCTGGGCATGACCGGCCCCACCCGATCCATTTTGGGGGTCAAGCCCGAAAACGCCCTGGCCCGGTTCCAGGGCCAGCTCCCCCGGCGGTATGAGGCCGCCACCGGCCCCAACAAACTGGGCGCCGTCCTCTTTGCCATCGATACTCAGACCAAACGCTGCGTCCAGGTCACCCGGGTCGACCGGATGGACTGATCCTCGTTCTTGATTCCATTCTGTCATCAAGAACACGCATGCTTGGCATGCTCCCATCGTGCAAATGCACGCTGCGCCATCTCATACAAAACCTTATAAAAACCTGTTGAAAGATTTTTATAAGGTTTCGTATGACCAGCTTCCAGGAGGGATCTTTATGCTGACCTTTCTCCACGCCGCCGACTTTCACTTAGACTCCCCCTTTCATGCCCTCCCTCCCGACCAGGCCGCCGAGCGCCGGCAGGAGCAGCGGCAGCTTCTCTCCCGCCTGGCCGACACCGCCCGGCAGGCTGAGGTCCAGTTGATCTTTCTGGCCGGAGACCTCTTCGACGGCCAGCGGGCCCGGCCTGAGACCGTCCAGGCCCTTTACCAGGTGCTGGATGAGTTAGAGGCTGAAATCTTCCTATCCCCCGGCAACCACGACCCCTATTCTCCCGCCTCGCCTTACGGGAAATTCACCTGGCCTGACCACGTACATATCTTCACCACCCCGGCTCCCCAGCGGGTGGAGCTGCCCCAACTGGGGGCAGTGGTCTACGGAGGGGCTTTCACCTCTCCCTACCGTATGGACGGCCCTCTGGAGGGCTTCCACGCCCAGGAGGAGGGGGTGGCCGCTTTCGGCTGCTTCCACGGGGACCTCTCCTCGGTCCACAGCCGCTATGGGCCCATCCGCCAGGAGGAGATCGCCGCCTCGGGGCTCAACTACCTGGCCCTGGGCCACAGCCACAGCGCCAGCGGCCTCCAGCGGGCGGGAAAAACCTATTACGCCTGGCCCGGCTGCCCCGAAGGGCGGGGCTTTGACGAGACCGGGGACAAGGGGGTCTACCTGGGCCAGCTAAGGAACGGACGGGTCACCCTGGACTTTGTCCCCCTGGCCCGCCGCCGGTACCTCACCCCCAGCCTGGACATCACCGGCCGGGACCCCACCCAGGCCTTAGAGGCTTTCATTCACACCGCCCGGCCGGAGGACATCCTCCGCATCTCCCTCACCGGCGCCCGGGACCCGGACAACGAGCCCGATCTGACGGCCCTCACCGCCCTGGCCTCCGGCTATTTCTACAGCGCCAGCCTCTATGACAACACCACCCTCAGCCAGGCCCTTTGGGCGCGGATGGAGGAGGACACCCTTACCGGCCTCTTCCTGCGGAACATGGCCCGCCGCCTTCAGGAGGCCGCCCCCTCGGAGCGGCCTCTGCTGGAACGGGCGGTCCGCTTCGGCCTGGCCGCCCTGGAAGGAAGGGAGGAGCCCAAATGAAGCTGCTGAAACTCACCGCCACCTTTGGCTGTCTCAACAACGCCACCCTGACCTTTGGCCCGGGCATGACCCTCATCGGGGCCCCCAACGGCAGCGGCAAGTCCACCTGGTGCGCTTTCCTGCGGACCATGCTCTATGGCCTGGACACCCGCCAGCGGGACCGGAAGGGTTCTCCCGCCGACAAAAACCGTTACCGCCCCTGGAGCGGCGCGCCCATGGAGGGCCTGCTGGTCTGCGAGTACCAGGGGAAGGTCATCCAGCTGCGCCGGACCTCCGCCAGCGGGGTCCCCATGGGGGACTTTTCCGCCACGGATCAGGACACTGGCCTGGCCGTCCCTGGTCTCACCGGGGAAAATGTGGGCGAGGCTCTCACCGGGGTCACCCAGGAGGTCTTTGACCGCTCGGTCTTTTTCCGCCAGACCGGCCTGGCCGTCAGCCACAGCCAGGAGCTGGAACGGCGGATCACCGCCCTGGTCTCCTCCGGGGAGGAGGACGTCTCCTGGAGCCAGGCCAACGACCAGCTCAAAAACTGGCTCCACCGCCGCCGGTTTCACAAAAGCGGCCTTATCCCCCAACTGGAGGCCCAGGAGGCCCAGCTCCGCCAGACCTTGGACCAGACTGCCTCCCTCCGCCAGGAGCTGGGGCAGCTTCAGGCCCGGGCCGCCGACCTGCGCCGGCAAAAGGAGCACTGGGAAAACCGCCTGGCCATCGAAACCGATAAATTCCAAACCGTCAGCCAGCGGCGCTACGCGGAGGCCGCCGCCGAGCTGGACGCCGCCGAGCTCCAGCTCCAAACCCTTCTGGCCCACCAGCGGGACCAGACCGAGGAGGACCTGGGCCTGGAAGAGCTGGAGGAGGAAATTCAGGACACCCAGGACGAGCTGGCCGGACGCCGCCGCCTGATGACGGGCTTTGTCACCCTCATCGTTCTGCTCACCCTCTGCGCCGCCTTCCTCTTCGCGGTGCCCCATGTGATTCTACCCCGGTATCCCGGCTTCCCCTTGCAAATTCCAGAAATCCCCCTGTTCCTCCTGGCCTTGGTGGTGGGGGGGCTTTGGGCCCTGGTGCTCCTCTTCGCCATTGTCAAGGCGGTCTCCGACCGGCGGGCCGCCCGGGAAATTGAGTCCCTGCGCACCCTGATGGAGACTTGCCACCAGGCCGACAACCAGCTCAACCAGGACCTACGGGACGCCCAGATCCGCCGGGACCACGCCCAAAAATTTTTCGAGGCCGTCAGCCAGCAGAGCGGCAGCGGCCCCTACCTCCCCCCGGAGGCCGAAGCCTGCCGGGTGTCCTTGCAGCAGGCAGAGCAGGAGATTGCCCAGATCCAAGGCCAGCTCACCGCCCTGGGAGACCCCGTTCTGGTGGACGCCCAGCTGGACGAGGTGGCTGAGGCCACCAGCCGCCTGCAGCAAGATTACGACGCCCTGGAAATCGCCCTGGAGGCCCTCCGGGAGGCCGACGACCAGCTCCACACCCGCTTCTCCCCCCAACTGAGCCAGGGGGCCGGGGACTACTTCCGCCGGCTGACCCAAAACCGGTTCTCCCAGGTCACCCTGGACCGGGGGCTGAACATCACCCTCCGGGAGGAGGGCTCCCTGGCGGACCGGCCCCTGGCCCTGCTCAGCCAGGGTACCGCCGACCAGCTCTATCTGGCCCTCCGCCTGGCCGTGGCTGACCTGGTCCTCCCCGTCCCCCAGGCCTGCCCCCTGATCCTGGACGACGCCCTGCTGACCTTTGACGACAACCGCCTGGCCCTGGCCCTCCGCCTGCTGATGGAGCTGGCCCAGGAGCGGCAGGTGATCCTCTTCACCTGCCAGCACCGGGAGTTCTTTATGCTGGAGGACCAGGAAGAGGTGGTCACCATCACTCTGCCTGGGTTCTGAATTCCCTGGCCGGGGTAACCGTATGGAAACTTTGCGGGGTAGGTGCGTCTACGACCGCCGCTGTGCAATCCTCAAGGCTCGCCCTCATCCGACCCGGCCCACCTTCCCCCCCCCAGGGGAAGGCGATTGGCAAACCCTGGAAGGCTTACTGTAGAAAACTACCGCAGCAATTACCCCAACGTAGCTTAATAGCGTAGGCTTCCCCTCGGGGGTCGAACTGTCCGGGGGACAGTTCGATACAAACCAATGCGAAGCACCTTAAACCATAGCTGTCAGCGCAGCTGACTGATGAGGGGGCGATATGGTGTATCGGCGGATAGAAACTGATCGCTGCCACCTTTCGCCGCAGCAGGATTCCACCTCCCTCACAGCCCCCCTTGAAATACACGGTGAACTACCGTGGTTCTAAATCTCCCGGCAATCTGTGGTTGCCATCCGGGGCAAAGAGGGGTATAATAGAAGCTCCCACCCCAACCATCTTCCGTTCCAATAAGGAGGTTCCCATATGTCCCAAGACCACATCCCCTCTCAGGAGCAGCAGCCCCTGGAGCCCATCCCTTCCCCTGACGAAATGCCCCCGTCCCAGGAGACCGACGCCCAAGAGTCCGAAACCCAGGACGCGGCCAACGACGGGCAGGAGGCCAAGGAGGAAGAGAAGAAGAAGCGCCCCGGCGCCTTTGGGGCGGACCTCTTTGCCTGGCTCCAGGCCCTCACCTTCGCCCTGGTGCTCCTGCTGGTGGTGTTCACCTTCTTCGGCCGCCTCATCGGGGTCAACGGCCACTCCATGGACCCCACCCTCAACCACCAAGACATGCTCTTTCTCCAAAGCATCGCCTACGAACCCAAGCAGGGGGATGTGGTGGTTTTGCACAAGGACTTTGGCGACATCACCTACCCCATCGTCAAACGGGTCATCGCCGTGGGCGGCCAGACGGTGGAGATCAACTATAACACCAGCACCGTCTACGTGGACGGCCAGCCCCTGGACGAACCCTACATCTTAGAGCCCATGGTTCCCCCCGACGGGGTCTACAACCAGAGCACCTATTGGGAGGTCCCCGAGGGCTCCATCTTCGTCATGGGGGACAACCGCAACAACTCCTCCGACAGCCGGGACTCCCGCCTGGGCCCCGTGGACGAGGATTACGTGCTGGGCCGGGCCATCTGCACGGTGCTCCCCTTCCAGCACATCAGCCTGGTGAAGTGAGGGGGTGAGACCGTGCGACTGGATAAATGGCTCAAGGTATCCCGCCTCATCAAGCGCCGCACCGTGGCCAACGAGGCCTGCGACAACGAGCGCATCTCCGCCAACGGCCGGGTGGTCAAAGCCTCCTACGACGTGAAGGTGGGCGACAAGCTGGAAATCCGTTTCGGCGCCCGGACCGTCTCCATCGAGGTCCTCTCGGTCACCGAGCAAAAGGGCAAAGAGAACGCGGCGTTGATGTACCAAGAGATTTGATCAAAAAAGTGTAAAAAACCGGCATTCTTTGCGTTTGATGCAAACGCAAAGAATGCCGGTTTTTCTCTGCCCATTCCGTAGTAAGCCCTTCACGAAGCGCCCCCACGGACTTCCTCTCCGGTCTTAATAGCGATACTGCTTCCGCTTCCCCACCAGGAAGGCGGCGGTGACCACCAGCGCGGGCACCTCGGCGGCCAGCAGGGCCAGCCAGATCCCATCCAGCCCCAGCAGGAAAGAGAGCAGGAGCACGGCAGCCACCTGAAACACGAAGGTCCGCAAAAAGGAGATGGCCGCCGAGACCGGCCCGTTGTTCAGGGCCGTGAAAAAGGCCGAGCCCCACACATTCACCCCCATCACCACAAAAGCCAGGGAGCACAGCCGGAAGCCGTGGAGAGTCATGGCGTACAGTCCCCCGTCGTACCGGGTGAAGATACCCACCACCAGGGGGGCCAGCCCCTCCGCCGCCAGGGTCATCCCCACCCCCATCCCGGCCACCAGGCGGAGGCTCTTGCGGAAGAGGTTTGTGAGCTCCCCGTGGTTTTCCGCCCCGTAGTGGTAGCTGACTAGGGGGGCGGAGCCCATGGAGTAACCGAAAAAGATGGCGGAGAAGACGAACTCCACGTACATAATCACCCCGTAGGCCGCCACCCCGTCCTGGCCCACCAGGGCCATGAGGCGGAGGTTATAGAGGGTACTCACCAGGGAGGCCGACAGGTTGGAGACCATCTCAGAGGAGCCGTTGGCGCAGGCCAGGCCCAGAATCCGTCCCCGCACTTTGACCCGGGTGGTGAGCCGGAGGAGGCTGTCGTTTTTCCGGGCGAAGTAGACCAGGGGGAAAAGGCTGCCCACCATCTGGCCCAGCACGGTGGCCGCCCCGGCCCCGGCCAGGTCCCAGTGAAGAAGCCCCACAAAGACCCCGTCCAGGACCATGTTGGTCAACCCGGCGGCCACGGTGATTTTCAGGTTCAGACCGGGCTTTTCCGCCGCCACGAAGAAGCACTGGAAGACAATTTGCAGCATGAAGAAGGTTTGGCCCGCAAAGAGGATGCGGCCATAGAGCACGGTGTCGGACAATAGCTGTCCCGTGGCCCCCAGCAGCCGGGCGATCTGGGGGGTGAAGACAAAGCCCAGGGCGGACAGGACCAGGCCCGCCGCCAGGGTCACATAGACCACCAGGGAAAAATACTCCTGGGCCAGTTTCTCCTCCCCCTCCCCCAGGGTCTTGGCCACAATGGCGCTGCCGCCGGTGCCCAGCATGAATCCCACGGAGCTCATACCCATGGAGATGGGCCAGATCAGATTCACCGCCGCCAGGGCGGTTTTTCCGGCGAAGTTGGACACGAAAATCCCGTCCACAATGGAGTACAGGGAGGTGAAAATCATCATGCCAATGGTAGGCAGGGTAAAACGCAGGAGGGTTCGATAGGTAAAATGACTGGAAAGTGGAATCCGCATGGCAGTCTCCTTACAGGGTGTTGAGGGTGCGGATGTGACTCTCCGCATATTTCCGGGTGAGGGCCAGCAGGGTCTGGCGCTCCTGGGGGGAGAGCCCCTCCACGGCCCGGTTTTCCAGGGCGATGACGGGGGCGATTTTTTCCTCCAGCAGCCGCCGCCCCGCCGGGGTCAGCAAGATCCGCCGGTCTCGACCCGGGCCGGGGACCAAAGTCAGGCAGCCCTTGCCCGCCAGCCCCTTCACCGAGGAGTGGATGGTCTGCTTGCTCATAGAGAAGAGGGCGGCAATCTCCTTCTGGGTGCAGCCGTCCCCCAGCTCAGCCAAGGCGTAAAGGACGGAAAAGGCGCTGTCGGACAAGCCCAGCTTTACTGCCACTTCGTGGTAGACCTCGTCCACGGCCCGGTAAAGGCGGTTGAGCTCTTTGATCTCCGGTCGCTGTGTAAACATGATGGTTCCCTCCCGGTCTGATTTCGTACTAAAATACGCAATCCCTATTATAGTCCGATTTCGGATTTTGTCAAGGGGGCAGAGGCGCATCTTCTTCCGGCGCAAAAAGCCAGCCCCGGAGCGCGCTCCGGGGCTGGCGGCATCTGCTTATGCTTACTGGTCCACAGCATCCTTCAGGGCCTTGCCAGCCTTAAAGGTGGGCACCTTGGTGGCGGGGATGGGGATATCCTCACCGGTCTTGGGGTTGCGGCCCATGCGCTCGGCGCGGACCTTGGTCTCGAAGGCGCCGAAGCCCACGATCTGGACCTTTTCCTCTTCGGTCAGGGCCTTGGTGATCAGGTTGATGGCGGCGTTGAGGCCGATCTCTACGTTTTTCCGGGAAAAGCCGGTCTCCTCCGCGATGCTCAGAATCAGTTCAGTCTTGTTCATGGTGATTACCCTTTCTCTCTTCGTTTTCCGGGTGCTTTTCCCGGTTCCACAGCACCATGAGCTGGGACACATCCAGTTGCTTCATGTCCTTGCCCTGGGCTGTCACTGCCGCTTCCACCCCGGCGAACCGGCGAATGAATTTTTCGCAGGTGCCCGCCAGGGCCTCTTCGGCGTCTATGTGAAAGAACCGGGCGATTTTGACCGCCGCGAACAGCAGGTCTCCCAGCTCTTCCTCTATGTTGCTGTGGTCCGCCACGGCGGTCTGGAGCTCTCCCAGCTCCTCGGCCAGCTTGTCCATGGCGGCCTGGATGTTGGGCCACTCAAAGCCCGCCTTCTCGGCCTTGGCCTGGATTTTTTCCGCGCGCCACAGGCCGGGCAGGCTTTTGGCCACTCCCTGGAGGGTTTCGGTGTAGGTGGTCTGGCCCTTTTCCTGGCGCTTGAGCTCCTCCCAGCTTTCGGCGGAGCCGTCGCCCCCTTCTCCAAAGACGTGGGGGTGGCGGAAGATGAGCTTTTTGCAGATCCCGTCGGCCACGTCGTCCAGGCTGAAGCGGCCGGCGTCCTCCTCGATGGAGGCATGAAAGAGGACCTGGAGGAGGACGTCCCCCAGCTCTTCCCGCAGGTGGGCGGGGTCTTTTTCGTCGATGGCTTCGGCCACCTCATAGGCCTCCTCGATAAAATTCCGGCGGATGCTCTCGTGGGTCTGGGCCCCGTCCCAGGGGCAGCCCCCCGGGGCCCGGAGGAGGCGGACGATTTGGCGCAGGTCCTCCACGTTGTAAGCGGTCTTGCGTTCAAAATTTATCATAATTTATCATATCATTCCCGTTATCACAAGTCTTTATGGGACATTTTTTCAGGATTTTTGTGTTTTTTTACATTTTACCGAATCCGAAGGAGCTTGGCGATCTTATCTCCCTTGGGCATCAGGGACAAATCGTCCCGGGAGACCACCCGCAGGACCACCACCAGCACCACATAGACGATACCGCCCACCACGATGGCCCCCGCCACCGACAGGGTGTTCCCCAGGTGGCTGGACAGCAGGCCATAGCCCGCCCAGGCGGCGGCGCCCATGACCACGGAGGCCAGGGCGGCCTTAAAGAAGACCCGGAAATATTTGGGGGGATAGGGGGTGACCCGCTTGATGGCCACCAGCTCCATCACCGCCACCAGCACGAAGCACACCAGGGTGCCCACCGGGGCCCCCTTGATGCCCACGGAGGGGGTTTGCACCAGGCAGAAGTTCACCGCCAGTTTAGCTGCGCTGCCGATGGCGATAAACCAGATGGGCAGGGCCGCCCGGCCGTTGGCCTGGAGGATGGCGTTGCACAGGAGCATGATGCACACAAAGATGGAGGCGACACCCAAAATCCGCATACAGGCGCTGGCCACTTCCTGGTTGGTCTCCGGGAAGAGGAGCTGGATGATGGGGCCGGCCAGCACCGTCAGGCCCACCCCCGCCGGCAGGGCCAGCATGGCTCCCACCCGCAGGGCGGACTCGGCGATCTTCCCCGAGCCCAGCCGGTCCTTCCTGGTGAGGCACGCGGAGATGGCGGGGACGATACAGGCGGTCAAGGAGACCATAAAGGAGGAGGGCAGGTTGTAGATGGCCACGGCCTTCTGGTAGCTGCCATACAGGCTCACGGCCATCTCCTCGCTGTAGCCCAGGGCGCTTTGGAGCAGGTTCTGCACCTGGACGGTGTCCAGATAGGTGGTGATGGGCACCACCGAGGCGCTGAGGGTGATGGGGATGGCAATGGCGGCCAGCACCTTCAGGATGTGCCTGGAGGACTCCGGCTTGTCGTCACTGACAGCCCGCCGGGGGTTGTGCCGGTAGTGCTGGAAGATCAGATAGATGAGGGCCACAAAGCCGCTGGCGGTGACGCCGCCGATGGCACCGGCGGCGGAGATCTCGCTGCCGAAGCCCAGCTTGAGCAGATACCAGGCCAGGGCCAGGCCCACGGTGAGCTTGATGACCGCTTCGATGACCTGAGAGACCGCCGTGGGGACCATGTTGGAATGGCCCTGGGCGTAGCCCCGGAAAGCGGACATGGTGCACAGGAAGAAGGCCGACATGGCCATCACCCGCACCGCGGGGGCGGCCAGGCTATCCCCCTGGAGAATGGCCAGGGGCTGGGCGAAGAAAAACATAATGCTGGCGCTCACCGCGCCCAGCACCAGGAAGGTGGTCAAGGCCACCCGGAAAACCCGGTTGACCTGGTTCCGCCGGCCCAGGGCGTTGGCCTCGGAGATGGTCTTGGACATGGCCACCGGCAGGCCCGCCGTGGAGATCATCAGCAGCAGGTTAAAAATGGCGTAGGCGTTGTTAAAGTGGCCGAAGCCCACATCCCCCAGAATTCGGCCCAGGGGAATTTTGTACAGGGCGCCGATGATCTTGACCACAATGATACTGGCGGCCAGAATGGCGGCGCCGCCGAAAAAGGTGTTGCTTTTTTGCGTTCGTTCGTTCAATGGTCAGTACCTCCCAGTTCCAAGGGGATTACCCGAAAAGCAAGGGCATGGCATAGGTCTCTACCTCGGCCTTGATCTTTTCCAGGTCCAGGGTGAGGAAGGTCCCGTCTCTATATATGATCTTTCCCCGGGCCATATTCATTACCACGTCAGTGCCCTTGGCGGAGTAGACCAGGTTGTCCCACACGCTGTGGCAGGGGGTCAGGTGGGGGCGGTCAAAGTCCACCAGGATCAGGTCGGCCAGGTAGCCGGGGGTGATCTGGCCGGTGCGGCGGCCCAGGGCCTTGGCCCCGTCCCGGGTGGCCATGGCCAGGGCGTCCTTGGGCAGCAGGGCCAGAGGGTCGCGGGTGACGCCGTTGTGGAGGATGGCGGCGAACTTCATCTCCTCAAACAGGTCGGTGTTGTTGTTGGAGGACACCCCGTCGGTGCCCAGGGCGATGTTCACCCCCGCCTGCTTCATGGCGGGAATCCAGGCCACCCCGGAGCCCAGCTTCAGGTTGGAGACGGGGTTGTGGACGCAAGAGACCCCCTTCCGGGCCATGGCGGCCCAGTCCTCCTCGGTGGTCCAGACGCAGTGGGCGGCGATGGCCCGGGTGTCCCACACGCCGTAGCGGTCTAAAATCTGGAAGGGCGTCTTGCCCCCCCAGCGCTTTTTGCACTCCTCGTGCTCGGTCTGGGTCTCGGAGAGGTGGACGTGCATCCCCAGGCCCTTTTTCTGGGCGTACTCGGCCATCCAGCGCCACAGGGGGATGTTGGAGGTGTACTCCCCGTGGATGGAGGCGTCCACCAAAATCTGGCCGCCCCCCGCCCCGTGAAACTCCTCTGTGAGCTCCATCTGGTTCCGGCAGTCGCCGCAGGTGTCGGGGCTGAAGTCCCCGGGGGTGCCGAAGTAGACCCCGCCGCAGGAGAGGTTGGCGCTGATCCCCGCCTCCAGCACCTGCCGGGCGATGGCGGGGGTGTGCATATACATGTCGGCGATGCAGGTGGTGCCCGAGGCGATCATCTCCGCCAGGCCCAGGGCAGCCCCGGCGGCCACGGCCCGGTCGTCCAGCTTGGCCTCGGCGGGGAAGATCCACTGGTTCAGCCAGGTCTGTAGGTCGCAGCCCCCGCCGTAGCCCCGGAGCAGGGTCATGGGGACATGGGTGTGGGCGTTGACCAGGCCGGGCATGAGGACGTTGTTTTTGCAGTCGATCTCCCGGTCAAAGTCCCCCTGGGGGCGCTGGGTGCCCACAGAGGAGATCTTGTCCCCCTCCACGGCCACATAGGCCCCCTCCAGCAGGGTGTCCGCCTCGTCCATGCGCAGGGCGCGGCAGTTGTAAAAGAGTGTGGTTTCCATGGATGCCTCCCTTTCTCATACTAATTCCTGATGAAATTCTTTCATCAGGAATACGGCGCGGTGCGCGCCTGGAATCAGCCCGATGGGCTGATTCCCCGTCTCATCGATTTCAAACATTCAATTTTTTAATGGAGAAATCGTATCAAAGGTGCTCCAGGCAGGCCAACACCAGGGAGGAGAACTTGTCCCGGGCAGCGGCGGCGGCCTCCAGGACCTCTTCCTCGCTGAGCTTCTGGGGCAGGACCCCGGCGGCCATGTTGGAGACCAGGGTGAAGCCCAGCACCTCCATGCCGCAGTGGCCGGCGGTGATGACCTCGGGGGCGGTGGACATCCCCACGGCGTCGGCCCCCAAAATCCGGGCCATGCGGACCTCGGCGGGGGTCTCGTACTGGGGCCCGGGGAAGTACATATACACGCCCTCCTTCAAATCCAGGTCCAGCCGGCGGGCCTGCTGGCGGGCCAGGTCCTGGAGACGGGGGGTGTAGAGGTAGCTGGAATCGGGGAACCGGGGGCCAAACTGGGGCAGGTTCTCCCCCCGGAGGGGAGACTCCATGAAAATCTTAATCTGGTCGGTGATGAGCATCAGGTCCCCGGCCTTAAACTTCCAGTTCACCCCGCCGGCGGCGTTGGTGACAAAGAGGGTGTCGCACCCCAGCAGGTGGAGCACCCGCACGGCGTAGGCCACCTCCTCATAGGAATAGCCCTCGTAGTGGTGCATCCGCCCCTGCATCACGGCCACTTTCTGCCCGGCCAGGGTGCCAAAGACCAGTTGCCCCTTGTGCCCGGGGGCGGTGGAGTGCTTGAAGTGGGGGATCTCCCCATAGGGAACCACGATGGGATCTTCCACCACGTCCCCCAGATAGCCCAGGCCGGAGCCCAGGACCATGGCCACTTTGGGCTGGAAGGAGCCCAGCTTGGCCTGCAAAAAATCGGCGCTTTCCCGATATTGCTCGAAGGTATAGTTCATCCTGATATCCTCCCTTATGGGGCTGCGGCCCCTATTTTCAGCCGGCCCCAAGGCCGGCACGCTGTCAGGTATACTGGGTTATCTTACACCAGTGGGCGAGAAAAATCAAATAAAATCCTTGATTTTTCAAGGTTTTTTCACATTTGGACCCGCCGCCGGGGCAAACAAAAACCAGCCGGCGGAAGCCTTTTTCGCCAGCTGATGTTTTTTTACTTGCTATTTTTTCAATCTTTGGTATAATAAACATGAAAAACAAAATATGCGGCAGCTTCCGGGGGGTAGGAGCCCCGGAAGCCTGCCCAGGTGTCAACCCACCTACACAACGGCCCTTGGCCGCACCGCATGGGAGATATTATACCTTTTTTCCAGGCCCTTTGCAAGCATTTTGCTTGGGAATCCGCCGGAACATCGGTCTTTTGTTGCAACCATTTTGCGGGGCGTTGCTACGGGCTCCCCGGTCATAGGCGTTTTTGCCTTTCTTCTTCTGTCGTGTAGGGACTGAACCTGCACGGCATTTTTGTTTTTCCCCCAGCTCGGATCTCAGGGGGAGGTTTTCCTCCCTCCCCCTGGTTTCGGCGGGGAAAACAAAAAGGAGGAAAACCCCATGAAAAAACGAGTTTTGTCAGCGTTCCTGTCCCTGTGCATGATGCTGACACTGGCTCCGGCGGCTTTTGCGGCGGAGACAGACACCCCAGATTCCCCGGCAGCAGAGAGCACCATCAAAGACGCGGCCTCTCTGAAATCCGCTATCGAAAGCGCGGAAGCGGGAAGCACAATTACCTTGGGCGACAGCTTTGCCGTAGAAGCTGGCCCGGCAAACAATTTTGTCCTGAACAAAGCCATTACCATTGAGGGCAATGGTAATACCATCACTCGTAGCTTCAATAATCAAACTGGGAGTGACGGCTACGGTGACTATGAAGCCGTATTCGTGATCTCTGTCCCAGGCGTAACCATCAACAACGTAAAGATGGCCGGCCTGGACAAGGGCATGAAGGACGAGGCTGGAATTTATATCAGCGCCTCTGGTGAGGAAACAAAAGGGATTACTATTTCTAATTGTGAATTCATCGGCGCAGAAACCGCAGAGGCCTCTTCCGGCGGCACCGGCATCATCACCCCCGGCAACGCAGGTGCTTACCTTACAGTGGAAAATTGTTCCTTTACCAACCTGAAGTATGGCATGTACTTTAACGCCATCAGCAATGCCTCCATCACCGGCAACACCATTGACGGCACTAAGTACACAGGGATTTACTTAGAAGGAAGCAGTGTCACCATCAAAGACAACACCCTGAAAAACATCGCTTCTGAAAACTATGCCAATGCTGCCTATGCTTCCGGTATCTATGTGGGTGGCGCGAAAAGCGACAGCGTCGAAATCAAAGACAATTCTGTCACGCTGTGTGACAACGCGACCAACGGTGTTGCGGTCGTCAACAGCAAGGTGGCCCAGGCTGGGGAGACGAAATATGCAACCCTTCAGGAAGCGGTCAGCGCGGTTGGTGAGGAGGCATCCATTTCCATTGACCTGCTTTCCGACATTGTTCTGACAGAATCGGTGAAGATTCCCGCCGGGAAAACCGTTACCATCAACGGCAACGGTCACACCATCAAGTATCCCGTCTCCGTTAGCGCCGCATTAAGCGGAGAAAACGGAATCCAGTCGGGTACTAAGCTGACGGTCGAAGACGTAAACTTTGTGATTTCCGACGTCACAAGCACCCCCACTACCGGCTTTGCGGTCCTGGTCGGGGAGGCCACAAATAACGTTGCCATTGAAATGGACGCCTGCTCCTTCACCAACCTCTGGTGTGGCGTGTATTTCGGCCATGTGGAACCCGGCAACACCGGCAGCATCAAGATTACTGACAGCACCTATACCAATACCAAATACGGCTACTCCGTTGACGAAGTAACCAACGGTTCCGCAGTTGGCGCAGTGGCCCACGAGTTCACGGACAACAAGATGGACGATTCCCTGGTCGAAAGTGAGCCCTGGAATCGCGTCACAGTGACCTCCGTCACCGATGATGCCACCACCACAAAGGCTTACGGTTCCTGGGCCGACGCCTATGCCGCCGCCCAGGCCGGCGACACCATTACCCTCAACATGGACGTGACTGGCCCCATCACGCTGGAAAAGACGGTGACCTTAAACGGCAATGGTCACACCATCCGGGCTACTGCTTCGGAGGGCAACACTCTGCAAAATGGCGCGCTGGTTACTGTCCAGGGCGACAGCGCCGACGGCGTCACCATCCAGAACCTGACCGTTGACACCCAGGGCAGCGTGAAGCACGGGGTGCAGTTCTACTGCGTGACCGGCGGCAAGCTGGACAACGTAACCGTCAAGGGCGGCGCGTATACGTCTGTGATCGTCAACGGCTCGGAGGCAACACTGGAAAACTGTGTGCTGAACCCTGACGAGAAGGCCTATGCAAACATTGAGTATGCCATGGGTGCCAATGTGACTGACATCCCGAAGATCGCGCTGGCGAACGTAACCGGCCAGCCAGAAAAACCGTTGGTCTATGCAGACAAATCCACCGCAGATGCCCTCAACACTGCAGACGAAGCCATTGGAGAAAACGCAACCGCACAAGAAATTGCGAATGCAATCAACAAAAATCTCACTGGCGCACAGGTCACGCTGGTCATCGCCAGTGATGATTCCGGAAGCGACCCCACCATCATCCCCGGCACGAAAATTTACACCATTATCTTTAATGCCAACAGACACAACATCACCACCAACCCCGCAACCGCAACCACCAACAACGAAGGAAAACTGGCCCCCCTTCCCACCCTGGAAAAGGACGGCAGATATACCTTCGCTGGCTGGTATACTGCTGCCAGCGGCGGTGAAAAGGTCACCACCGATACCGTGTTCACCAAAGACACCACCCTTTACGCCCACTGGAATTACAGCTCCGGCGGCGGTGGCGGCGGCGGTGTCACCACCTACGCCGTGACCACCAACTCCCCTGCCAACGGCACGGTGACCGTCAGCTCCAAGAGCGCGGCCAAGGATGCTACCGTCACGATCACCGTGGCCCCCGCCTCCGGCTACCAACTGGACAAGCTGACTGTGGCAGACAAGGACGGCAAGGGCGTTGCCCTCACCGACAAGGGCAACGGCAAGTACACCTTTACCATGCCCGCCTCCAAGGTGGAGGTCACCGCCACCTTCAAGCAGGCTCCCGTCACCCACGTCTGCCCCGCTGAAAAGTACACCGACGTGGACACCACCCAGTGGTACCATGAGGGCGTGGATTACGTCATCGAAAAGGGCATGATGAACGGCACCGGCACGAACACCTTCGAGCCCAACGCCACCACCACCCGGGGCATGATCGTCACCATCCTCTACCGCCTGGAGAAGGAACCCGCTGCCGGGACTTCCCCCTTCACTGACGTGGATGCAGGCCAGTGGTACGCCAAGGCCGTGGCTTGGGCTGCCGCCAACGGCGTGGTGAACGGTACCTCCTCCACCACCTTCAACCCCAACGATCCCATTACCCGGGAGCAGATGGCGGCTATCCTGTACCGCTATGCCACTTTCAAGGGGTATGACGTGACCCAAAAGGCCGATCTGGCAAGCTACACCGATGCTTCCCAGATTAGCGCCTACGCCAAGGACGCTATGTCCTGGGCCAACAAGGCTGGCCTCATCGGCGGCGTCTCCGCCACCACCCTCCAGCCCCAGGGCAGCGCCATCCGGGCACAGGTTGCCGCCATTCTCATGCGCTTCTGCGAGAACGTGGCAAAGTAAACCTTTCCAAACAGCACAACAAAAAGGAGAGCGCTTCGGCGCTCTCCTTTGCTTTGCCTCCCCTGTATAAGGGGAGGTGGGCGAGGGAGCGAGGTCGGATGAGGGCGGGCGTTGAGGGTTCCTCGGCGTGGGTCATAGACGCACCGGCCTAAGGTGGCGACGAGATTCTTCTACCCACCGTTACATCGAGATCGCCCCCTCATCAGTCACCTTCGGTGACAGCTTCCCCCCGAGGGGAAGCCTTCCGTAAATGAAAGGATATCTTTCAGGTCTTGCCAATCGCCTTCCCCTGGGGGGGAAGGTGGGCCGGCGAAGCCGGGTCGGATGAGGGCGAGCGTTGAGGATTTCTCGGCGTAGGTCATAGCCGCACCCACCCCCAGCGTCGCAGACTTCTGTCCGCCGCAGCGGGCAACGCAAAAGAGCCTGTCTCACGAAAAAAGCGAGGCAGGCTCTTTTTCTGCTTGTTACAGGAAAGCCAGCGTCTCCCCCAGCTTTTGGCACTGGTCCAACAGAGCCGGGGTGTCGGCGGCCATGGCGGCGGTGTCCTGGGCCCGGCCCGCCATTTCCAGGGCCTCGGCCTGGTCCCCCAGGTCCATGGCCCCGATCCAGCGGGCGGCGCTTTTCAGGCTGTGGACCTCGATGACATAGTCCTCCAGCCGCCCCTCCTCCCAGGCCTGGCGGATGCGCCGCAGGCGGCCGTGGATCTGCTCCCGGAAGAGGAAGAGGGTCTTGCGGTAGACCTGGCCGGTGCCGCAGTAGGACATGCCCCGGGCCACGTCGATCCCCGGCAGGCTTTGCAGGTCCTCGGGGATGGGCTCCTTGAGCAGGTCCCCCAGGGGACGGCTGGGGGCTTTTTGCTTGTCCTCGGGAATCCAGGCCCGCAGGACCTGGTCCATCTGGTCCAGCTCCATGGGCTTGGAGATGAAGTCGTTGAAGCCGTTGTTCAAAAAGGCCTCCTTGGCCCCCTTCATGGCGTTGGCGGTGAGGGCGATGATGGGGACCACGGCAAAATAAGGGTCCTTCTTTCCCATCTCCCGGATGCGCTGGGTGGTCTCCACCCCGTCCATCTCGGGCATCATGTGGTCCATGAGGACCAGGTCGGGCCACACCTGGGTCATCTGGCGCAGGGCCTCCTGGCCGGAGCGGGCAGTGTAGACCTCCATCTCGTAGGGGCCCAGCAGGCCCTGGCAGACCTTCAGGTTCAGGGGCTGGTCGTCCACCACCAGCACCACCGCCTCGGGGGCGGTGAAGGAGTTGTAGCTCCGGTCGTCCTTCTCCGGCCGCACTCCCTCCTGATAGGGGCCGCAGGGGGTGGGGTCCACCACCTTTTGGGGCAGATGGACCCAGAAGGTGCTCCCCACCCCGTGGGTGCTCTCCACCCCCAGCTGGCCCCCCATAAGCTCGGTGAGCTGCTTGCAGATGGTCAGACCCAGGCCGGTGCCCTCGATGTGGCGGTTGGCCTTCCGGTCCAGGCGGCCATAGCTCTGGAAAATATAGGGCAGCTCCTCCCGGCGGATGCCCACCCCGGTGTCCTCCATGTAGATGAGCAGGCTGCCGTCCTCCCCCTGGGGCTCCCAGTTGACGGTGAGGGTAATGCGCCCCTGGGGGGTGTATTTCACGGCGTTGCTGCCCAGGTTCATAATGATGTGGCTGATGTTCACGTCGTCCCCATAGAGGGTGGCGGGGATATTCTCATCCACCCGGGCCTGGAAATCCAGCTTTTTCTCCTGGGCCCGCATGCGCAGGATGGTGATGACATCGTGGAGGGTGGAGAGGACCTGGTAGCTCTCCCGGGTGATCTCCATCTTGCCCGCCTCGATTTTGGACAGGTCCAGAATGCTGTTGATGTTGTCCAGCAGGATGCGCCCGCTGCCCCGGATATCCCGGAAGCAGTTGTCCTTCTCCTGGGGGTTCTCCTCCCGCAAGCCCAGCTCAGACATGCCCAGGATGGCGTTGAGGGGGGTGCGGATGTCGTGGCTCATGTTGGCCAAAAACTGGCTTTTGGCCTGGCTGGCGGCCTCGGCGGCCTGGGCGGTGACCCGGGCCTTTTCCTCCTCCTGCCGGAGATTTTCTGTGATGGTGTCGTCCTCAAAGATCCACAGGGTCTTGGGCTGCTGCTCTCCGTAGCCGGGCATGGGCAGGATGCGCATGTTGATCCAGGCCCCGTCCTTTTTCTGAAAGGTCATCTCGGCCTGGCCCTTCTCGTCCAGGGTCTCCCGGAGGGAGTCGAACCGGATGAGACTGCGGAAGGCGGGGATGTATTCCGGGTTCATGCAGGTTTCGCTGTACAGCTCCATGGTGCGGCTCAGGGAGCCGTCGGACTGGGCCAGCAGCTCGGCAAAGTAGTCGGGGACCTGAATGGCCCGGGTCTGGTCCTCCTTCAGGTCCACCACATAGATACCCTGGTAGTAGTTGGCGATGACGTGGACGAAGTCCAGCTCCTCCTCGGACTCCACTAACTTCTGGGCCCGGAGGAGGAGGGTGTGTTCCTTTTCCTCCAGCTGGCGCTTCTCCTCCAGCTGCTTTCTCCGATAGTCGGTGACCTGCCGGATCAGGTAGTTGGCCTTCACCTGGCGGGTGGCGGCGTCCCGGTAGAGGTAAAGCTCCGAGGCGTGCCAGTCGTAGCCGGGCTTCCCGGGAGTTTTGACCCGGTAGTCCAGAAAACGCTCGGTGGTGCCGGTGAGGAAGGCGCCCAGGAGGGCCTTCCGGTCCATGGCCTGGAGGTAGGCCTCCCGGTCCTTGGGGTGGACGGTGGGAGCGATCTGCTGGTGGACGAACTCCGTGTAGGACAGGGGGGTTCCGTCGGCGTGGATGAGATGGCCGTAGGCCTCCCAGCCCCACAGCATTCGCCAGGTGTCCTCCTCCAGGGAGATCTCCAGGCCGGCCACGGTTCCCTTCATCATCCGGTCCAGGAGCTTGTCGGCGGCTTCCTGGCGGTACCGCTCCTGGACCTCCTGGGTGACCACCCGGATGGTGCCGATGGCCTCGGCCTGCTGTCTGTCTCCCTGGGGCTCCAGGCGGACCTGAATCCAGGTCTCCTCCTGGTCCATGGTCTGGAATTCCAGCTCGCTGTCCTGGCCCAGGGCGGCCTGCTCCAGAGCGGCCTGGAAGGCAGCCTCCCACTGTCCGGAGCAGTTCAGATAGGCAAGCAGGGCCTTGGTGGTGGGAAAGATGGTGGATTTCAACTCCTGGCCCTGGCCGGTTTCCGGGGAGAGCAGACGGATGCTGCCGTTGGACAGCAGTTCAAAGACCTGCAGGTTGGTGCCGGGCAGGGCGGCGTTGATGAGGGCGTTGTTGCGG
>JALERU010000055.1 GCA_022764045.1 Clostridiales bacterium | reverse complement strand
GAATGTGCATGTGTGGAGAAGGACGGTGAGTGGGGCTGTAGATTTCCTCACCTCCATCAACCCAAACGCCTATCAAGAGGGAACAGTAGGAGATACCACCATCGAATACCTCGGTTCCCTCGGCGATAAGGCGAGGATTGAAGTAGGGAGTTATGTTGGGACGGGGACATACGGAAGCGCAAATAAGAACAGTTTGGCTTTTGAGTTTGAGCCGAAGGTTGTTATTTTTCATTCTCCCAGTGCACTGATGATGCCACCGATATATATCAAAGGCGACACTGTCATGGGTGCGTTTCGTGCAGAAAATACAAATTATACCACTACGGTGACAGTTTCAGCATATGGAAACACTATATCTTGGTATAGCAACAATGGCGCGTACTATCAAGGTAATTGGTCTGGCACAATTTACCACTATATCGCCATAGGCTAAAGGAGGGACAAACCATGTATTTTATCAATCGAGGACCCAACAAAGCCGGGAACCACGGCAACCCCGTATCCAACCAAACCGCTGGCATGGTTGCCATCCCTGACGACCTCCTCAGCGCCTACATTGCGGCAAAAGGGTTCGTCAACATCCAGACAGACGGCGGCCTGGTCACGTCCGTAGAGACAAATCAGGAGGCCCTGGCAGCTTATGAGGCGGCGCGCCCGGAGGTGCCGGAGGAGGCGCCGGCGTCGGTGGAGGAGCGGTTGTCCGCTGTGGAGAACGCAATCGAGAGGGGGCTGTCTTTGTGAGCGAAAGCAGGAACCTGTATGATGCTTTGGCATCTGCGATCTATGTGAGTCGGCTGGCCATCCGGGGAGAATCTGTGGACAGCGACGATAAGCGGCTCCGGGCCTCTGGTCTGTACGATGACTGGACCGCCGGAAACCATAAGGTAGGGGAAATCTACAACACCCAAGCCAAAGGCAGCCTGGGGGATGAATGGGAACAGACTTGGGAGTGTATTCAAGACTACGACAGCGCGGTTTACCCCGATATTCTTCCAGGCTCTGAGGTCTGGCACACCTTCCATCGCCCGCTCCACGGGACAAGCCCGGCGACGGCCCGGCCTTTTGTAAAGCCCACCCACGGAACGGTGGATCTTTACAAAGTGGGCGAGTGCATGGTCTGGACCGATGGGACGGTCAAACGCTGCAAGCGGGATACAAATTTCAGCCCCGACGAGTATGCGGCAGACTGGGAAGACGTGGAACCCACCGCCGAAAACTGAACAACGCGCCCTGCGGCAAAGAGGCCGTGGGAAGGACCGAAGAGGGTCAACTTGTTCCAAACCGGAACAGGCTGGCTCTCTTTTTATTTTGGCAACAAGGGAGGAAAGAGAATTGGAGCTCTCTTCTGCAATGCGGCGGGCCATCCGCAGAAACGAACCCATTGAGGTGGAAGGCCTGACCCTGTACCCCATCCGCGTGGCCGAGTATGAGGAGTTTTTGACAGCGAAACCGGCCATTGAGGTGATGCAGCAGTCGTTCCCCGTGCAGCTGCTCTCGGTCCCCTTGCTCCAGGCGCTCTATGCCCTGGACTATGAAGCGCTCACTCGGGGAGAGCGACCATGTGGACTGTTTTACCGGTGCCTGCTGTTTCTGGCCCTTTCTTTACGGCTTGGAGAAGGGGAGGAGCCGGCGGCACGGGTGAAGCGGTTTCGGGTGGTGGTGGACCCCGATGACCCCGGCAGACTGAAAGCCCTCCGCTTCGTTCTGCGAGGGGAGGAAGCAGCTGAGATCACCCCCATCGTGTTCCATCGGCTGCGGCCCATCCTGGCGGCTCAGAATGGCATTGCGTTGGTGAGCGAGAACGCAAACCCCGACTTGGTGCAGGCTGAGCGAGACATCGCGGAGGCTAAGGGGCCGAAGTTGGATGGGAAGCTGGACGACTTGATCGCCGCCGTGGCCGCCCTTTCGGGGGCGGATGAGGGAGAGATCGAGGACTGGCCCATCCGCAAGCTGCGCAACCGGCAGCAAGCCCTTGACCGGGCCTTCCGCTTCCTGGTGTGCGGCATTGGGGAGACCCAGGGAACCAAATGGAAAGACGGAAACCCATACCCCAGCATCTTCTATGACCGACTGCAAACCGACAGCACGGCCCTGATCTCTATGGACCAGTTCGCCGGGGGCGAAGGGCTTCGGGCCATGCAAAACCAGGGGGCGGCAGCGCCTCCGAGGAATTAAGAAAAGGAGTTGATCGATATGATCTCGTTTACCGACCCCAGACTTTATGTCAAAGGGACCTGCTCTGCCATCCTGATGGACAAGAGCACGGGAGATATCAAGTATTTTTCGGACAAGTTCCAGACGGGTAATCTGGCCACCAGCGTGACCGCCGGAGAGATCCGGGCCGGCCTGGGCAACGGCATTGCCGCCATCATCCCCTCCGATTCTGCTCTGAACGTGGAGTTCACCGCTGCGGACTTTAACCTCTTTGCCAAGATGGCCCAGGTAGGCGGCACCCTGAACTACAACGCCCCCGCCATGACCTGCCAGGTCGTGGAGGCCGAGGGCACCAGCCTGAAGGTGGATGTGACCGAGGGTATTCCTGTGGCGCAGTTGGGCTTCTCTGAGGTCCGCTGCTATGTCCAGGAAGTGGGCGCGGCCAGCCCCATCGGGGTCTATGGCACGGCTTACCCCATCTCTGCTGGGGGCGAGGTGATGGAATTTACAGCCACTGCCGGCAAGAAGTACAAGGTGTGGTTCTGCGTGAACAAGGCCTCCGCCCAGGTGGGGACAGTGCCTTCCTTTATCGACCCCGCCGTCTATCACTTCACAGCCCAGATGGCGGTCTACACCAACAAGACCGGCGGCGACCGGAACAGCGGCACCCGGACGGGATGGCTGTATGTTATCGTTCCTTCTCTGAAGCTGGGCGGCACCGGCGGCGGTGTTGTGGGCGACCAGAGCAACAACGACACCACCAGTATTTCCGGCCAGGCGATCATTTCTGACTCTGACGTGATCAGCGAGACCTGCGAGGACTGCGGCGGCGGCAACGTCTACGCCTACTACGTTTACGTCCCTGATGATGCTGCCGAGGCCATTACCGGCCTGGCCATCGTGGGCGGTGTGATCTCCCTGACCGCTGGCGCTACGGCACAGGTGCCTGTCAAGTTCGTGATGCAGAACGGGGAACTGGTAACCCCCAACTACTCCGATCTGACCTATGAGATGACCACGGCCATTGCCGGGACCACAGTGTCCAACGCCGGCGTGATCACCGCCGGCACGACAGCGGGGGATGGTGAGCTGAAGATCACCTACTCCGGCGGCAAAGAGCCCGTCACCGTGGTGGCGAATGTCAGCGTGACCACGGCCGGCTGACCTGCAAGCCTCTCGCCTTTTGGCGGGGGGCGCGCGTGAGCCCGTGAGCAGATCGCGGGTTGACGCGCGAAAAGAAGGGACGATGTACATGATAAAAGATCTTGCTGCTTTTTCGGCGAAGCTGGACGCCGCCATCGACGCCACCATGCAAGGGACGGTGGCGGATGGGGCAAAGGAGGCTCTGCAAGAGGCTGCCTACCAACAGGTTTATGACGCATACACCCCGGAATTTATGAGCCGCCGGGGGAGCGCCGGAGGCATTGCCGACCCGGGAAACATGGTGGTCAGCTACGGCGGCAAGACGCTGACCATGACCGATGAAGCCCCCTGGCAGCAGCTCTGGGGCGGTGCGGTCCCCGGGGAGAGGCTGGCGGAGGCCATCGCCTCCGGGTCGTCCCGGTACAACATGGGCGCCGCCGGGACCCGACCATTCCACGAGGAGGCGGAGCGGCAATTCTCTTCGTCGGGTGAATTTGAGCGGCTACTGGCCCAAGGGCTGCGGGCCCACGGATTTTGCGTGAAGTGAGGTGACAGAGTTTGGAGATCCTCGAACTGAAGGTTCAGGTTGAAAAGAGCCAGCTGGCGCAACTGGATGCTGAGATTACAAAACTGAAATCTCAGACGATTAAATTGACCGTAGACGCAAGCGGCATCAAATCGGCGGGGGCGGCTCTGAACAAAGTGTCGAGTTCGGCTCAAAAGCTGACAACCTCAGCGCAAAAGGCCGCCAGCACCACACGGGCATTTACAACAGAGGCAGGAAAAGCCTCAACTACGGCCAGGACCTATGCCGAGGGGATGACCAAAGCCGGTACGGCTGCAAAGACCTATTCCGACGGGGCGGGGAAAGCAGCCAGAGGGACGAAAACCTTTGCGGAAAGCGCGGAAAAGGCCTCAAAGCTCACATCTTTGCTCGGAGATTCTGTCGGCAGGGTAGCGGCGAAAATGGCCGTTTGGCAGGTAATGGGAGACCTGGTTGCCACGCCGATCCGGGCCGTCAAGGAAGCTTTGTCCACCATGAAGGCAGTAGACGATCAGCTGGTGGATGTGCGGAAGGTTACGGACTTCACCGAGGGCCAAATGAAAAGCCTGGAGAAACAGGCCTATTCCACCGCCTCTGCCTATGGCGTGGCGGCGGACCAATACCTGGAATCGGTAGCGGCCTTTGCCCGGGCCGGGTATCAGGAGCAATCTGATGCACTGGCAGAACTGTCCACCAAGACCCAGATCGTCGGCGACACCAACGCGGAAACGGCAAACCAGTTCCTGCTGGCCGTGGATGCCGCCTACCAGTATAAGGGCTCTGTGGAAAAACTGGGCGCAGTGCTGGATGGCGTGAACGAGATCGACAACAAGTATGCCACCAGCATTGAGAACATTGCAGAGGGCTTGGGCAAGGTGGCCCCGATCTCTGCCCAGGCCCACGCAGGCATCGATGAGCTCTCCGCTGCTTTGGGCACCATTACTGCGGTGACCCAGAGAAGCGGCACAGAAGCGGCTACCGCCCTGCGGGCGCTCTTCCTGAACATTATGGGCGACACCAAGACGGAGATCGACGAAGGGGTTACCTGGACCACCGGGGAAATTGCCGGCCTGCGGGATGTGCTGAACATCTATGCGTCGGACGTTGTAGCGGCGGCAGATGCCACCGGCAGCCTCATTAACCCCATGGAGGCCATTGGCGCCCTCTCCCAAAGCATGAAGGACGGGGTGCTGACCGAGCAGAAGCTGATGGAAATGGTTTCCGATATCGGCGGTAAGCTTCGTTCCTCTCAGCTTTTGGCCCTGATCCAGAACTGGGATATGTATGAGTCCATGCTGGCCGACTATGGAAACGCCATCGGCTCGGCAGACCGAGAGGTCGAGAACGCCATGGACTCCTGGACCCGGAAGACCGAGACCCTGAAGAACACCTGGACAGAGTTTGTCTCCCACATGGTGGAGACGGATGCCATTAAGGGCGCTTTGGACGGCGTGACGGGTACCATTAAAGTGCTGGACAGCGACTTGGGGCAGACGGCAATTCAGATTGGTGTTGTAACGGGGGCTGTAACACTCTTGAGCAAAGGGGTAACCGCCCTGAAGGGGGCGGCTGCGGCAAAGGCTGGCGCTATGGCTTTTGGACCGATCGCGGAAGGGGCGACCACAGCAGGGCTGGCGGCCAAAACCTTTCTCGCTTCTATTAACCCAGTGACTGCGGCGATCATTGCTGTCGCAGCCGCCGCAGTCGCGATCCCCGCAATCGTTGACGCAGTGACCGTTTCCTATGAGGAACAGATAGAAAAGGTCCAGGAGCTGCAAACGCAATACAGTGAACTCACAGCCGCCGGGGGAGAATATGCCACCCTTCAGGAAAAACTCGCGTCTGGCGGGACCCTTACCTCCCAGGAGGAAAAGCGGCTTGCAATTTTGAAGGCCCAGGTAAACACCCTGGAACAGCGCTTCAAATTAGAGCAGGAAGAGGCCGCCAGAAAATGGCAAAGTGAATATGGCCAGCAGACAATCATAACGGGGAGCTACCGGGAGGGGGATCGGAAAGAAACCACCAGAGATGTTCAAATCCTGGAGGCGACAGCGAAAGCCCAAAAAGAACTCAACGCGGCGTTCCTGGATGGACAGATGGGTGAGGCAGACTACCGCAGCGGGCTGGAGCAGATCATTTCGGACAGCAAGGACTATTATGAGGGACTGCTGAGCGTCAAAGATGCCGGGGTTGAATTAAGCGACGCGCAAAATGACTTCATTTCCGCTTACGACGCCATGCTGGACAAGGTAAGCGGAACAGAGGACGGAATGATGCAGGCCCGCCTTGCCCTGGAGGAGTTCCAACAGGCATATGAGGTCACCAAGGATTCCATGGCAGAGAGTGGATTCGAGGGGACAGTCATCAATGTGGACGCGCTACGGGACCAGATGGAGGAAGCGGGCGTCGCGGCCGAAAAGATCCAGGAGATCATAGATAGCCTAAACGAGGATGAGACAGTATTGACCTTCAGCGTCGAGGGAGACGTAGAGGATGCCATTGCATCGCTGGAGGAGCTGGGGATTGCCATAGAGGACGCTGATGGGCAGACCATCACCATTGACTATGAGCAGTTTATGGAATTCGGGCAGGTCATAGGGTATACCCAGCAAGATCTGATCCGTTTTCTTGGAAGCGCAGAAAGCCTTGGAAACGTGAATTTCTCCAATGCCAAGGGTGAAATTGTCAGCCTGAAAGATGCGTTTCTTGGATTTGACGGCATCAACATGAACGCGCCTATGCAGGCACTCCAGAATGCAGCAAACGAAGCCCAGCAGACGAAGGGGAAAGTTGATGAACTGGATCAAACGGATGCTAACCCGGAGATAACCGTTAGTGGAGCGGAGCTGGCTGAGAGCAAGGCCAAGGCGGTTGCGGATGCATTGGGGGCGATTCCGCAGTCTGTTCCTGTCACCATATCGATCAAGCAGACGGGAACCATACCGACCATTGGAGGGAACGCCGAAGGCAACCAAAGTTTTGAGGGCGGCGCCACCTTGCTGGGCGACGAAAAATCTTTGGACGGCACGCCAAAGCCGGAACTGGTTGTAGCGAATGGGAAAGCTTTTTTGGCCGGCACCCAGGGCCCAGAGATCCGCAGCCTACCCCGAGGAGCGCAGATTTTCAGCAATAGGGAAACTGAGCAGATCTTGAGCCGAAGCGCTCAGGGAAACGAAGAGATTTCGGCGTTTGCCAAGGGGAAAAAGACGAGCGCCAACCTGTGGGGATATTATAACTCTGGCAGTACATCATCTCCTTCCGGGGACAATAAGACTCCCAGCAAAAGCACAGCATCTCAAAGCTCTGGCGCTGGGAAGCCATCAGGCTCTTCCGGCGTAAAGAAATCCTCTGGATCCAAGAAAACCTCCAGCTCCAGCAAGGATGCCCGGCAAGAAGAGCTGGAAGACCAGGTTAAGCTCCTGGAAAGCGAACTGGACTTAATGGAAGCCCAGGGAAAGCCGGCCAGTGAGTTGGCCGGGAAGATGCAGGAGATCCAGGGGGCCCTCAACGCCCAGGCGGAATACATGCGGTCCATTGGGGCTGACCAGGCCGACATCAACAAGCTTTCCACCGAGTGGTGGAAGGTACGGGAGGATATCACAAAAGCCTACCGGGAGGAGATGGAGGACGAACGGGATCTGCTGCAAAGCCAGATAGACTTAATGGAGAAGCAGGGGGGCCAGACAAAGGAGCGGATCTCCCGCCTGGAAGAGATCCAGTTGAGCCTCCATGAGGAGGCGGAGTACCTTCGGTCGATCGGCGAAGAGCAGGAGGAGATCAACAAGCTCTCCACCGAGTGGTGGAAAACCCAGGAGGAGATCAAGAAGATCCAGGAAGACCTTTGGGATGAACTAGACGAGGCGGTCTCTAAGGAACTGAAACGAGCCCAAAAAGCCCGGGATGAAGAGATCGACGCGCTGGACAAGCAACTGGATGATATGAAGGCGGCCAGGGAGGAGAAGGAAGAGCAACTGACCCTGGAAGAAAAGATTCTGGCCGTCCAAGAAGCCCAGGAGGCCCTGGCCAACGCCCAGAACGAGCGCACCATTCGGACCTACAACGCTGCCACAGGACAGTGGGAATGGGTGGCGGACCAGAGCGCCGTCAAGGACGCTGAGGAAGCCTTGGAAGATGCCCAAAAGGACCTGGATGACTACCGGGAGGACCTGGCCTACGAGGCGGCAGTGGCGGAAATCGAGGCTCGAAAAGATGCCATCAATGAGGCTTACGATACCCTGGAAGCGAGCTGGGACAGCATCGTTGAATCCGTCCAGGAGCCCACCCGGGACATCTCCGAGATCCTGAAGGATATTGCGGAAAACGGCACCCCCTTGATGAAGGCGCAGGTGGAGACCACCGGGAGACTGCTGGGAGACCTCAACAACTATATCTCTGCGGCGGTGAGCAGCAAAACGGGCGACAGCTATGTTGGTGGGGGCGGAACCTCTTCCAAGGACTATTCCAACGACACCACGGATTACTCCGCCCTTATGAGGCAGGCAACCAGCGAGGCCGCTTTCAACTATTGGGCGGAGCAGCGGGAAAACAAAATCACCGCCCAAGGCATCGACACCAGCGCCGAGGGCTGGAAGAGCAACGCGGAGATTTATAAAGAGTGGACGGAGAAAAACGGAGGAACTTCGTCTGATGGAGGCAGTTCCTCCGGCGGAGGCTCCACATCCAAAGGATCGTCCTCCAGTAAGGTATCCTCCGGGATCAGCAACGCGGTTTCCAGCCTGGCCGCCGCAATCACGAGCAAAGCCACGAAAAGCAAATCCAAGAAGCTCTATGACGGGGGCGGGGTGTTGGAGGGACTTGGCGGCATCAAGGCCACAGCGGCGGACGAGATGGTCCTGCCGCCGGACATCACAGCGGCCATGCTGGCGCCCTCTGCGGACAGCACCTTCCAGGCGAGAGTGAAGGAGTTGGGCCTGCTCTACGGCGGGAACCTGGGCCGGGGAATCCCCATGGCAGGGACGGTACAGAACCGGAGCAGCCAGGATCATTACGGCGACAGCTATCAGTTTGGCGACGTCACCCTGACAGAGAATCAGGCCAAGTCCATGACGGTCTATGACCTGGCGCAGATGTCTCGGAACCTGAGCCTATATGGCTGGCGCTGAGAAAGGAGGGGAAGCAGCTTGGCACTATTTCAACCGACCAACATCAGCCCGTCAACCCGGGGAGAGCTTGGGAACGGAACCGTGGATGCAACCCAGCCCCTGACCGTCTCCTGGCAGGTGAATGGAAACTCTCCGCTGACGGCTTTTACCATCACCATCTATCAAAACGACGCGGCAAGCACCCAGGTTTACACCACAGGGAAGCGCACGGATGGATGCCCTTTCTATGGGACGGACTACGCCGGGGAGATCCAGTTCTTTTTCTACACCATCCCGGCTGCCACTCTGGCCGGTGCGGGGATCACCAACGGGAGTACCTATAAGCTGGTCATCACCCAATACTGGAGCGACACGGAATCCGTTGTGCAGTCCAGCGCGGCAGCCTTTCTTACTCGGGCGGCCCCGTCTTTGATCCTGCCGGACATCCCGGAAACCATTTCTACCAGAAGTGCCACTTTTACAGCCCAATACACCCAGGACCAGGGAGACGCCATTAACTGGGTCCGATGGCAGCTTGCCTATGCCGGAGACCTGGGGAATCCCTTCTACGACACCCAGAATATCTACGGAACAGCACAGCTCCAGGTATCCTACGATGGTTTCTTTCGAGGGAACACCTATGCTGTGCGCTGTCGGGTTCAAACGGCCAATGGAGTGGAGACAGACACAGGCTGGGTGAGCTTCCAGGTGGACTACAGCGCTTATCCACTGGCGGGCGCGGTAAAGGCCACCCGGGCCAGCGGAGAAAAAAGCGCTGTGCTGGTGGAGTGGGGGAGAATTTCCTATATCCCCGGGACACCGTCGGGAGAATATAGCATCCAAGATGGGCTTCTGACTCTGCCGGAGGGAAGTTCCGTCACCTGGAACACGGTCAACGGCGAACCCGCGCACTTCGGTCAGCTGTGGAGCATCCTTTGGGCCGGGCAGCTGAACTGGAAGAGCGCGACGGCGTTCACTGTGACAACAGAACTGGGGGATATCGTCCTCTCTTACGACTATGACAGCCGGGCTTTGACCCTGACCATCGCGGGGGCAGTGGAAGACTCCTGGGCGCCTGTGGTCCCCAACGCAAGGCTCACCCTGATCCTGACCCCGGACACGCTTTACCTGAGAAAGTTTGAGTACGGCGGCGGCCTCTATCCGGCTGCGACCCTTTACCCCTCCGCGACGCTCTACCCCAAGGCCGATGTGATCCCGGCGGTAAACCGGAAGAGGGCGGAGATCCTTTATACCCAGGGGGCGGTGACGGGGGCGACCCTGGGCGGCCCGCAGATCTGCGATTATTTCAGTGTGGTTCAGGGAGTGCCCAACGCCGGGGTGATTCAGGCGGTTTGGGAGGCGGGCAGCTATGCGCCAAAGTATAACGAGACGACTTATTTGCTGGCCAGCTTTGACAACGGACTGAACGCCGGCAACCTGGGGCAGACGGAAGATCCTTTGACGGGTCTGGCCATTTACCGCAGGCAGGGGAATGGGGGATTGCTCCAACATCTGATCGACCTGCCGCTGAATACCAGTCAGCTCTATGACTACGGCGCAGCCAGCCAGCAGGGGCCCTATGTGTATTATCTCTTCCCTCTGGGGGCGACCACATACATTGCAGATCCCATCAACTCCAATGAAACGTCCCCCTGCTTCTGGAATTGGACGGTGCTGGAGTGCAGCCGGCGGGAGGACGGCTCCTTCCGGGTGGAGGCGGAGTATGCCTTTGGGAAAAACCTGTCCAGCGGGGCGATCTCCAACAACAACAGCCCATCGGTTTTGAAAAACTTTACCCGCTATCCCACGGTGCAGTTGGACCCGGCCAATTACCAAAATGGGACCCTGAGCAGCTTCATCGGCGTGATTGATCCTGTGACGGCAAGATACGAGGACACGATCCAGCTTCGGGATGCCATCTATGGTTTGGCTACCACAACCAATCCCCTTTTCCTGAAAAACCGCAAGGGGGATTTGCTTCAGATCCGGGTGGGCGGCGCCATTGCGATGGAGACCATGGACAACAGCAGGGAACAGGCGCAGACAGCCTCTCTGCCTTGGGTTGAGGTGGGGAGCGCCGACAACGTGTCCATTGTTGTGACGCCCCAAGACAAGACCTGGGAGATTCAAAACGGGGAGGGAAAAGCATGACAAACAGCGAACGGACAAGAGCGTATCTTTCTGCCCTCCGTAGGCCGTTTATCAAGCTCTGCCGCCTCCGCTTCCTCCAGCCGGACGGCTCCACGGCCTTTTCTCTGGACAACAACCCAAACAACCGAAGAAACGGGGCCTTTCTCAGTGACGGCAGCATCAGCGGCAATCTCCAGAATGGCCGACGGCGAAGCGCCACGGTGACCCTCTCCAACCTGGACGGGGCCTTCGACTACAGCGTCAATCGGGTGTGGTTCGGGCAGGAGATCGCGCTGGATGAGGGACTGATCCTGCCGGGCGGGGAGGACTACTACATCCAGCAGGGGGTTTTCCACATCGAGAACCCAACGGAGAGCCTGGAGCCGGACAATCGGACCGTGACCTATCCTCTGGTGGACAAGTGGGCCATGCTGGACGGGACCCTTTTCGGAAATCTGGAGAGTACCTACGAGGTGCCGGTGGGGACAAATATCTTTCAGCCCATCAAAGCTCTGCTTGACCTGGATCGGGGAAACGGCTACCCGGTGGACCGGGTGCCCCCTGTTTTCACGGAGTATTACAACAGCAAGAGCCAGAAACTGCCGGATGGTTCTACGGTGAGCATGACGGCCTCTCCCTACACCCTGCGAATCGACAGCGAGAGCGGCACCTATGCCGACGTGATTTTGGGGCTGGCAGGGATGATCAACGCCTGGGTGGGCTACGACCAGACGGGGGCCCTGCGGGTAGACCCGTCTCAGGATGATATTTTGGACACAGACAAGCCGGTGCTGTGGCAGTTTTCTATGAATGAGGCACAAATCCTGGGGGCGGCCTACACGGTGAAAAACACGGAGGTCTACAACGACTACATCGTCCTGGGAGAGTTTCTGGACGACAACAGACAGCCCGCCGGGCGGGCCACCAATCTGGACCCCACGAGCGACACCAATGTTCAAACCATCGGGCGGAAGACCATCCGAACCAGCCAGGCGGGGTTTGCCACGGACACGATGTGTAAGGATCTGGCGGTGTGGAAGCTGAAGCGGGCTACAGCCCTGCAAAAGGCGGTGTCTGTGTCGTGCAGCCAGATGTTTCATATCGAGGAAAACAACCTGGTCACCATCGTGCGAACAGACAAGCCCGGGGCACCTGTGGAGCGCCACCTGGTGATGGGCTTCTCCCGCCCTCTGTCCGGCGCAGGCGCTATGACCCTGGACTGCGTTTCTGTGAACGACTTCCCGGAAGCAACTGTGACAGGATGGCCGGAATGAGCAGCAAAGAAAGGAGACAGGCACATATGGGAAAACCAAAGAAACGGATCGGGACTCTGGTGCTCCAGGATGGCGGTAGGTTTCCCTTAATCGGGGAAACGGACCGATTCTGGCTCTGCAAGGGAACCCAGTTCCGAAAATCCAATCCAGCGGTGAAAAAAATTTTGCCCGACGAGGATTTACAAGCCAAAGAAAAGGAGTGAGACAACATGCCCGCCGTAAACGGAAGATATGTGGCCCCGGTTTGGGCCAACGACGCCACGCCGGCCATTGATGCCGACGAGCTCAACGCCATCAGCAAGTCCCTGGAGGCGACCCCAAAGGTCCTGTTTGGGTCGGGGGCACCATCCTCGTCCCTGGGAAAAAACGGGGATCTCTATGTGGACACAGATTGACAGGAGGAAACTGAGATGATTCAAGGAAAGAATGTGACCATTGAGGACAGAGGCTTTTTCACCAGCGTGAAGAAGGTAGGGGGCGTGCCCCGCCAGATCATCACCATCGGCCTGCCGGGCAGCATCGATGAGGAGACCCTGGGCGACCTGGTTGCGGGCCCAATCTCGGTGCTGGACGAAAAGGGGAACGCCGTTCGATCTTTCGAGGGGCCCTTCCGGGTGGTGAGCCTGCAGCTCACTCTGGCCCGAGAGAGCGAGGCGCAGGATGTATCCGTACTCGCCGAAGAAATCTCCAACCTGAGAGCGGCGCTCAATACAGAACGAAGCGCCAAAGAGAGCGCGGTGGCAGAGCTGGCAAAGCTGGGGGAGCAATTCCTGTCCTTCAAAGACACGGTGGCTGGAAAACTGGCCGCCGCAGGGGTGTTCTTGACCAGCGAGGAAGAGGAGACCAATGGCCAGGAATAACGAAGACTTTGTTTTGGCGGGAAAGGCCACCGATCTGTGGCTTTATACAGCCGATGCCTGCGCCAACGGAAAAGTCATCCCCAAGAAATACCGTTACACCACGGGCACCTCTCTGATGAACAGCGCGGAAGTGATCTGCGGCGCCATTGAGGAAGCCAACCTGATCGACCTGCGGGAGGATTCCAAAACGAGGCTGGCCCTCCAGAGAAAGGCTTTGCGGGAGTGCAAACTCCTTGGCCGCAGGATCCAGCGCATGGCAGAGAGTGACCAATATCCCGGAGTTACAGCGAAGAAGGCTGCCACCTGGTCCAAGCAGGAACTGACTGTGCGCTATATGTGCGCGGCCTGGTATAGCAAGGACCAGCAGCGAGTCTCAAAACAGGATACGCGGAAGAGGTAACCCCTCTTTCTTGTATTAGGGTATGGCCTGTTCGCGCCGTCAACTGGGGCCTGCGCTCCCCGAACTCCGACTCCAACAACGCGTACAACGTCAACACGGATGGCACCCTGAACAACAACAACGTCAACAACCCGAACTTCGCGGCGCGCCCCGCTCTGATGGAACATGCCGCCGACCAAAAGAACCGGCGGCGGCACGCCCTCCTGTAATATGGAGGGTGCCGTGTACAAGTAGCCCTTCGGCGAACGCAGAGGACCATCATCAAAGGAGGCCATATCCTGCCGTGGCTCCCATAGGGGGCCGGGGCAAACACATGGGTGCGACATTTTCGGGCCCGATCCCGGGGGAAGCCCCTCGGACACCTCTGAGGAGGGAGGGACCGGCGATTATCAGCGTTACCCGAGCGCTCCCAGAAAGGAACGATATGAATTATGAAGAACTCTGCTCCTTTGAAACCCTATGGAAAGCCTATCTGAGAGCCAGACGGTGCAAACGGAGCAAGAGGGGAACGGCAGCTTTCGAATTTAGCGCAGCGGAAGAACTACTGATCCTCTCTAAATCGCTTTCGCGGGGAACGATCCAACCGGACCCGTTGGACAGTTTCATCATCCACGAGCCAAAGACCAGGCTGATTCAGGCCCCAACCTTCCGGGACAAGGTGGTCCAACATGCTTTGACAGACTTTGTTGTCTACGACGAGCTGAGCCGGAGCTTTACCATGACCACCTACGCCGCCCAGTATGGAACGGGGACCTATTTCGGCCTGAAGATGCTGGAGAAGCATTTGCGAACGCACTTCCTTCGGAAAAAGGGTACGGACGAGGCGGCCAGAAGACAGGCCGGCCTTCCGTTCCGTCCAATGGAGGCGTGGGATTACGCGGACGGCATGGTCATTAAGGGAGATATTTACCACTTCTTCCAGAACATCGACCACGGGAAGCTGAAGGCGGCGCTGTCTAAGCGCTTTCCTGATGAGAGGCTCCAAGGGCTGATGCGGAAGTACATTGACCAAGTGGAAGATGGGCTTGCCCTGGGACACCAGACCAGCCACATCTACGCCGTCTTCTTCACCTGCTCCGTCATGCACTATGTGAATGAGAAGCTCCACTTGCCGCTGAGTGGGATGTACATGGATGACTGGTACATCATATGCCCAGACAAAGAGACGGCGCGAGAAGCGCTGCGGCTGGTTCGGGCACAGCTTGCCGGTCTTGGGCTGGAACTGAACAACAAGACCAACATTTTCCCCCTGCGAAACGGAATCGACTTCTGCGGGTTCCACACTTACCTGACCCATACCGGACGGGTCGTGAAAAAGCTGCGGTATGCCTCGATCAAGCGGATGAAGAGGCGCATCCGAAAATGGGAGAAGCAATACGCTGCCGGCGAGATCTCGCGGGAGAAAATCATGGAGAGCTACGGATCGTGGGAGGCGCACGCCAAGCACGGAGACACCCGGCAGCTCAGGAGAGAAATGCGTGCCAGGCTGGATGCGAGCCTGAAACGCGCAGAGGAAGCCCGGCGGCTGGCCAGGGTGCGGCCAGCCGCCACCGGACAGGAAGAAAGGAGAATCGAACAGGATGGGTCAGCTACTTTCCAAGCTGGCGGCGGGCAGTTTGCTGAAACTGAACGAACGCGGAAAGCCAATTAAGTTTATCGTTCTTGGCCACGACCATTATGGGGCTGGGACAGGAACAACCTTGATCCGAAAAGACACCTACACGACGACGGCATTTATCGCAGCCTCGACGAACAACTTGAACGCCTATATGGGGAGCACGCTGGACAATATCTGCGACTGCGTTTTCCCCCAGCGCCTGGACCAGGACATCCAGTCTTGTATGGTGAATACTCCCATTGTGGTGGCCCAGGGCGGCGGCGTGAAAACCCTTCATACCCTTCAGCGCAGGGGGTGGGCGCTCTCCTGCACGGAAGTGGGGCTTTCCGGCTACGCCACGGAAGGAACGTTGTTCAGCTACTTTTCCGACAACGAAAAGCGGGTGGCCTATTTGGACGAGACGACGGTTGCCGTCTTCTGGGGCCTGCGCTCCCCGTACTCCGACTCCGGCACCGCGTACTACGTCCGCGCGGTTGGCACCCTGAACGGCAGCAACGTCTACAACCCGTCCTTCGCGGCGCGCCCCGCTTTTAATCTTTTATCTTCTATCGTTGTATCCAACACAACGGATGCAGATGGATGCTACACCGTGGAGGATACCCCGGCAGGTGCCGGCGGACTTTACGCCAAAAACAATGGTGTTTGGGTGCGCGTGTGAGAAGAGAGGGGAGTGTGGCCTATGAATGAAACGCTTTTGGTGGCTCTGGTCACCGGCGGGGTGAGCCTGGCGGTTTGCCTGCTGAACAATTATTTTCAACAGGGCAAGACCCGGGCCCTGCTGGAGTACAAGCTGGACGAGCTCACCGACCGGGTGAACAAGCACAACAACCTGGTGGAGCGGACCTACCGCCTGGAGGAGGAGGTCCACATCCACGGGGAGAAAATCAAGGTCGCCAACCATCGGATCGACGACCTGGAAAGGAGCACAGAATGAGCGAACAGACAAAGAAGTGGTGGAAGGCCGCCGGGGTTCGGGCGGTGAAGACTATGGCCCAGACAGCGGTGGCCACCATCGGCGCGGCGGCGGTGCTGTCGGCGGTGGAGTGGCCGGTGGTGGTGTCGGCGTCGGTGCTGGCCGGGGTGCTGTCTCTGCTGACCAGCGTGGCGGGGCTGCCGGAGGTCGAAACCTGAAAAAACAGCCGTTTTTCTTGAAAGCACTAAATTTCATGCCTCAATTTTGGGCATCGGCAATAATAACTAAATCTTCGGAAAACTAATTAAGTTTTATCTTAGACAAAATATAAAGGGTATATTTTGTGTTAGTATTTTGCTTAACTTATAAATAATCAAATTTGATTATTCGCTGAGATGCCCGTTTTATAGGCATAGTTTTGTTGATTTTCAAGGAAAGCAAGCATAGAAACAAGCCTTGATTAAAGGTTTTGGATTTAACCAAGGTTTACTCAAGCCTGCAGCAAGTTACCGGCAAGTGAAATACCGCCAAAATTGAAAGGATCAGCCGCGTTTTTGGCCGGAAAAACGTAGAAACCGCGATTTTTATTCATTTCAGCAAGTTACCAGCAAGTAAAAACCTTGTTTGAATCCGTGAACTTCAATCAAGGTTCCATCGAAATTCAAACAAGGTTATGTGAGCGAATTTGAGTTTTGTAATAAGAAAGTGAGGAAAACAGCATGAAGGACAACAGATTTTACCAGCACCGGATGGCCATCAAGACCCTGTGCGACCAGAAGAACGTGACCGTAGATGTGGGCTCCCGCATGTACGCCCATGACCGTGGGTGGGCCAACTACACGAAGGAGCTGAACGAGTGGGACGCCCTGTGCGTGAAGTACATGCGCGCCAAGGACAAGGGCCTGGCGGAGCTCTTCCGGTAACAGAAAAGCCGCCCCCAAGTCGGGGGGCGGCAAGGTTTGACAAAACGCGGCGCGGTATGGTATTCTGAGCTTGCCCCCTCGGGGGCCAGAAAGGCGCTGTTACATAAATGGCGGTTAGCCACTCCCTGGAAAGGGGGTGATGCTGGATGGACGAATTTTGGAAGGACTTCCTTCGGTTCGTGGTATGTTTGGTCGTTTTGGCCTACATACTGACCATAAAAGCGTGCTGACCGCTTGGTTGCCCCCAAACGGTCAGCTGAAACATAAAGCTACTGTGATGGGCTAACCGTCGTGACAGCGCCCTTTCTGTATTCATTATACCATCCCGCCCCGGTTTGTCAAGAGAGCAGACCGGGGCTTTTTGTGCTCCGGGGAAAGGAGAAAGGATGGACAAGCAACCGATATCCTATTTGCAGACCGCCCCCCGCTGGGCGGCAAAAGACTACTCCGCCAAGGGGGAGAAGACCACCATCGGGGCCTCGGGCTGCGGCCCAACAGCCATGGCGATGGTCCTGGCCACCTGGGCGGACAAGACTGTCACCCCGGCCACGGAATGTGCATGGGCCCTGGCTCACGGCTATAAGGCCCCGCGACAGGGGACCTATTACGGCTACTTCCCCCCGGCGGCGGCCCGGTACGGCCTGACCTGCCGGCAGTTGAACTGGACAAGCCTCTATGGAAATCCCGCCAGCCCAGTCCACACCCAGGCAAAGGCCGCCTTGGATCGGGGCTGCCTGGTGATTGCCTGCATGGGGAAGGGGCTGTGGACCAGCTCCGGGCACTTTGTGTTGGTATGGAAGATCGCCGGGAATGTGGTGTACATCAACGACCCGGCTTCCACCCGCGCCGCCCGGACCAGGGGAGACTATAGCCTCTTCAAGGGGCAGGTGAAGTATTATTTCGTGATCGAGCCCCCGGCCAAACAGCCGGAGGAACCAAAGGAGGATGAGCTGACCATGACCATTGACCAGATGATCGAGCAAATGACCGACGAGCAGGCCCACCGGCTGATGGCGAAAGCCGAGCGCCATGTGGGCTCTCTCGCGGAACCTGACTGGAGCCAGCAGGAAGGCCACTGGCAGAGGGCCACTGCTGCCGGCGTGGTGGACGGAACTGACCCGGAGCGCCCCATGAAGCGCTGCGAGGTGGTGGCCGTGCTGGGCCGGAAGGGCCTGCTGTGAGGCGCGGGAAAGGGATGACCTTGTGGAACCACCGGCCTGCCATGTTGCAGCTGCTACCCGTGCTGTGAGCACAGGAAAGAAGTTTCCGCAACCGGTGACTTTGTCACAGCGAGTCCGGCGGTGATTCGGTAAAATAAACCTATCAAAACAAGGAGGTCCCAGCACATGGACGTCAAGATCAACAACCCCGAAAACATCCCTGAAGAAATCGTCAAGAAGGCCATCGAAATGATGGAGCGGGAAGAGGGCCGGACTGTGCAGGAGATCTCCATCCGCCGCACCGGCGGCCCCGATGAGTATGGGATCATCCCAGTTTTCGTGCCGGTTTCTTTCCAGCGCATCCGCCGGATCACCGGTTACCTGGTGGGCGACCTGAACCGGTTCAACAATGCCAAGCGGGCAGAGGTCAATGACCGGGTCAAGCACAGCGCATAATCTGTAAATTGAAAGTGAGATCGGGAAAATAAGTATTTTCCGATCTCACTTTTGTGTGCTGAAAATGTTACTCTGCTCCTAAAGCGTCCTCAGCTTCATGCTTGGTTATAAACTGAGTATAATCTATATCACACTTGAGTGCAGTATATTTTTCAGATACTAATGAGAGAATATCTATTTCCTGATCGTAGATCCTCTTTAAGTCATCCTTTTGTAAAACAATAATAAAAATATCTTTCTTCAGTGCGATTTTTTTTATAAGTCCTTCGGAGTCGGTCCAGCTGTTACGACCAGTAATTCCGTTCCATGCAACCATAATTCCAAGTGAAGTGCTTAAAGTTATCAACAGAGAGATAAATTTTCCGATATATGTAACTCCAACAGGCGCAGTGTAGTTTTTGCATTCACAGATAAATGTATCGCCAAAACACGGAAATACTCTGTTGATGTCAGCCAAACGAGCATTGGTTGACCACTCAACTAAAATATCTATTTCATTCGTGCTAGTTCGACAATTTCTTAAATTATGGAACAAAGTATTACTGAACAGAGTATCCATAAGTTGCTCTAACAACTCACCTTTGGAATATCTTGAGTAATCCTCGTTTTCGAGATCATTATACAATTGAACGAATTTGGTATGTTTGTCAGCGGAGAGAAGTAAGGTGGTAGACCGTTGTTTGCCCAGTATAGAAATTAGGTCTGATAATGTCATCCCAGCTGACGTCATCATTTGTTCGATTTGCTTTACGGCGTTAACATTGTTTTCTTCCATATTAAAGCACTCTATATATTATAATAGCATGTTTTAAGGGATGCTCTATTTCAAAGTCACAGTGCACACAATAAACTTCATCAGGAATATCGTACAAGGTTTTATAACGAACGCCTATAAAACGCTGGCATTTCGGACAGTATATTTCAAGGTTCTGTTCTAGAACGCCCGCAGTTACTCCTGCTTCTAGTATTTTATATACTTCTTGAATACTTAGATTCAATTTGCGATGCATAGCCGAAGGATAAATCCATTCCCCTTTATGGTAGCGGTCCAAGAAAGTTTCTAATGCTGCTAGGTCAAGATTAGATTTCATCTCCCTTAGTAAAGGAAGCACTCTCACAAAGATATTTGATTGCATTGTTCATGCGCTCCTTTCCTAAGTCTTTGCATTGCCCTGAAATATGTTGCATTAAGGTGTACTTTGTATTAAAGTAGTCGAAAATCACTTTTACAGTGTAACTTTCAGACTCAACAGGTTTTACCCACTTTATGTAAATGTATGGGTAGCTTGCTGTTGCCTCTTTATCATCAAGGTACTGTAGCAAAAGATTCCTAGAATCTTTACATCTATTGAATATTTCCTCATTTTCGTCAATGAGCTCTCGGAGTTCGCCGATAAAGGGAAGAACATAATCTTCTTGTTCTGAGGCGGTTAACTCTGCAGAACCACCAGAACTAAGCTGCATCATTTGTTTGTAAATCTTCACACTTCCGTCAGAATTCTCTTTGACGATGGAAATCATATCTTTATGGTCACATATAAATAACTTCAAACCTAATTGATTTTTCAACCAGTCTATGCAATCAAAGACTAAACGGCTATAGGAGTCTATGGAAAAACCCGGATCATACCTTGTTGAATCATAACGAATTTCTAAAAAACACTTTTCAATATTAATATATATTATAATTGGAAAACGGTAATTTACGGTTTCACTGTCAGGATTAATATAGGATTTTTGCAAAACGAATTTTATATATGTTTCGTCTCCATCAGGAAAATAGATTGGAGACTCTTCACCAATTACAGTTCCAAGCATAAAGTCTGGATGAAATTCTTTTAGGTCGAATAATTTGTAACCTTTTTCGTCCAAAATTGCTTTGAGTTCCTTGTTATTTGGGATCTCATAGAAAAAGGGAACTGAGTATTTGTAGAGTTTTATAAATTCCAAATACTCATAGAATGAGGAAAATTTGATATCCGTTGTTGTAATAGAAATCGCCGAATCTTTTTCGAGAAAGGGAATGCTTTTTTCGGTGGGTAGTTTTAATTGAGCGTCAAAGCTAGCAAATTCTTTTTCTTCCATTATGCGCAAGGTATAACGTCGAAATGCCTTGGAATATCCCTGCATTGTATCTGCATAAAAGTTCAAAAAAGTATTTTCGTCCATTTTCAGTGCCATTATTATAATAACCTCCAGTATACCGTTACCATACCATTAACGTACAAATTTTACTATTGTTGAATTCTCCAAACTTTCTCATAAAATAGATTGGCGACACTCTCTTTTGCGTGTGTGATTCAGCACCACATTGGGTTGAAACCAAGGATTTCACTGGTTCTCTACTCCGATTATATGGCGAAGATATTTATTCAATAGTAACACGTTTAACGTATAAGAAGGATTTCGGCATTTCGTTCTGCCTGCCGGCTGCACTCCTGGTAGACCGCCTTGGCCTTGGCACGGGAGCGGCGGGCAACCAGCTTGCCGGAATAGATCTGGGTGGTGGACATGCTCTCGTGGCCCAGTTTGCTCTGCAGCTCCTCGATGGGCATCCCGTTGTTGAGGTCCAGCCGGGCGCCTACGTGGCGGAGATCATGGGTGCGGATGTTTGCCACGCCGGTGACGGCTTTCACATGGCGCTCCACCACAGAGGAAAGCCACTGGGAGGTGCCGCGCTTCCAGAAGCCGCTGGGCTGCCCCTGACGGCCTTTGGGCTCACCCTGGGTCCCAAACAGGAGATCGTCCTGGGAGAGCGCCTGGGGCCGCAGGCCGGACGAGAGATAGAAGCGAACGGCGGTCTGGGCGATGGCGGGGAACTCCACCACCCGGAACTTCCCGCCCTTGCCTCGCTCCACGGTCAGCTCCCCGTTCTCAAAGTCCAGGTCTGACAGCCGGAGGGAAAGCAGCTCGGCGTTGCGGATCTCCGTGGTGAGGAGCAGGATGACGATGGCGTAATTCCGGGGCCAGAACTCCGGGCGCTTGCGTCCCGCCGGCGGATTATTCCGCCACAAGGCCATCACCTCATCGTCGGTTAAGAGAATGTCGTAGGGCCGCCGGTCCAACTTCCGGGTGTCTGGGACCAGCCGGCGGGAGACGGGGTTGCTCTCATAGAACCGGCACTCGCCCATGCTGGGGTCGGAGGCCCACTCGAAGAACATCCCCAGCTCCTTCAGGTACTGGCGCACAGTGGAGGCTTTCCGATCAGAGTCGATAAGGGCATCCCGCCAGGCCTGGATATCGGTAAAGCCGGGGTCCTGGATCAGCTGGTGGTCCTGCTGGCTGCGCTCGGCCCAGAACTGCCGGAAGAGCTCCAGGCGGCGGGCATAGTTTGTGACGGTGGCGGCGGAGGCACCGGTGTTCTCCAGGTTCCGAAGGTAGGATGTGGTGGCCCGGAGGTATTTCTGCATAGCAGCGGAGGTTCTTGCCACGGTTATCCCCCCTTTCTGGTTTCCCAGGTTGTGCAGATTCGCTTGGCTCGTTCGGACTGGACGATGCCATAGAAGATCTCCCGGAGCTTGGGGTCCTGGGCGATCACATGGAGTTTGGTGACGGACTCTGCTGCATATCCTATGCAATCGAGAGTTGCGCTCAGGTTTTCGTACAGTGCGTTAGATTGTTCCATTTCAAATTACTCCTTTTAGTGCTTGCAAACTAAAAGGATTTCGTGCATAATAGATTTGCCGAAAGCCTTTTTGGTTTTGGGTTTATAAGGCAGTCAGGGGTAACTTGGTAGGTTGGACCTGGCTGTCTTACTTTTTGATTTTGCCGTACCGATCCTGGATTCCTTGTCGAACCACTTCTGAACGGGATAGGCCTTCAACCTTACAACATTCGTCGAGCTTGCGTAATGTCTCGGCGTCCATGCGAACCCGTAACATGTAGTCCTTAGGGCTTTCAGTGGGGCGGCCCATTTTTTTGGTAGCCATAGTTCCTCCTGTTTCGTTGCTACAAAAGTAGAATAACATTAGTAGCAACAAAGGTCAAGTGTTTTTAAGAAATATTTTGGAAATAGATTGCTTACCTTATGGCAGCCATGTATAATAATTGAAAAAGGAGGAAATTTCAATGAAAAGAATCTTTCTTGCTATTTGCGCGTTTGTGCTGGTGTGCTCTTTGTGCAGCTGTCAAAGCACAACAAACGAACCTCAGCAAAATTCTGTGGAGGAGGGCCAATCTACCCAGGATGCAAACTATTCGTTTGATGAGTGTGACATTTTGACCTTTGAGGCTTTGGATACGGAAGACAGGGGAGACGGATACTTTACAACAAAAATCAAGGTAACAAATAATAGTGACCTTTCCTTAAAACTGGTTTCTATGGATATTGCCTATAGAGACAAGGATAATAATGTCTTGTATCTTGACCGGCTGGTGCAGTATAACGGAGGTGTTTATCCGCACACTTCTTTCACTCAAGGAAACTTTTTAAGTCAGAGCGACGTTGATTTGTCGCAGGTAGCATCGATTACGGTAGATTCCTATTGGTATGATCTCGGAAGCCCTGACGAAAATGGAAATGACCATTTTGAGATTAACACGATCGCAAAGAGCATTGATGCAATATGTTTTGGATGATATTCCGATAGACTGTTTGTTCTTACAAAGAGCTCACTCCGAGAGAGTGAGCTCTTTGCGCTTTGCTACCCTTTCGTAGATGGAATCATAGTATTGGTTTTTCATTTCAAATCACTCTTATCGATTTTTACTTGATAGAGGTTTCCGACTGTGATAGAATGGGTTTATCTAGTGGGAGACCTCTGGGGTTTAAGCGTTCGCTGTTTCTGTGGAAGGAGAGGCGGACGCTCTTTACTTTTCGGCCTTTCCGTATACTAAATCGATTCCCCAACGCACAACATCGCTCTTAGAAATTCCTAATTTCTCAGCACATTTATCCAGCTTGACCTTATATTCTTGATCAAGACGAACTCTAAGCATAGTGTCTTTCGGCATATCGCTCTTGGGGCGGCCTGTCTTTATCGACATTTCATCACCTCTTTTTGTAGCTACAAGAATTGCAATATGTAGCAACGAAAAGTCAAGGATTTTTGAAGAAATCTCCCTCAACAGGAAAGTGATGAGGGAGACTCGTTTTACTTAGCTTTTTTTGCTTTTGAAGCAGTCGCTTACTTGTCGAGAATGAAAATTCTGTTTCATTTTTTATCACCCGAATTCAATTTTTCGTCCTCAAGCGTAGCGTATGGTCTAAAACTGCTCACTATTCTGCTTGCTGTTGTTAACAAAAATATAAATCCAAAGAGGACCTCAATAAATGCCATGTTTTTAAGAATTGGATAACCTTCCGTTATAGCCTCAGGGGAAAATGTTAAAAAACAGTAAAAATTATTCATAAAGGATTCCGCATATGAATTGGTAAAATATTCTATGTGGTTAAACCAACACCAAAATGCGCCCAAAACTATAAATAGATTTGTTAACTCAAATACATTGAAGAAAAGAAATAAAAGCGATCTTCTTGATGATGCCATCCGCTTACTTCTATCCTCATTCTCTTGATATCCTGCAATAAAAAATGTGTTCAGTGAATATATTGTGATTTCGTAGATCCTGTATAAGGTATACTCCAATATTAGGTAAAAGAGACAAGTTGGTATAGAAAGCTTGAGCACAACAATTGCGAGGATAACGGAGGTGATTAAATAACAGGCAACGAATGTATCAGCAAAAGATCTCTTATTTTCAGCTTTAGCCGCGTTCACCAATAAGCGATACAATAAATGATTATATAGCCAAACAATTGCATTTTTTGTATGCTGCCATATAAATCCAAAATCCTCATCAGCTGGTAGATTCTGGGTATTGTTGTTTTGTGACTTCTCCTGTAGAGAGGGAAGTGGGAACCCACAGTGAACACAAACCAGGGACCGATCGCTAATCTTTTTTCTGCACTCGGGGCATTTGATAAGCGCCATAGTATATCCTCCATTCTCTTTCTCTTGGGGCTACTTACATGATGAACGAAAGAGATGCAAAAATCAAGATATTAACATATATTTTATGGAATAATTTATATATTAAAAATAAATATAAAATTAAAATATTTTAATTTGTCAGGCAGTCGCTGATCTTCACGTTGCTTTTGAATTTTCCTTTATCACCGTCGTTGACGACTATCCCTGAGTGTTCTGTTGCCCTTGCAAGGACTGCCTCTCATAGCGATTTGTTTTGGCCCTAAGATAGGTGTCCCCTGGTTTTTTAAAGACCAGGGGACATCCATTTACAAGTTCGACAGAGTGCCATTCCCAAGCACAACGGCATTAGAGGAAGAGCCCAGCACCAAAACGGTGACCTGGGACCCCACCGGCAGCTCGGCAGCGGAACTCACATAGGGGAGGGAGATCTCCGTATCGTCGAAGGGCCGCTGGACCGTGATTCGGTCGTTGGCCGCTGCTGCGGTAATCTGGGCCCGGTAGAAGCTGACGCCAGAGGACAGCATTGCCTTGATCTTTGGCTCAAAGTAGACCCAGAGATTGTCCGCAAGGGCCTTTATTTCCTGGTTGTTGTTCATGGCTTTCATGACTGGGTCTCCTCCTTCAAAAGGGCTTTCGCCTCGGATGGGGTAAGGTCTTCCAGCTTGAAAGTGCCCAGGCAGGGGCCGACGGTAACGTCACACAGCCTGGCCCGTCCATACAAGCGAAGCCGGGCCGCTTCTTCAGATTCTGCGGGGATAGCCTCGGTCCAGGTTTTCCCGTCGGGGGAAGAGAGCTGGAAGCGGTAGAGACTTTTTACAACATTACATTTCATCATGGGCGTTGCCCTCCTTTCTAATCAGTTCATTATACCACAAATTTGGTAGGAAATGTGGCGTTGGCTGCATCTTCTGTTCCTGCCCTATTTGGGCGGGGTACAGTCTTCTTCTTGTACAGTCTTTTGGAAGTGACCAACAAGTAAACGGCAAGTAACCAGTAAGTAAACTGCAAGCAAATCAAAAGCAACCGGAAACAAAACGGAAGCAACCAGAAAGCAAACAGAAAGGAGACCGAAAACGAGAAAGAGGGGGAGATAGAGAAAGAGAATAAGATAGAGAACGAATATTATCCCCCTACCCCCTTATCGTCGGAGTCGGAAGCAAAGCCGGAGCAGGCGGGCTTCTGTGTCCTGTTCTGATCTGTGGTTTTCCATTATGTGCCTCTGTCGCCTCGCAGGATGCCACAGGAGGACAGAGGAGGGGCGAAGGAGTATCCGGGGGACACCCCAGAAATGGAGCGTGCCAGAGAAGCAGGAAACGGGGTGTAAGAGGTTCCTTGCCCCGGCCCCTAGAAACAGGGTGGCGGGTTACCCCGCTGCCCTCCATCGCCGGAAGGTTTCCAGTGCCTTGGATTCATCCCGCCGAGACAGCTCCTGGAGGAAGAAACGGGCCACGTCCTCCCGATCCTTGTCGGAGGGAGGAATCATAAAGATCGCGCTCTCCAACTGCTCGTCGGTGAGCATGGCCACGGCGTCAAAGATGTCCCGGACATCCTGCCGCTGCCGGGCGGCTGCTTCGGTGAGCCATGGGGCCCAGGTCACGCTGGCGATCTGGCCGGCCTCGGTGTGCCGCTCCAGAAGATCTGCGAGGGCCAGGACCTGAGCGGATTCTTCCCGGGCTGCTTCGGGGCTCTGGCGCTCCTCAAAGGAGCCGTGTTCCTGGAGGAATTTTCCGAAAGCCCGGACATGGGCGATCAGGCCGCCGTCATTGTCCCCAGGGCAGATATATAACAGATATTGAGGAAAGGCTGGGGAGTGATCTCCCCGGCTTTTTTGTCAGACGCCGCCGGCCATGGAGTAATGCGCCTGTGCGTTGCCGGAAGATTGGCTGGGCGGGGATCATCCTTGCCCTGGACTCCACGCAGATAAAAGAAGGAAGCCCTCGGGGAATCCGCCGTCTGGCAGCCCTGAGGGCTTTCCTGTGCGTGTGTAGGGGATGGGGGATATCCCGGGATGGCTTGGCGGGCAAGTGCATACTGGGAGGCCGGGAGAGGGGCCAGAGGGTGGAGGTACAATAAGGGCCAGCTCGGGGATGGGTTCTTTTACACAAGTTAGCATTAACTAAAAAATGCCGGGGCCCCTTGTATTACTATCAAGTATCTACTTCTATATTGAAGTAGGTACTAACTATTCAGTATATATTACCTCATATATCTGGATAGTTAGTAGGTACTTTTATATTGATGTAGAGATTTATATATAGGGGTATGTTGTAGAGTAGGTACTAAGTACATAGTATCTACTTTTGTATAGAAGTAGAGATTATATAATAATATATGTATTATATAATTAGGTATAATAGTAAAGGCAGAAGAGAAAAAAGAGAGGGAGAGAAGAGGAAAAGGGGATGTGTTTGGAATGAGTTTTTTTGTGAGAGATTGCATAGTTGGTGACCTTGGATAGAGGGGCACAAAACGGAGGGGGAGGGGGATGGAAGGGGGAAGGGGAGGGAGAGTTGCCAGACCCGGCATGTTCAGGGGCGTCAAAAGTGTTTCAATAATAAAACGCTCTGACATATTAGGGCAAGAAAGGTACGGGCGAAGGGACGCGGCAGGCCAGGACCAGAAAAAAGGGCAAAAATAGGGTTAATGTTTCAATTACAGGTAGTAATTGAAACATTAAGAGAATATTTTTGTTGCATTTGCAACATTTTTGGAGATGGCACCCCCTGGTTTACAGTTGGAAGCCGGTTTTTTGCAGCCCGCTGGCTATGAGCTCTTCCCCCTCCACACATGTTCCCAGCATCCATCCACCATACCCCGAAAAACTATTCCCGGGAGAGAGCCTTACTGAAGAAGGCATCCAAACCCCACAAGAACACGAAAAGCCCCGGGGACAGCTATTCTCCAGCTCATCCCCAGGGCCTGGTCAGCGATACTTCATCCGTTAGCTGGTCTCCATTAGCCGCCCCTCAGAAGTCGTGTGCAATTTTTTTGAATTTTAGGGGATATGGAATAAACCAGAGAATACGTTGACGCCCCCTTTTTCTCAGTCGATTCATTTGGATTCTCTATATTTTGTCTCAATGGACAACACAAAAACGTGGCCTACAACGAAAAATTGTTTGCCTGTGTGCAGAATTGTCAAGGTTTATTGCGAGGATTCTTGCACGGAATGGGTTGTTGTGGTAAGATAAAGAAACATGAACATTGAGCCGGTTCGGCTTTTTTGAAAAAGCGGGTGGGATGCCACCCCATGGAGGTACTATGGAAAACGAGAAAAAGATCATTTTCAGCGCCACCCAGCCCAGCGGCAAGATCACCCTGGGCAACTACCTGGGGGCCCTGCGCAACTGGGTGACCCTGCAAGAGGATTATAACGCCCTGTACTGCGTGGCCGACGAGCACGCCATCACCGTCCGTCAGGACCCCGCCGCTCTGCGCCGCCAGACCCTGGAGCTCTACGCCCAGTTCATCGCCTGCGGCCTGGACCCGGAAAAAAGCATCATCTTCATCCAGTCCCAGGTGCCCCAGCACGCGGAGCTGGCCTGGGTGCTCAACTGCTACACCATGTACGGCGAGCTCAGCCGCATGACCCAGTTTAAGGACAAATCCGCCGCCCACGCCGACAACGTCAACGCGGGCCTGTTCACCTACCCCAGCCTGATGGCCGCCGACATCCTCCTCTACCAGGCCGACCTGGTCCCTGTAGGAGAGGACCAGCGCCAGCACGTGGAGCTCACCCGGAACATCGCCCAGCGCTTTAACAGCGTCTATGGGGACGTGTTCACCATGCCCGAGGCCTACATCCCCAAGGTGGCCGCCCGGGTCATGTCCCTGAGTGAGCCGGAGAAGAAGATGAGCAAGTCCAGCCCCAACGAAAACTCCTACATCCTGGTGATGGACAAGCCTGAGGTGATCCTGCGCAAGTTCAAGCGGGCCGTCACCGACAGCGAGGGGGGCGTTTACCGGTCCCCGGACAAGCCCGGCGTGTCCAACCTCATCGAGATTTACGCCGCCGTCACCGGTAAGACCCCCGAGGCCGTGGAGGAGGAGTTCTCCGGCCAGGGCTACGGCGCCTTCAAGCCCGCCGTGGGCGAGGCTGTGGTGGAGGCTCTGCGCCCCATCCGGGAGGAGACCGAGCGCCTGCTGGCCGACAAGGCCTATCTGGAAAGCCTCTACCGCCAGGGGGCCGAAAAGGCCGCCGCCATCGCCAGCCGCACCCTGCGGAAGGTCCACAAAAAAGTGGGCTTTGTGCCCCGCTGACCCCCGGCCATGACCCAAAGGAGGGTACGTTAGAATGACTTTGGAACTGCCGGCAATCGCGCGGATCGCGGCGGCCCTGGTGACCGCCCTGCTGATCTCCTTCATTGCCACCCCCTTTGTAAAGTCCATCGCCCAGATGGTGGGCGCCGTGGACGTGCCAAAGGACAACCGCCGGATGCACACCCACCCCATCCCCCGGATGGGGGGCCTGGCCATCTTCCTGGGCTTTTTGCTCAGCGCCCTGATCTTTATCCCCATGAGCCAGCCCTTGCGGGGCATGCTGCTGGGCAGCGTAATCATTGTGATTTTAGGCATTTTTGACGACATTTACGCCCTGCCCGCCATGCCCAAGCTCATCGTCCAGATTGCGGCGGCCCTGGTGGCCGTGCTCCACGGCAACGTGATCCAGGTGCTGTCCAACCCGAATGTGTTCAGCGAAAACCCCTACTGGACCCTGGGCAAGCTGGCCATCCCCCTGTCGGTGATCTGGATCGTGGCCATCACCAACGCCGTCAACCTCATCGACGGCCTAGACGGCCTGGCGGTGGGGGTGTCCACCATCAGCTCCATGACCATGCTGGTCATCGCCATGCTGGTTAGCGAAAATGCGGTGGCCCTGATGATGGCCGCCCTGGCCGGGGGCTGCATCGGCTTTATGCCCTATAACCTCAACCCCGCCAAAATCTTTATGGGAGACACCGGCTCCACCTTCCTGGGCTTTATCCTGGCCACGGTGTCCATCCAGGGGCTGTTTAAGTTTTACACCATCATTTCCTTCGCGGTGCCCTTCCTGATGCTGGGCCTGCCCCTCTTCGACACCTGCTTTGCCATCCTGCGGCGGATCTCCAAGGGGCAAAGCCCCATGTCTCCCGACCGCAGCCACGTCCATCACCGGCTTATCGACATGGGCTTTAACCAGAAGCAGGCGGTGGCCATCCTCTATGTGATCAGCGCCATCCTGGGCCTGTCCGCCGTGGTCCTCACCACCAACGGGGCCCTGAAGGCCATGGTGCTTCTGTGCGCCCTGTGCCTGGCGGGGCTGATCTCGGGGAAAATCTTCCTCAGCCACAACGAGGGCCACCATGAAAACTCGGAAAAAAAGGAGTCCAACCACCATGCCACTGAAAGTGATGACGATCTTCGGAACCCGCCCGGAGGCGGTGAAAATGGCCCCTCTGGTGAAGGAACTGGAGGCCAGACCTGAGATCCAGAGCATCTGCTGCATCACCGCCCAGCACCGCCAGATGCTGGATGACGTGTTGCGCCTGTTTGCCATTACTCCCGACTATGACCTGGATATCATGGAAGACCGCCAGAGCCTGTACACCATCACCAGCAAGTGCCTGCTGGGGATGGAGGCCGTCCTTTCCCGGGAAAAGCCCGACCTGGTGCTGGTCCACGGCGACACCTCTACCACCTTCTCCGGGGCCTTGGCGGCCTTTTATCAAAAAATTCCGGTGGGCCATGTGGAGGCCGGCCTGCGGACCTGGGACCGCTACTCCCCCTTCCCCGAGGAGATGAACCGCACCCTGGTGGGGGATCTGGCCCAGTTCCACTTTGCCCCCACCAAGGCCAACCGGGAAAACCTGCTGGGAGAGGGGATCAAAGAGGGCGTTTTCGTCACCGGCAACACGGTGATCGACGCCCTGAAAACCACCGTCCGGCCCGACTATTCCTTCCGCACCCAACTGCTGAACACCCTGGATTACGCCGGGAAACGGGTCATCCTGGTCACCTGCCACCGGCGGGAGAACTACGGCCAGCCCATGGAAAATATCATGAAAGCCCTGCGGCGCATTGCCGAGGACTTCCCCGAAACCGAGCTGGTCTACCCCGTCCACCTCTCTCCGGTGGTCCAGGAGGTGGCCCGGAAGCACCTGTCCGGCCATGACCGGATTCATCTGATCCAGCCCTTGACCCCCGACGAGATGCACAATCTGATGGCCCGGTCCTCCTTCGTGATGACTGACTCCGGCGGCCTCCAGGAGGAAGCTCCCGCCCTGGGCCGCCCCGTGCTGGTCCTCCGCCGGGAGACCGAGCGCCCCGAGGCGGTGGCCGCCGGCACCGTCCGGCTGGCCGGAACGGAGGAGGAGGCGGTTTACAGCCAGGCCGCCCGGCTGCTCACCGACCCGGCCGCCTATGAGGCCATGGCCCAGGCGGTGAACCCCTACGGCGACGGCAACGCCTGCCGCCGGATCGTGGACGCCATCCTTTGGAAGCAAGGTCTGCGGGACCAGCCGCCGGAGGAATTTTTGGTGTAACCTGCCCGGAGGCCACCGGAGCAAAGAACCCACGGGGAGAGGAGGGAGCCCCCTTTCATGGAACAAAAAAACCGCACCATTTTGGTGATCGCCATTGCCATCACCGTCTTTGCCGCTGTGTTTGCCAGCATGGTGCTGCCCGCCCTCACCGGCCGGGCCCCCGAGGTCCTTTTGCCTGACGTGAACCAGGAGGCCGTGGGGGAGGAAGGGAAAAATTTCCTCCCGGTGGAGGTCACCCCCGACACAGTCCAGAGCGTCATCGCCAGCCTCTCCCGTCCGGAGAGCTATTACCGGGAGCTCACCGTCCGCCTGTTCTGGCAGGGAGGGCAGTCCTCGGACAAGGTGGAGATCTGGGCCGACGGGGACTATGTCCGCACCGCCAACACTGTGGGGGGAATCACCCAGTACCGGCTGGTGGGAGAGGGCAAGCTCCGGCTCTGGTACGCCGGGGATCAGACCTGGCGAGAGACCGACGCCGGCGACGACACCGCCGACCTGGCCCAGCGCATCCCCACCTATGAGGACGTGCTGAAGCTGGAGCCCAGCCAGATCACCGCCGCCGGCTATGAGGAGAAAAACGGCAAGGACTGCATCTATGTGGAGGTGGCGGCCGCCCAGGACAACCGAGATCGCTACTGGATCGAAAATGCCACCGGCCTTCTCTGCGCGGCGGAGAGTTACGAGGGGGACGAGAAAGTCTATGAGATGACCGAGGCCCAACTGGCCCCCCTGGAGAAGGGGACCCTCTTCTCCCTGCCCGATGGCACCGTGCTCCACGAGAGCGGGTGAGGGCTCACCCCTCATCGTCCCGGAGAAAGAGGAAGGCCAAGGCCAGCAGGAGGACCAGGTCAAAGTGGTCCCCCTCCCGCCAGAGCAGAAAGAGGATCAGCAGCAGGAGGATGTCTCCGCTGTCCAGCTTGCTCAGGCCCAGCTTTTCCAGCAGGCCCGAGCCAAGGCCCTTGCCCTTTCCGCCCAGCAAAGAAGAAAACACAGACTCAAATCCCGGGGGATGCTCCTCCGGGATTTTTTCATAGGGGCCGGGCCCCGGTATGTAGGCGTTATAAATGGAGCTCACCCTCTTTCCATAGGCGGTAGGCCTGCCGGGCCGCCCGGGACAGCCCCGCCAGCTGGACCGCCCGGTCCAGCTTTCTCTGCCGGTCAGCCCGCAGGAAGGGCCGCAGGGCGGCGATGAGGGCGTCGGCCTCCCGGTCGGTTTGGCGGCTGGCCTGGACCAGCTCCAGCAGCTTTCCCATCTGGCCCAACTGGTCCGGCCCAAAAAGGGGAGGGAGCCCCTCGGGGGCCGAAGGGGCCTCTTGGGGGGCGGGGGTCTCCCCTTGGTCCGGGGAGGCCGTCTCGTCCCCCAGGCCCAGCTTGCCGGCCAGGGCCATGATCTGCCCCATGGCGTCGGGGTCGGCCAGCAGGGAGTTGAGGGCCTCTTCAAAGTCGGCCATGGGACATCCCTCCTTTCTCCTCCGGGGCCGGGGCCGTTACCGGTTCATGGTTTGGTTCAGCCGCTCCATGGCCTTGGCGGCCTGGGGGTCTGCCGAGAGCTCTTGGAGCACCCCGGTCAGGGCAGAGGTGTCCCCTTGAAGGGCGGACTGGGCCGCTGCCTGCAGGCGGTTGACGTTCTTTTTCTGCAAAGACTGGAGGACCTTCCGGGTCTCCGGGTTTGCCAGCATCTGCCGGATGGCCTTTTGGTTTTCCAGCAGCTGTTTGGCCTGGGGATTGGACCCCAACTGGTCAGCAAAATTTGGCATGGCATGGTCTCCTTCCGGGTGTTGCTGTCCCAGTATATGAGGGGACGGGGGCCAATGTGCCTGCCGGAGACAAGAAAAAACAAAATAGGTCTGGAAAAACCCCATGGAGTGTGCTATGATCGTTCCGTCTTCCTTTTCCCCCAAATTTCGCGGGAGGGGAAGCGGCTATACAATAGGAGGAAACGACAATGCTGATGGCCATTGATGTGGGCAACACCAACATGGTGTTCGGCCTTTTGGAGGGGGAGGAGCTGGTGGGCAGCTTCCGCCTGATGACAGACGCCAACAAGACCTCGGACGAGATCGGGCTGACGGTGTGCGAGTATTTCCGCCGGTTCAACCTGGATACCAACCAGGTCTGCGATGTGATCATTGCCTCGGTGGTGCCCCAGGTCATGTACACCCTGACCAACGCCATTATGAAATACTTTGGAAAGCGCCCCCTTATCATCGACGATGACATCCCCCCGGAGATCCACTACGAGGGGGAGGACCACCTGGGCGCCGACCGGGCGGTGGCCTGCGTGGCGGCCATGGAGAAATACGGCAAGCCCCTGGTGGTGCTGGACTTCGGCACCGCCACCACCGTAGACGCGGTGGACGCCCAGGGGACCTACCTGGGCGGCTGCATCCTGGCCGGCATCCGGGTCTCCACCGACGCCCTCTTCCGCCAGGCGGCCATGCTGCCCCGGATCGAGCTGGTGAACCCCGGCACCGTGCTGGGCCAGAACACCATCCAGCAGATCCAGGCGGGCTCTGTCCTGGGCTACATCGGCGCGGCAGAGTACCTCATCCGCCAGGCCAAACAGGAGCTGGGCTACGGCGACAATGTCAAGGTGGTAGCCACCGGCGGCCTGGCCCGCCTCATCGCCGACAACACCGACCTCATCGACGTGGTGGACAGCCAGCTCATTGTAGACGGCCTGCGGATCATTTACGAACGGTATCGGAAGGCACAGAAAAAGAACCAGGAGAAAGAATAAACCCCAGGCCCCGCTGCGGCATCAACCCAGTGGGGCCTGGTTTTTGCATGGGTGAGGGGGGCATGAAGGGCTCCATGCGGCAGGTTCCCTGGATCAACAATAATAAATATCCCCCGGCCAAGCCGGGGGTATTTCATATGCGGGCAAAGCCCTATGTTATTAGCCCGCGCGTCCCGTCGCGCAAATACGGTCTGTCAGCCGCGAAAGTTTTGCTACTTGCTACCCGTAAACGGGTTTAGAAATTTCCCATCGTCAGTTGTTCTCCTGCCTTGTCCTCGTCTAACTGATGCCGGATATACTCCTCTATTTTCTTTGCATTCTTCCCTGCCGTGTCCACATAGTACCCTCGGC
>JALERU010000035.1 GCA_022764045.1 Clostridiales bacterium | reverse complement strand
ATGCTGTCTACGCAGCCTGACGGCTGCGGCAACCTCGCTCACGGATAGATCCTCCGGCTCCATCCGTGACCAAGGTTTTTACCACGGGGTGTCCAACTTGTTATTGCAATTTGCGGAAATTTTTTTCCCATTGGCTCGCTCAGATCATTCACGCCTCGGAGCAGATCCCGGAGTTTAACATTATCACCTTTTTTACCACCACCATCATGTTCCCCCATAAGCTGCCGATACCCTCCATCAGCCTGGAAGAGATTTTCATGGGCGTGGCGATCTTCTGCCTGGCCCAGATCTTCGCCTACGGCGTAGAGCTTCAAACCGATGTTGACGGTCTGCTGTAAGGGGGGGCCATGGGTCATATCATTCTAAAACTGGATGTGGTCATGGCTGACCGCCACATGTCCCTGAACGAACTGGCTGAGCGGGTTGGAATCTCCAACGTAAATCTCTCCAAGATCAAAAACAACAAGGTCAGCGCCGTCCGCTTCTCCACCCTGGCCGCCATCTGCGAGGCCCTTCACTGCACCCCCGGGGATATCCTGAAATACGAGGACTAATCCTATGACCGGGGCTTATTCGCTATCCTCTTTTCCCAAAAAGCACAGCGCGCCCATGCCGCTTTCCGGCATGGGCGCGCTGCTGTCTTTTTCGTGTGTCGGTTGGGGCTCTCATCCGGGAGGCCAGGTCATGTCTCTGCCCGCCAGCACGTGGAAGTGGAGGTGGAACACACTCTGCCCCGCCTGCTCGCCGCAGTTGGAGACCACCCGGAAGTCGGTGAGGCCCAACTCCTTGGTGATCTTGCTGATGACCTCAAAGCAATGGGCCACCACAGCGGAGTTCTCCGCCGTGATCTCCCCGCAGGAGGTCACGTGGGCCTTGGGAATCACCAAAAAGTGGGTGGGGGCCTGGGGGTCGATGTCGTAGAAGGCGTACACCTGGTCGTCCTCATAGACCTTTTTGGAGGGGATCTCCCCCGCCGCGATCTTGCAGAATAAGCAGTCGCTCATGGTATCGCTCCTTTCCCAATGGGTTATTGCTCCGGGACCACGGCGAAGAAGGCCAGGTCCTGGTCGCTGTCGTTGATGAGGCTGTGGGCGTGGCCCTTGGGGCAGTAGTGGCAGGCCCCAGGGGCGAGGGGCTCGTAGACTCCGTCGCAGAGGACCTTGCCGGCGCCCGCGAGGATATAGATCACCTCGCTGCTGGTGTCGTGGGTGTGCAGGCCGATGGTGGCGCCGGCGGGGAGAATCCCCTTCATCACCTTCACCTTTCCGTCGCTGGCTTTCTGGAGAGAGACCGCGCCCTGCCCGTCCCGCATGTGGGGGACGGCCTCCACGGGGATCTTGTCAAATACAATTTCCATGGCGCACCTCTCACAGGCCCAGCTTCACGGCCACAAAGTCGTCCACCGAGGCCAGGGCGTCGTCCAGCTTGAGCATATCCTTGCCGCCGCCCATGGCGCTGTCGGGCTTGCCGCCCCCCTTGCCGCCGCAGATGGCGCAGACGCTCCTCACCAGGTCGCCGGCCTTGATGCCCTTGGCGATGGCCTCCTTGCCGCAGACGGCCAGGAAGGAAATCTTCTCCCCGTTGGTGGAGGCCAGCACGGCCACCACGTTGGGCTCCTTGTCCCGGAGGAAATCGCCCATCTGGCGCAGGCCACCCGCATCCACACCGGGGCGCTGGGAGGTGAGGACCTTCAGGCCGCCCACCTCTTTGGCAGACATGAGGACCTGGCGGGCCTGGCCCAGGGAGGCTTCGGCCTCAAACTTTTCAATGGTCTGGTGGAGCTGCTTGATCTCCTGCATGGCCGCCTTGGCCTTTTCCCGCAGCTCGCCGGGCTTGGCCTTCAGGGCAGCGGCGGCCTCGAAGAGCATCTGCTGGTTGCGGTTCATCACGTCCAGGGAGACCTTGCCGGTGGTGGCCTCGATCCGGCGCACGCCGGAGGCCACGGAGAACTCGCTGCTGATGTGGAACACGCCCACCTTGGCGGTGTTGGACAGGTGGGTGCCGCCGCAGAACTCCACGGAATAGCCCTCGCCCATGTCCACCACCCGGACCACGTCGCCGTACTTCTCGCCGAAGAGGGCGATGGCCCCCTTCTTCTTGGCCTCCTCGATGGGAAGCTCCTCGGTGACCACGTCGTAGCCGGCCAGGATGGCCTCGTTGACCATGGCGCTCACCTGGGCCAGCTCCTCGGCGGTCATGGCGGAGAAGTGGGTGAAGTCAAAGCGCAGCCGGTCGGGCTCCACCAGGGAGCCGGCCTGGTGGACGTGATCCCCCAGCACGGTGCGCAGGACCTTGTCCAGCAGGTGGGTGGCGGTGTGGGCCCGCATGATGGCGGCCCGGCGGACGGGGTCCACCACGGCGGTCACGGTGTCGCCCACCTTCAGGCCGCCCTGGGTGAGCTTGCCGTAGTGCATATACTTGCCGCCCTTGTTCTTCTGCACGTCGGTGACCTGGAAGCAGACGCCCTCCCCTTCCAGGGTGCCGTGGTCGGCCACCTGGCCGCCCATTTCCGCATAGAAAGTGGTGGTGTCCAAAACCACGATGGCCTCCACGCCGGGGATGATCTCATCCACCAGCTGGTCCTCGGCCACGATGGCCATCACCTTGGCCCCGGCCAGAGTGGTCTGGGCATAGCCGTCGAAATGGGTGGCGGGGATCTCCTTGCCGAACTCCACGCCGGACCAGCCCAAATCCCCCAGGGCCTCCCGGGCCTTCCGGGCCCGGACCCGCTGAGCCTCCATCTCCTCGTCGAAGCCGGCCCGGTCCAGGGTCATGCCCTCGTCCTGGACCATTTCTTCGGTGAGGTCCACGGGGAAGCCGTAGGTGTCGTAGAGCTTAAAGGCGTCGCTGCCGGAGAACCGGGTCTCCCCCTTTGCTTTGTGGGCGGCCAGGAACTCGGCAAAGATCTTCATGCCGCCGTCAATGGTCTTGGCGAAGTTCTCCTCCTCGGTGCGGATGACCTTGGTGATATAATCCTGCTTCTGGCGCAGGTCCTTGTACTCGCCCTCGTTCTCGTGGATCACGGTGTCGATGATCTCATACAGGAAGGGCTTGTTGACCCCCAGCAGCTTACCGTGGCGGGCGGCCCGGCGAAGGAGCCGGCGGAGCACATAGCCCCGGCCCTCGTTGGAGGGCAGCACGCCGTCGCAGATCATAAAGGTGGCCGAGCGGATGTGGTCGGTGATGATCCGCAGGGAGACGTCGCTGGCCTGGCTGTCGCCGTAGTGGGCGCCGGTGATCTCAGAGACCTTGTTGGTGATGTTCATCACGGTATCCACGTCGAAAAGGGAGTTCACGTTCTGGCAGACCACGGCCAGGCGCTCCAGGCCCATGCCGGTGTCGATGTTCTTCTGGGCCAGCTCCGTGTAGTTCCCCTCGCCGTCGTTGTCAAACTGTGTGAAGACGTTGTTCCACACCTCCATGTACCGGTCGCAGTCGCAGCCGGGCTTGCAGTCGGGGCTGCCACAGCCGAATTCCTCTCCCCGGTCGTAGTAGACCTCGGAGCAGGGGCCGCAGGGGCCGGAGCCGTGCTCCCAGAAGTTGTCCTCCTTGCCCATGCGGTAGATGCGGTCTTCGGGAATGCCCACCACATCTCTCCAAATGGCAAAGGCCTCGTCGTCGTCCTGATAGACCGAGGGGTACAGGCGGTCTTTCTCCAGGCCCACCCACTTCTCGTCGGTGAGGAACTCCCAGGTCCACTGGATGGCGTCGTGCTTGAAGTAGTCGCCGAAAGAGAAGTTGCCCAGCATCTCGAAATAGGTGCCGTGGCGGGCGGTGTGGCCGATGTTCTCAATGTCGCCGGTGCGGATGCACTTTTGGCAGGTGCACACCCGCTTCCGAGGGGGCTCTTCCTCCCCCTTGAACCAAGGCTTCATGGGGGCCATGCCGGCGTTGATCAGCAGCAGGGAGGGATCATTCTCCGGCACCAGGGGGAAGCTGGGCAGGCGGAGATGGCCCTTGGACTCAAAGAAGGTCAGGAACATCTCCCGCAGTTCGTTCAAACCATAGTATTTATGCATAAACAGTACCTCCGATGTAAATTGACAAAATTTTCTTGGGGCGGGGCAACAAAAAACTCCGCCCCCTGAACGGTTCAGGGGCGGAGTGAGCAAACCACTACGCGGTACCACCCTGATTATGAGAAGCGCTGCGCCGTGGCGAGCCGCGGGCTAAGACCCGGAGCGGAGGGGGCAAACCAAGGGGGCCAAAGGCCCGCTGTTTGTCCCCGGAGTCGCAGGGGCTTAGAGCCGCGCAGCGAGCAGGCAAAGCGTGACAGTGACGTCAATCCCATATCTCAGTTCATCCGATAACGGGGATGGGGCGGTCCATTCTTCATGGACGGCTCGGAAGTGGCTTTGCGCCGGGCGGGGCCAAGGGGCTTTCACCGTCTCCCCTCTCGCTTGGGCTGCCGTGGCGCATGGGCTTCCTCATTGCCAAGTTCAATTATACTTCTTTATTCTACCACGGATTTTCCGCTTGTCAAGGTGAGAATTTGGGACTTGCGCCCTCACCTCGCCCCAATCAGGGGATTGACGGCCTTCCTATGATCCGATAGAATGAAAAAAAATGAAAGGAGGCAGCACCATGAAATACACCTGCACCGTTCTCTCGGTGGCGGACATCCACGTCGCCCGGACCTTTTATGAGGAACTTTTTGGCCTGGAGGTTTTCCAGGACTACGGCATCAACATCGCCTTCACCTGCGGCCTGGCCCTCCAGCAGGAATTTGACTGGCTGGTGGGGGTTCCCAAGGAGAGCGTCCTCTCCCGGAGCCACAACATGGAGCTGGCCTTTGAAACCGAGGACTTTGACGGTTTCCTGGAAAAGCTGGCCGCCTACCCCGGCCTCCGGCGGCTGGGAGACGTGATCGAACACACCTGGGGCCAGCGGGTGATCCGCTTTTACGACCCGGACCGCCACCTCATCGAGGTAGGTGAGGACATGAAAATGGTCGTCCAGCGCTTTCTGGACCAGGGCATGACCCTGCAGGAGGTTTCCGACAGGATGGACGTCTCGGTGGAGGACCTGAACAAACTACTTCTTGGTTATACTAGAACTTGATAAAAACCTTTCAAAAGGTTTTTATAGGGCAAAGCCCGTCAAGTTCTGCATGAGACGTGCAGCGTGCAATCGCACGATGCAAGTGTGCGCAGCACACGGGTTTCTCGATGAAAGGATTGCATCGAGAAACAGTATTAACCCTTTTCACAGGAAAACGGGAGACCCCTTCAAGGCGGTCTCCCGTCTCATTTATTCAAACCGAATCTCCGTGACAAATTGCAGCTTGCGGTAGTAGTCCAGCTCCACCAAATCGGTGGGCTTCACCTGGCCCGCCTTTTCCTGGAAGTAGGCCAGGCCGGCCAGCTCCAGCATCCGGTAGACAAACTGGGAGCAGAACATGATGTTGGGCTTGTGGGAGTATTTCAGCACCAGGCCCAGCATGTTGTAAGCGCTCCCCTCCCGGTTGATTTGGGCCACCTGATCCAGCACCTGCTCCTTCTGGGTCCGGGTGCAGGGTAGGGCGTAGACCAGGATGGAGGAATCGGCTTTCTTGTGAAAAAAGTCGATCATCTCCTGGTTGAGCCCCGGCGGATAGGCCCGCTCCCCGCCGTTGTAGCTGAGGATGGTCTTCAGTTCCCGGTCAAAGGACAGGGAGGCATGGTTATACTGCTTCTGGGTAAAGACGGAAATGATCTCGCTGGCCGGGCTGCCGGTGTGGGAGATGACGATGTACAGGTTGGGGTCCTCCAAATGGCGGCGGGCTTCTTCAAAATAGGCCTCGGTGAGGCTGCCGTCGTTGATGTAACGGAAGGAATTGTGCCGGGGCAGATCCTCTACCATATCCTTCAGATTTTCCGGGGACAGGCTCTCCCCCGCTTGTTTCAGCCGTTCCGCCGACTGGCGGGTCCTCTCCCGCCCCCGCTGGAGCTCCGCGAAGCTGATGGTAGACAGGTCCTGGAGGGAGGGTAGGTAAAACTGGGAATATTTCCCCACGCTGACATACCGGCTCACCACCAGGGGCGCCAAGATCAGCAGCACCCCAAACAGCCGCCGGAAGGGCTGCTCGTAAAAGGTCCCCTTCTCCACAAAGAGCACCTGCTCACACAGCACCACCTGGACCGCCATCATCCCGGCGTAGGCCACCACCAGATACGCCCGGATGCGCTTTTGGGTCCTCATGGACAGGGTTCTTGCCAGGGTGCACAGGAAAACCACCCCATAGGTCAGCAGGAACGCTAGTTGGTTTCCAAAGGCCAGCAGCCCCACCAGCAGCGCCCCAAAGAGCACATAGATTGCAATCAGATAGTCTTTTAAGTCCATTCGCCTTCTCCTTTTCCATGGGCCTCCAGTTCCTCCCGGTGGGCCCGGAAGAAGGCGTACCACGCCCGCACCGCCGGCAGCTCCTGCCAGGGGCACGGGGCGATGGGGCTCTCGTCCAAGTTGTAGACCACCGCCCCCTTCATGGCCAGCAGGAAGGGGGAATGGGTGGCCACGATGAACTGGCAGCGGTAGAACCGGGCCGAGTCCTCTAAAAACCTGGCCAGCTCCCGCTGGTAAGCCGCCGACAGGCTGTTTTCCGGCTCGTCCAACAGGTAGAGGCGGCCCTCGGTGATGCGGTTGGTAAAATAGTGGAAGGAAGTCTCCCCGTTTGACTTCCCCCTTATGTTGACCCCCACCTCCTGGCGGACAAAGGCCGAACCGCTCTTCCGTTTGGCGGCGATCACCCGTTTTAGCTGGTCATAATCCTCCAGGGATTTTAACTGAAAACCGCTCTCCCGCAGGCTCCGGTACTCCCCCAGCAGCTCCCCCCGGGCCAGGTCGATGCCGTCGTTGAGGCTGCGCAGGTCCAACAGGTCATCGAAGACGTCGTCGCTGGTGAGCACCTGACTGCCCTGGGGCACCCGCTCGGCCCCCTGGCACCGGCACAGCTCCACAAAGTCCCGGAAAAAGGCCGCCCGGTTGTAAGGGCTCCGCCGCGCCAGACCCACCTTGTCCCCAATGAGGTTCAGGAGGGTGCTTTTCCCCGAGCCGTTGCCGCCGTAGAGCACGGTGATGGGCCCGAAGGTCAGGCTCTCCCCCTCCCAGCTGGGAAAGACGTGAAAGGGATAGAGATTCTTGTAGCAGGTGCGGTTGTTCACCGCTTGTTCCAATGCGGCTTCCTGGGTCGCCTTAGACGGGATGGTAAAGCGGGTCAAATAGGCTTTCATGGGGACCTCCTCTCAAGGCAGCCCTGCTTCTCTGCAGAAAAGAGCGCACCCTCCAGGCGGATTCCTGATCCACCCCCACGGTGCGCTCCCTTTCCTTGGTTTGGTTGTATGCTCTGCTTTTACGAATTCTCTCGGCAAGCCCGCAAAAAGGAGAGGCGGGGCGCGGGGCAGGGCAGTTGAATTTTGAATTTCATCTGAGGGTGCCGAGGCTCCTCCAGAGGGAAGCCCTCCTCGTCCTCCATCATGGGTGCGTGGAAGGCCACCGGCTTCACATCCGGTCCCACCAGCTCGATGGCGTCCCCGGCGGCAAACTTGTTCCGCAGAGAGGCGGTGGCAAGGCCCCTCTCGTCGCAGTCCTCCACCACGGCCACCACCTGCCAGTCCCGGATGTACCGGGCGTCCTCGGTGAACTGGCCGGGCTGGCCGTAGAAAAAGCCGGTGGAGTAGTGCCGGTGGCTGACCTTTTCCACCTCATCCCGCCAGGTGGGGTCCAGGGGACGGCCCGCCAGCACATCGTCGATGCAGTGGCGGTAGGCCCCGGTGACGATGGCCGCGTAATAGGCCGATTTGGCCCGGCCCTCGATTTTCAGGGAGTCCACCCCGGCGGCGATCAGATCGGGAATGTGGTCGATCATGCACATATCCCGGGAGTTCATAATGTAGGTGCCCTTCTCGTCCTCATACACCGGGAAATATTCTCCCGGCCGCTTTTCCTCCACCAGGGCGTACTGATAGCGGCAGGGCTGGGCGCAGGCCCCCCGGTTGGAGTCCCGGCCGGTCATGTAGTTAGACAGCAGGCACCGGCCCGAATAGGACACGCACATGGCCCCATGGGCAAAGGTCTCGATCTCCAGGCTTTTGGGGGTCTTGGCCCGGATCTCAGCGATCTCCTCCAAGGTCAGCTCCCGGGCCAGGATCACCCGGTCGGCCCCCAGGTCGTGCCAGGCCCGGGCGGCCTGATAATTCACAATGCTGGCCTGGGTGCTGATGTGTACCTTCACCGAGGGGGCGTATTCCTTGGCCAGGGCCAGCACCCCCACGTCGGCCAGGATCACGGCGGTGACGCCGGCCTCCTCCAGCAGCTCTAACCACTGGGGCAGCCGGGCCACCTCGTCGTTCCGGGGCATGGTGTTGCAGGTCACATGGAGGGCGACCCCCTTGTTCCGGCACAGGTCCGCCGCCCGGCGGAGCTCCTCCGGGGAGAAATTCCCCGCGAAGGAGCGCATGCCGAAGGTGTCTCCCGCCAGATAGACCGCGTCGGCCCCATAGGCCACGGCCATCTCCAGCCGTTCCCAATCCCCTGCCGGGGACAGCAATTCCAGTTTCCTCTCCATGGTCACCCTTAGCTGTTCAGGAAGGCTTCGTGCTCACTGAGGGTGTTGAAGAAGTGGTGCACGCCGTCATCGCCCAGAGCGTAGTAATAGTAATTGGTGCTCTCGGGGTTCAGGGCGGCCATGATGGACTCCAGGCCGGGGTTGGCCACCGGTCCGGGAGGCAGGCCCTTGTGTTCATAGGTGTTATAGGGGCTGTCCACGGTGTGGTAGTCCTCTTTCGTGACGATCTGGTCATCGGGCAGCACGTACTGGATGGTGGCGTCGATCTGCAAATAGCCCGCTGTACCGGCGCCGGGGTTGTTCAGACGGTTATAGATGACCGAGGCGATGGTGGTGCGGTCGCTGCCGTCGGTCTCCTTTTCGATCATGGAGGCGATGTTGAGGATATCCTGGATGGAGTATCCTTTATCCCAGATCTTTTGGCGGAGGGCGTCGTCCACCTTGCTGTCGAAGTTCACCAGCATCTTGTTGATGACATACTTGGGGTCCTCGCCCATATAGAAGTCATAGGTATCGGGGAAGAGGTAACCCTCCAACCGGTTGGGCTCTCCCAGGGGGATATCCTGGAGGAAGGAGAAAGCATAGTCGTGGTTGGCGGCCATGTCCTCCAGCTTCGCCACGGTGGAGACGCCTTTTTCCTCTAAGAGCTTGAAGATCTGGCGGACCGTCATGCCCTCGGTGATGGTCACCGAGACCTCCTTCCGGTTGGAGGAGTTGGAGCCCAGGCTGTTGAGGATGGCCCGGTAGTCCATGTCCGTGTCGATCATATAGGTGCCTTGGGCGATCTTATCGCTCCCCCCGGAAAAGGCGGAGAACATCCGAAACAGGCCCCCGTATTTGATGATGTTGTATTCCTTGAGCTGTTTAACCACGCTGTCCAGGTCCTTGTCCTCGTTGACCACAATGGTGGCGGTGGTCTTCTCCTTGTTCAGGGCCAGCATGTCGTTGGCAAAGGACCAGCCCACGGCGGCCAGCACCATGGAGATGGCGCAGACCATCACAATATAGAGCATGGAGTTGGACAAGGGGGAGCGTTTCCGCTTTCTCCGCCGCTGCTGAGGGCGGGGACGGCGCTCCGGCTCCTCCGGGCGGTGTCTTCTGGTATCTCGTTCCATATCGTACCTCCTTCACAGGCCCCGGCGGGGTCTGTGGATTTCCTGACCAAAACTTAGTCGATGGGGTCTTTCATAGGCCAGACCTGGCCCTCCTCGGTGAGGACAAAGCGCACCCAGGCGTCCAGAGGCTCCCGGGGCAAGTTCACCTGAAAAAAGTCCTCCCGGCACAGGCCGATGGTGACCCCCTCATAGTCCTCCAGATAGCGGTCGTAATAGCCCCCGCCCTGGCCCAAACGGCTGCCCCGGCTGTCAAAGCACAGGCCGGGCACCAGGATCAGGTCCAGCTTTTCCCGCGCCACCACCGGGCAGGTGTCCTTGGGGGCGGGGATGCCGTATTTGTCGGGCTCCAGGTCGGAAAGGCTGGTGATAGCCCTGGCCTCCATCTGGTGCTCGGGCAGGCACTTGGGCAGGCAGAGGGTCTTCCCCTGGTCCAGCAGGGTCTGGAGCAGGTCCTGGGTGCAGATCTCATTTCCCACGCCGTAATAGGCCATCACGGTCTGGGCCTCGGCCAGCTTGGGGTGCTCGAAAAAGCGGGCGATGAGCTCCCCGTCGGACCAGGCCTTTTCCTGGTCGGTGAGCTCGTCCATAGCCTCCCGGATCTGCTGCCGGAGGATTTTTTTCACTTTAGCAACTTCGGTTCCCATTCTTCACGTCTCCTTTGCTTCCAGCAGGGGCTTCGCCGCCCGCCAGATCTCCTGGTGGATCTCGTCGATCCGCCGTAGTTGACCCGCCTGGTCCAGGCAGGCGATTTTGGTCCAGCCGTAACACGCCGCCGCCTCCAGGGCGGCCTGCCGGCAGGCCGCCAGATAGGCGCTGTCGGTCTCGTGGATGTCTCCCGTGGTGTGGGTGTCGGCCTCCCGCTGGCGGAGCATTTCCACCGCCTTTTCCGTGGGCATGTCCAGGTAGATCACCAGGTCCGGGGCCGGAAGCCCCAGGCGCTGGTACTCAAAGTCGAAAAGCCACTGGAAAAATTCCGCTCGTTCCTCCGGGGGGACCTTGCTGGACTGATGGACCGCGTTGGAGGTGGTGTACCGGTCGGCCAGCACCAGGCCTCCCTGCTCATAATAGCCCTGCCATACCTTTTTCCAGGAGGCATACCGGTCCACGGCGTAAAAGCTGGAGGCGGCATAGGCGTTCACATCCTCGGGCTTTTTGCCAAATTCCCCCTTCAGGTACATCCGCAGCAGGGCGGAGGATTCCTCCTGGTACTGGGGAAAAACCAGCCGCTGGAAGGGGATCCCCTCATGCTCGGCCCGCCAACACAGTCGGGCGAACTGGGTGGATTTCCCGGAACCGTCGGTCCCTTCGAGCACAATTAAGCGTCCTTTCTTCATGCTCGTCCCCGCCTTCCCTTTTCCTTAGCCGCCGCCACCAGAAACAGGGGAAGCTTGGCCATTCGGCCCAGACGGCTGGGCTGCCGGAGCAAACGGTAAAACCATTCCAACCCCAACTTCTGCCACACTGCCGGGGCCCGCTTCACGTTACCGGCGTAGACGTCCAGCACGCCTCCCAGACCCACCATCAGGTGGGCGCCGGTTTCCGGGCCGTGCTGGGCCATCCACCTCTCCTGCTTAGGGGCCCCCAGGCAGACAAAGACCACGTCGGCCCCGGCCCCCTTGATCTGCTCCACCACCGGGCCGCTGTCCTGAAAGTAGCCGTCGTGGGTGCCGCAGATGGTCAGGGTCGGGTGGCGCCCCTTCAGGTTGGCCGCCGCCTGCTCCGCCACGCCGGGCTTGGCCCCCAGCAGGAAGAGCTTTCCGCCGGTCTCCGCCAGCCGGGCCACCAGACCCGAGGCAAAGTCGATGCCCGGCACCCGCCCTTTCAGGGGCGTGCCCAGAATTTTGGCCGCGTGAACCACACCGATGCCGTCGGGCAGGACCAGCCCGGCCCCGTTGAGGATTTTTCTATAGTCCTCCGCCTGCCGGGCCATATTCACAATTTCAGGGTTGGGGGTCACCACATAGGAAAAGCCCGGCCCCGCCGCCAATTTTTCGCCGGTGGCCACCGCCTCTTCCAGGGTCACATCGTCAAAGGACACTCCCATGATTTCTTTTCGCACGGTTTGCATCTCCATTGTTCCGCCCCCGCCGCCGGCGGGAGCCTCCATCTTCTGCGTATAATCTGGATTATTGTAGCACGAATCCCGCCATTTGTCCATCACCTGGAAAAACTGTCCGGGACGGAGACGGCATCTTTCGGGTCAGAAAGATCTCTCCAGCCCCCCGCACCGCCCACTTAGACCCTTGAAACCCGGCAGGCGGGCTGTTAAAATGGAGAAAAGGCGTCCTACGCCCCGGGGTTCCCGCGGCCCCTATCCATTCTTTGGGGAAGCATTGGTGGTGATTGCAATGGCAAAAATAATCCAGCGTCTGACGGTTCTCTGCTGGGCGGCGACACTGACTGCCGCTCTGTTCTACCGGCAGACCTCGTCGGGGCTTCTGCTCTCCCTGGCCATCACCTTTGGCACCACCAGCTATCACCTGACCATGCGCCTGGCGGTGGGCGGGCTGGCCAACCTGACCCTGAAAAACCAGGTGGATTACCACTTAGCCTGGTTCCGGCCCCGGGCCTTTGAGGGACCTCTGTATGAGGCCCTGAGGGTGAAAAAATGGAAGGGCAAGCTCCCCTCCTACAATCCCTCCCTCTTTTCCCTCCAGGCCCATTCCCTGGAGGAAATCGCCCAGGCCATGTGCCAGGCGGAGCTGGTCCATGAGGCCATCGTGCTCCTGAGCTTTCTGCCCCTGACCATGACGCCGGTGTTTGGCGCCATGCCCGTGTTTCTCCTTACCTCCCTGGCTGCCGCCTGCTTTGACACCCTTTTCGTTCTCATGCAGCGGTACAACCGCCCCCGGATTCTCGCCCTGCTGGAGCGCCGGCAGGCCCGCACCGCCCATAGAACCCTCAACCGCAGGACGCTGCAATGACCGTAACCAACAGAGAAAGGATGCTCCCCATGTTTCGACAAGCCACCCTGGACGATCTGGAGCAGATCGCCGCCATCTACGACCACATCCACACCGAAGAGGAGGCCGGCCGCGCCGCCATCGGATGGGACCGGGCCATTTACCCCACCCGGCAAACCGCCCTGGACTCCATCCAGGCCGGGGATATGTTCGTGGCCGAGGATCAAGGTCGGATCGTCGCCACCGCCAAAATTAACCAAGAGCAGGTCCCCGTCTACGCCGACGCCGCCTGGACCCAGGCCGCGCCCCCGGACCAGGTGATGGTCCTCCACACCCTGGTGGTGGACCCCCAGGTCAAGGGTAGGGGCTACGGCTCCCGCTTCGTGGCCTTTTACGAGGACTACGCCAGAGCCCACCGCTGCCCCTACCTCCGCATGGACACCAACGAACGCAACACCAGCGCCCGGGCCCTGTACCGTCGGTTGGGCTATCAAGAGGTCTCCGTCGTCCCCTGCCAGTTCAACGGCATCCCCGGGGTGAATCTGGTTTGCCTGGAGAAGACCCTGTAAGCTGTCCCCATTGCTGTCCCCATTTTTGAGAAAGAGAGAGAACCGATATGAAACAACGAACCACCCTGTATCTATCCCTTCTGCTGTCCCTTTTGCTGGCCCTGAGCCTGCTCCCCGCCGCCGGAGCCGCTCCCACGGCGGTGGACTATGAGATCACCGTTCAGGCCCGAGACGGCCAGGGCCTGAACCTTCGGTCCGGGCCTGGCACGGAATACGCCGCCCTGCGTTCCACCCCCATCCCCATGTACACCCGCCTGCACATCTCCCAAACCGACACCTCCTCCACCGGGGCCCCCTGGGGCTACACCTCCTACGACGGCACCGCCGGCTGGGTCTGCCTGGTGGAGACCCAGCGGGTGACCTCCACAGGAAAGGTGGTCTCCTCGGGGCCCACCGCCGCCAACTACGACGTGTACGTCAACGCCAAAGACGGCCAGGGGCTGAACATGCGCACCCAAGCGGGGACGGAATACCCCGTCCTCCGCTCCTCCCTCATCCCCATGTACACCCGCCTGCACATCACCCAGACCGACACCTCCTCCACTGGGGCCCTGTGGGGCTACACCACCTATGAGGACGTCTCCGGCTGGGTCTGCCTGGTGGAGACCACCACCTATGACCCTCGGCCCGCCCAGGCCTCAGAGGCCTCTACCCCCGACCCCCAGCAGCCGGAGGAGACCGCCCCGGCAGAGGATGCCAAGAGCCAGCCTGAGACGGGGGAGGTCCAGGACCAGTCCCCCGCCTCCCAGCTCAACGCCGCCCTCATCGGCGTGGTCATCGGCCTGCTGGCCGCCATTCTGGTGGTGCTGGTGGTCCTGCTCCGCCGGCGGAAATGATCTCTTGATTCGGTGTCCATGTAAAAACCGGGCGCCCAGCGGAAAGCATCCGCTGGGCGCCCGGTTTTATTGTTTCCGGTTGCCACCCTCTTATTCCGGCAGGCCCAGGATGTCCTGGGCCACAGGGGTGTAGAAGAGCTTTGCCACTTCCCGCCGGTCCTTGGTCTGGGCCAGGGCCCACATGAGCTTGGCCACGGCGGCCTCCGTGGTCATGTCGTAGGACTCCAGCACCCCCAGGTCGGTCTTCAGCCGGTGTCCCACGTTGTAGACCGCCAGGTCGCTGCCCTCATTCTGAACCTGGGTGGAGACCACCACAGTCTTCCCCGCCTCCTCCGCCCGGCGGATCAGATCGTAAAAGTTTCCCTGGTCCCCGGCGGGCACACCGCCCACGCCGAAGCTCTCCACCAGCACCGCGTCGCTCTCCCGCAGGGCGAATTCCAGATAGGCCGGAGAGAGGCCGGGGATCAGCTTCACCAGGGAGACCCGCTGGTTCAGGCTGTGGTAAAACCGGGGGGCCGCCCCCACCGGCGGCTGGATGTATGGCACCAGCCGCCCCTCCTGGACCACCCCCAGGACGGGATAGTTGATGCTGGAAAAGGCCCCGTAGCTCTTGGAATAGGTCTTCCGGGCCCGGGTGCCCAGGATCACCGCTCCCCCAAAGACGATGGTCACTCCCGGCAGCCGCCCGTCGCAGGCCACAGCGAAGCTGTCCAGCAGGTTGGTCTTGGAGTCGGTGATGTCCATATGGATGGGTTTCTGGCTGCCGGTGAGCACAATGGGCTTGGGGCTTTCCTGAATGAGATAGCTCAGGGCCGCGGCGGTGTAGGCCATGGTGTCGGTGCCATGGCAGATGACAAAGCCGTCGTAGGCGTCATAGTGCTCCTCCACCGCCTGGGCCATGGCCAGCCAGTGGCCGGGGGTCATGTTGGTGGAGTCGATGTTGCAGACCTGAAGGCAGTCCACCTGACAGAGCTTTTCCACCGAGGGGACGTACCGCAGAAATTCCGCCCCGGTCATCCCAGGCACCAGGCCGGCCTCGGTCATCTCCGAAGCGATGGTCCCCCCGGTGCCAATCATCAGGATCTGTTTCATGGTCTTCTCTCCTTTTTTATGTTCATTATACTACTTCTTAATGAAAAACTTAAAAAATTTTTTGGATGAAATCCTTTGATTCAGAATTCGTATCAGTAGTCCAGCACCTCCACGGCAGTGAGAATGGTGTAGAGGATTTGGGCGGTCTCCCCCCGGGTGGCGGGAGCCTGGGGCGCCACCTCCTCCGAGGGGGTGCAGAGCATGGACAGGGGCTGGCCCAGCAGATTTTTCTGGCTCTTTTCCAGTAGCCACACCCAGGGCTTGGCCCAATCGCTGTAGCGGTCGTCGATCTCTGTGTCCGCCGGGGTCTGCTTGGCGGTCTCCCGGAAGGTCAGGTTCAGGTTGGCGGCCAGGCGGCCCAAAACCGTCATCATCTCCTCTTGGGTGACCATCCCCTCGGGGTCAAAGTTTCCACCCTCCACGCCGTTGACGTAGCCGGCGTTCCGGGCGGCCCGGATATGGGGGGCGTACCAGCTATCCGGCGCCACGTCGGCAAAGTTCTCCCCTTCCTTGGGGGCGGTCAGGCCCATGGCCTGGGTCAGCAGGGCGCAGAGCTCCCCTCGTGTCAGGCCGTTGCCCGGCCGGAAGGTGCCGTCGGCGTAGCCCCGCAGCATGCCGTAAGTACACAAGGTGTTCGCCGCCCGCTCCCAGGGCAGCCCGGCCACGTCGGAGAACACCCGTGGCGCATATCCCGTCACTCCGGTCTGCTGGGCCACCTGGGCGGGGGTGGTCTTTTCCCAGCCCTTTCCGTCTCCCAGGAAGATGTCCACAGCGGGAGGCAGGGCGGAGAGCATCTCGGCGAAATAAGGGCAGTTTTCCCCGCTCATGGCCTTGGACAGGTCCATATACCACCGCCAGCCCCCCAGATGAACCCGGAGCCACCCCTGGGTCTGGCCGGGCTCCTGGCCGGAGAACAGGGCGGCAATCTCGTCGGCGTGGTTGGTGTCCACCAGCAGGTCGGGGATGACCCCGATGCTCTGGGCGGTGTTGCCGCTGACCCCGTAATACTGATAGGCGGTAACCCGCAGGGCCTCCCCGTCCTTCAGGGCCTCGGGCTGCTGCTCCTGGGTGAGGATGACCTGAGCCACTCCCTTGCCGAAGGTGTTGGAGCCAATAATCATGCCCCCGCTCTTGTCCTTCATGGCCAGGGCGAAGATCTCCGCCGAGGAGGCCGTCTGGCCGCTGGTGAGGACGATGGTAGGATAGATGGTGGTCCGCTCCTGCTGGGACACATAGCGGTAATACTCCCCCTGGCCGTTGCGCAGGTAGAGCATCGTCCCCTCCCCCAGGAAAACCCCCAGGGTCTGGGTGACGGCATACACGTCCCCTCCGCCGTTCTGGCGCAGGTCCACCACCCAGAGGTTGGCGTCGTCATAGGCCTGGGTCCCCTCGGTGAAGTGGCCCAGGGTCTCCTCCCCAAAGGTGTTGCAGACGATGTAACCGGTGCTGCCGTCCTCCAGCAGCTCCGTGGTGGTGGCCGGAATGACCACCTGGGCCCGGGCGGCGGTGTAGGTCTGCTCCCTGCCGTCGGCATGGCGGACGGTAAAGGTCACCTGGGTGCTCTCCTCCCCCTTGAGCCAGCTGGAGACCACTTCCGGGGCCTGGCCGGCGGCGGGCTTCCCCTCCACCCCGACGATCACGTCTCCGGGCGCCAGGCCCAGCTTCTCCGCCGGCGAGCCGGCATAGACGCCCACAATGGACAGGCCCTCCTCGGAGCCCACGGCGCTGATGCCGATGCCCACCACGGTCTCATCCTTCATGGAGGCCTGGAAGGCGGCAAACTCCTCCGGGGAGAGGTACATGGTGTAGGGGTCTTCCAGGGCCTGGATGACCTCCTCCACCGTCTCGGCGTCCAGGGCGGCCTGGGGCAGGTCGTCGATGTAATACTCCCCCAAAATCTCCTTGAGCTGGTCGGGGGTCAGGGCCTGAGCCGCGGGGGCCAGGCAAAAGGCGGCCGCCAAACAGGCCGCCAGGCAGCGTTTCCAACGGGTTTTCACGGATCGGTCTCCTCTCTTGGCAAAGCCGGGCCGCCCGCTCCCACGGACGGCCCGGCGAAAACACAACAATGCTCAGTCTTTCCATTTGGCGGCCACAGCCCGGAGCTGGGCGGCCATTTTTTTCAGGTCCTTGTTGGCCCCGCCCTTGCTGGCCCGGATGATGGACATCAGGTCCATGGCGGCCAACTCCAATTCGTGGTAAGCCGCAGCGGGGCGGCCCGTGGACTCGAAGCTGGCCCGCTTGGGGGCGATCTCCACGCCGGCGGCCAGCATCACGTTCTTGGACAGGTCGAAGACCTCCTCATACAGGGGGGCGTGGGCGGGCAGGCCCTTCTCCCGGAGGGTGTTGGCAAAGATCTCGGTGACCTGGGCGTCTCCGTGGACCACAAAGATCTGCTGAGGGGCGGGGTCCTGCACCTGGTCAATCCACTGGAGCAGGTGGTCCCGGTCGGCGTGGGAAGAGAGGCCCTTGAAATTATGGATGGAGGCGTTCACGGCGATGTCCTCCCCAAAGAGGCGGACCTGCTTGGCCCCCTCCAGCAGGTGGCGGCCCAGGGTGCCCTCCCCCTGGTAGCCCACGAAGACAATGGCACACTCCTCCCGCCACAGGTTGTGCTTCAGGTGGTGGCGGATGCGCCCGGCGTCGCACATGCCCGAGGCGGAGATGATCACCTTGGAGCTCTTGTCCATGTTGAGCATCTTGGATTCCTCGCTGCTCTCGGTCATCATCAGGCCCGGGAAGGTAAAGAGCCGCTCCCCGTCCCGCACCAGTTCGATGGCCTCCTCGTCCAGGTAGCCCCGCAGGTCCCCAGAGAAGATCTTGGTGGCCTCATTGGCCAGGGGGGAGTCCACGCAGACGGTGAAATTGGGGTTGGACTTCACCAAGCCCTCCTTCTTCATCTCCCGCATGAAATACAGCAGCTCCTGGGTGCGCCCCACGGCGAAGGAGGGAATGATGACGTTGCCCCCCTTGGAGAAGGTGTCGTCGATAATCTTGGCAAGCTCGGCGGTGTAAGAGGCTACGGGCTCGTGGTTGCGGTCGCCATAGGTGCTCTCCATAACCACGTAGTCGGCCCCTTTGATGAAGGAGGGGTCCCGGATGACGGGCTGGTTGATATTGCCGATATCCCCGGAGAAGAGGATCTTCTTCTCTACACCGTCCTCGTTCAGCCACATCTCCACGCTGGCCGAGCCCAGCAGGTGGCCTGCGTCCACGAAGCGGATCTTGACCCCCTCGAAGAGCTCAATGATCTGGCCGTACTCAGCCAGCACCAGATGCTCGGCCACCTGGGCCGCGTCGGCCACGGTGTACAGGGGCTCTACCTCAGGCCGGCCGGCCCGCTTGCCCTTTTGGTTTTTCCACTGGGCATCCATCTCCTGGATGTGGGCCGAGTCCTGGAGCATCACCGACAGCAACTGGCCGGTGAGGCGGGTGGTGAAAATCTGGCCCTGGAAGCCCTCTTTGATCAGCAGGGGGATTCGCCCGGAGTGATCGATGTGAGCGTGGGTTACAATCACATAGTCAATGTAGTTTGGAGCGAAATCCAGCACGGAGTTGTCCCGCTCATCCCGTCCCTGCTGCAGGCCGCAGTCAATGAGGATTTTCTTCCCGCGCACCTCCACACAGTGGCAGCTACCGGTGACGGCCTTGGCCGCGCCGAAAAAGGTCAGTTTCATGGGGTTACCCTCCCTTTGTTTTGGTCTCTATTGGTTTCCCTCCGGCCAGTGGCCGAGGGGGACTGTCCCTTTGTCATGTAACGTTATCATACCCCATTTCCCCCCATTTGCATAGAGGATTTTTCCCTTTTTCCAAAAATTTGCCGGGCCATTGCCTGGATTCTCTCCCTGTGCTACAATACTATCCGCTGAAGAAACCACCAAGGAGGGATATTCCCATGACCACACTAAACCACGTCTGCGTGCGGGTGCTGGACCTGAAGCGCAGCGTCGCCTTTTACCAGGAGGCTCTGGGGCTCACCCCCCAGCGGGAGCTGACCATGGCCGACCGGGGCTGGCACCTGATCTTCCTGGGGGACGGCGTCACCCAGTTCCAGTTGGAGCTGTGCAAGGAGATTGGCCGCACCCAGCCCTACCAGTTGGGAGACGACACCCCCCACGTGGCCCTGATCTCCCAGGATTTTGAGGGACTGAAGGCCAAGCACAAGGCCGCCGGGCTCATTTTGGACGAATTGGCCAACGGCATCTACTTCATCCAGGACCCTGACGGGCATCTTCTGGAGATTCTGCCGCCCCGCTGAAGCCGGGCCCCAAGACAGTCGAAAACGCACCACAGGCCCCCCGGAAGGTTCCGGGGGGCCTGTGGCATGTCGTCATAGTTTTGTTTCTTTTTGTAACCTTTTAGCCGTAGCAGAAATAGCTGGTGCTGGAATAGTAGCCGCTGCTGAACTGGACGGCCTTCCAAACGCCCTTCCCCTGGGTGAAGTTGGCCTGGAAGAGGACGTTCTTGGGCATGTTCACCTGGCCCATCATGGCGCTCTTGACCGCATTCTCACAGATGGCGTAGTAGTAGGTACCATTCTTGCTGTCGGTGGCCTTGATGGCGTTGGCGGCCGCCACGGTGGCATACTTCGTGGAATACTGGCCGGGCTGGGTGATGACCCCCTTCACGGTGCTGGGGAACCGGCTGTCCGCCACCCGGTTCAGAGCCACCTGGGCCACGTACTGGCGCAACTGGTCGGTGGTGTGGCCGGCCTCGTTAAAGACCGTGGTGGTGAGGATGCGGATATCCTCGTCGCTGTACTTCGACAGCTTCTGATAGCCGGCGATCATGGCCTGGGCCTCGTTCCAGGTGCTTTTGGCCGCCTGGATGTAAGCGCTGCTGTCACTGTAGCCCTTTTGGCGCAGAGACGTGGCCGTCTGATGCGCCTGGTTCTGCACGGTGCGCTGCTCCTGAATCGCAGCCATGCATTGGGTATAGTTGCTGTCGGCGGCAAAGGCCACGGGGACCATGGTCACCGTCAGCGCCATACACAGTAGGGTTGCAATCAAAAACTTTTTCATCATAAACTCCTGTCATCGCGGAACGCTCCCCCGCCGCTGTCTTCCAAGCGCCCGTACACGGCGGCGTTGCGGAGAGCCCTCCTGGCTTCTGCTGGGTTGCCGGGGACCGTCTCTCTCTGCCCCGGCGGCGCTTGCATGGGGCATTATACACGAAGCCCGCCCCCCTTGGCAAATGACCGCCAAACCGTGAAACCAGCGGAATTTCGCCTGGGCTTTGGCAGGATTGCCTAAAATTTTGTTTCGGATTGTTACCCATTTTTATTCAGTTTGTTATCATTTCGTTTTGAATTGTAACTATTTTGTTACTTTTCGGACATAATTTCGTTACCATTCACAAAAATACAGGCCGATCTTTTCCAGATCGGCCTGTAAAAAAGGGAAAAGTCCTTGCTTTTCAAGGGGTTTTCGATTAGGCAACTTTTTTCCAGCCCCTTAAAAATCCTTAAAATCAGGGGCGCGGCGGGCCAAAAAGGCCTCCATCCCCTCCCGTTTGTCGTGGGTGGCGAAGGCCAAACCCAGAAGATCCTTCTCCCGCTCGGCCCCGTTTTTCAGGTCGATCTCCAGGCTGGAGTTCACTGCGGTCTTTGCCAAAAAGACCGCATAGCTGGCCCGGGAAGCGATCTTCTTTCCCAGCGCCCGGCAGGTATCCATCAGTTCCTCTTTGGGCACCACGTGGTTTGCCAGGCCCATCCGATAGGCCTCCTGGGCGTCGATCTGGTCTCCGGTGAAAATGAGCTCCTTGGCCCGGCCCACGCCGATGATCCGGCTCAAACGCTGGGTGCCGCCGCCGCCGGGAATGATCCCCAGGGTGACCTCGGGCAGGGCGAAGCGGGCGTTCTCCGCAGCGATGCGGATGTCGCAGGCCAGGGTGAGCTCACAGCCGCCCCCCAGGGCGAAGCCGTTGACCGCCGCAATGGTCACCTGGCGCATGCCCTCCAGCAGGTTGGCCGCGTCGTGGCACAGGCCGGACAGACGGCGGCCCGCCATCGCGTCCTCGTGCACCATTTGGGCGATGTCCGCGCCGGCGGCAAAGGCTTTGTCCCCGGACCCGGTCAGAATGACCACCTTGATCTCATCCATGTCCTTGATCTGGCCCAGGGTGGCGATGATCTCCTGGTAGACCTGGCTGTTCAGGGCGTTCAGGCTTTTGGGGCGGTCGATGGTGACAATCGCCAGCTCTTCTTCCAGTGTCAGCTTAATAAACTCCATGACGGTACCTCCTGTCTTTCCGTAAAATAGTCTATACAATCGCCTTTACCCCTGGAAGGCCTCATACACCTGCCGGCGGGTAAAGCCCTTGGTGGGCGTGAAAAATTCACTGGGCAGACTGGTCACAGCCCCGTCGGGGTCCATGGCGTATTTCAAAATGCCCTGCTCAGCGCACCAGTCCATGGCTCCCCAGTTGGCATGCTGGTAGGCGCCAGTCTCCCGGATGCGCTGGACCCGGCGGGCAATGGCCTCCTGGCGGGGGGCCAGGAGCATCGCCAGCTCTCCCCAGGTCATGGGAGAATCCAGGCGCAGCCGGTTGTCGGAATAGACAATCCCCCGGGTTTTCTGGAGGGCGGCCAGCTTCTCAAAGCCGGGCTCCTCCGCCCCCACGTCGGCAAAGGGGCTGTATTCCATAAGTTTCTCTACTGTGACCACCCGGTAGCCATAGGACTTCAGCAGCTCCAGCTGCTTGCCCAGGCCGAAGGCCACCGGGGTCCGGCGGCTCATATTATAGCCGTCCTTCTGGAAGATGATTTGGCCGGCCAGGGCGTTGGGGTCCTCCTCCAGGGCCTTTTTCATGGGGGCCACCATGGCCTCCACCTCGGCCCGGAGGCTCTCCTGGGCCGAGCCGTGGTGGATGGGCAGCCAACCCGCCCCGTCGAAGGCAGCGGCCATGTAGAGGTAGCCCATCTGGTCATAGGCGTCGTAGCTGCTGAAGCCCCCCTCAATCTTATCCACGTAGTGGGGCGGGCGGCTCATGGTCATCTCATAGCCATACTCTTTTTTCAGCAGGTTGTGCAGGCGGTTCAGGTCCTCCAGCACCTGGTCCAGGCTGCTGAAATGGTTCCGCTTGCCATAGACAAAGGGCTTTTTGCCAAAGAGGACATGGCGATAGCCGTGGTTGGTCACCTGGTGGCTCTCGTCGATGATCCGGCGGACCAGCCGGGGATTGTGCACCACGCCCCCCCGCTCGTCCTGGTTGATATCCGGGTAGTGGTCATACCGCACCCCGCCCCAGTCGGCCTGGCCGGGTTTCCCGGCCACGTCGGGGTAATTCTCGCTGGTGTCGCCCACCACGTCAAAGGTGCCCAGGGCGTCATACTCCTTCAGGGTATCCAAAAGGAGGTCGGTCAGGGATTTCCCCCCGAATTTATCCGGGCTGGAGGGCAGGTCCATGGGGCCGTCGTCAAAGGTCATGGCCACCACCCGTTCCCCGGTCTTCACCCGCTCAATGCGCCGGGTGTAGCTGACATGATGTTTTTCCTCGGGCATGAATTTCTTCAGCATTTTCTTGCCCATTTTTCCCACTTTTACAATCAAGGACATGAATCCTGTTCTCCTTCCTCACTGTCTATCCAGCGTTTGATCTTGTCTAAACTCTCCTGGCTCAACAGGCTTTCCTCTTTCTCCCATTTTTTAATCTCTCTCTCGGCCCGCCGCTTCTGGATCCATCTTACCCAGGTCAGGCGCACATCCTGGCCCAGGCACTGAAGGACGAAGGCTCCCCACTTTCCATAGCGCCAGAGGGGGGCGTGGGTCTTTCTCAGCTTGGTGTATTGGCTTCGGGCCACATGCAGGGCGGAGCTCTCCTTCCCGTGCCAGTGCCCCTTCCTTGCTGCCAGAGCAGCCCGGATGGCGGGCAGAGTGGCCTCTTCCACATAGACGGTCATATAGCCGTTGCCCACCTCCTGGGGCACATGGGCGTCGCTCCCCGCCGTGAATGGCAGGTCCCAAAAGAGGGCCTGGAGAAAGGCTTTGTCGTTGGCTTTCGGGTATTTCCGGTTGGCCCGGCTGTTCCAGGCCTCCAGCCCGTCCAGGTCGGGGCGGAGGGCCTCCAGATCCCGCTCTCCCCGTTCAAAGGGATGGGCCAGCGCCGCCAGGCCGCCGGCCTGATGGATGGCGGCGATGGTCTCCTTCCAGGTGGTGTGGACCATGGGCCGGTCCACAAACAGCCCCAGCAGATGGCCGTGCTCGGTGGAAAACTCCACCCCTGGGATCACCAGCATCCCGTCCACTTTCGTGGGACCGGTGTAGACCACGTCGTGGTCGCAGATGGCCACCCCGTCCATGCCCTTGGCCCGGGCGGCGGCGACGATCTCTTCCACTGTCATCCGCCCGTCAAAGGAGGCCTGGGAGTGGACATGCAGGTCTAACGTCAGTCGCATCTCCATATGCTCATCTGCCTTTCCAGCTGTTGCGCAGGTAAGCCCGGTAGGCCTGTTTGTCGTCCTTCCGGTCCAGGGCTTCTCTGGTGGCAAAAAAGTCCACCACCCCGCCCAGGGCCTGCTTCCAGTTTCCCCGGCGCAGGTAGCCCAGGGTGGCCGCCCCGTCGTTAAAGAGGTAGCGCATCTTCACCCCCTGGCGGTAGTCGGCGGGGGCATAGTCCAGCTTCTCTCCCTGGGCCGCCCGGGCATAGCGGGAAGTAAAGGGGCTTCCGCAGCAGCCGGACATGGGAAAGCTTCCCCACACCCGGGGGTTTACCTCCAGCACCCGGCCTCCCTTGAACTCCACCATGGCCATCCCCACAAAGCCGAAAGAGGCCAGCAGGTCATAGGCCTGGCGGATCATCTTCTCGTCGTAAAAGCTCACGCAGCAGGTGGAGGGGCCCCCGGTGACGGGGTATTCCCGCAGCCGCCGGTGGCAAAAGGCACAGATCAGGCGGCTCTCCCCGTCCAGGAGCAGGTTCACGCCCTCTCCGGGGCCCTCCACCTTTTCCTGGACAATGGGGACCTCGTCATAACGCTGTATGGCCCGGTAATGGGCTTGGAATTCTTCCTTGTTCCGGGCGATCACATAGCGGTCCTTGGCCTTCAGGCCAAATTTCTCCCCGCAGTGGGGCTTGATGACCACCGGAAACCGGTCCGGCAGGCCGGGGTACTCCGCCGGCACGGGGAGGCCCAGCTCCAGGCAGCGCCGGTGGACCCGCTCCTTGTCGTTGAGTCCGTCCAACACCTCTGGCGGGGCCACCAGAAAGTCTGCCGCCTGGGCGAATTCCTCCCGCCGGCGGCTGACCAGATTCAGGGTGTCGGCCCCGGTGCAGAAGAGGACGGGCCGCTGGTATTCCCTCAGCAAGTCCAGCAGGCGCCGGCCATAGTCCGCCTCTTTGCAGGACCCTTCGATCCACCGGGTCTCCCCAGCAAACCGTGAGGCAAAGGAGGCCGGCTCCATGGCGGCCTCCCCTTTGGTCTGCGTCACAACCACCCGAAAACCCGCCTCTCCCAGGGCCCGAACGGCGGCAATGGACGCGCGGTATCTTCCGTCAGTGACGACTGCGGTTTTCAAAGTATCTTCTCCTTCTAAGGGACCGCCTGACAGAACGGTCAGCCAAAGCCCCGGTCGTATTGTGCAAAAATTTCCTTCAGCAGATAACTGTACCCGCTGACCATGGTCTCCTCCCTGGGGCGTCCCAGAGGCAGAAAGGCTTCCCGGACATACCGAGAGACCAAAAAGTCCAGCAGGTCCTCAAAAAATTCCCCCTGGCACAGGTGGGCCACCCCCACTGAGACGTTTTCCAGCCAAAACAGGCCGGTCACGTCCAGCCCCGTCTGGTCCTCAAACCGGGAGAGGATATAGATCCCTCTGGGCAGATCCTTGGTCAGGGGCCGGCGAAGGACGGTATAATAGATCTCCCCCTGCCAGCGGTGGAAAACATCCCACATGTCTCTGGGGGCGCAGCGGCTGTAGAGCTCCCGCAGGAACCGGCGGCTGCCGGGTCCTCCCAGGCGAAGCCAGCGGAGCTCCCCGGTCTCGGTCATATCCCACAGCACCCGGCCCGCCCCCCGGCTCAGGTAAGGGGCGCGCAGAGGCTCGTAGAAAAAGCCGTCGGCCAGCTCCTGAAACAGGTCCACCAGTTCCGGCAGGCGCTTTTCGTCCACCTTGGCGGAGATGGAGCTGAGAATACTCAGCAGGTCGTTGGTGGCCATGTGGCAGGTACCCTCCGCCGCCCGGCCGTCGGTGACCAGCAGACTGTAAATGATCTCCCGGATGGCCTGAAGGCCCCGGAAGTAGGCGGAGGTGGTGGCACACAGCAGAGACTTCTCCCCGTCGCTGCGGCGGCCGAAGTACCAGTCGAAGCACTCCAGCTCCCGGCCGGGGTTGTTGTCCAGCAAGTGCAGAATCCGCTCCACCGGGCCGGACTCCAGGTCGCTCTCCCCGAAGAAATAGCCGGCGTTCTGGCTGACCCGGCTGAGAAAGCTCTCAAACCAGGCCCGGCCCCGCTGGTCCAGCTTGTTCTGGAAATCCCGGTTCAGAAACCGCACCCGAACCCCTCCGTCGGGGCCCTGCTCCTGCTCGATAAAGTAAAGGTCGCTACGCTGGGGGGGACCGTAGAAATCCTCATACCATTTGAACAGCAGATAAAAGCTGTTCTCCTGCTGCCCGGTCGCCACCCAGGCCATAGTTGTCCACGCTTCGCGGATGGGTGTTCCTTTTCCGGCATATTTGTCAAACATCCAGGCGATCCTGGGGTGGGACAGTATGTCGTGGTACATCCAACAGATCCTGTGCTGATCGGTGTCGACCATCAGGTCTTCAAAAGAGCCCCGGTCCAAATAGATCGGATCGTCAAAGCACATGGTGTAACCTCATCTTTGCGAATTGTGGAAGGGTAGATGATTTTATTATAACAGTTATCGCCGTTTTTTCAATCGCTCAGCCCTCTTTTCTCCAGAAATTTATTTTCTTTTCCCAAAAAACGCAAAAAAGCGCCCCGCGGGGCGCTTTTTCTCATTCCAAATGGGTCTGGGGAACAGGGTCGAAGGGGAGCAACTCCTCCTCCACAGGGCCGGTCTCCTCGTCCAGGGGAGTCCCCCCCTGCATTTGCAGCCACTGGTCCTTGGTGATGAGGATCTGCCGGGGCTTGGAGCCCTCGGAAGGACCCACAATGCCCTTTTCCTCCATCTGATCCATCAAGCGGGCCGCCCGGGCATAGCCCAGTTTCAGCCGCCGCTGGAGCAGGGAGACCGAGGCCTGCCCCAGCTCCAGGATCACATCCACCCCGGCCGGGAAGAGCTCGTCCTGCTCCTCGCCGCCGGTGTCTCCGGCGGGGAAGGCGCCGGAGGAGGAAGATTTCCCCTTTTTCTCCGACTCGGTCACGTGCTGCTCGATCTGCTCCATGACCTCGCTGTCGTAGTCGGCGGTGGCGTTCTGCTTGACGCTGTCCACCACGGCGGCCACCTCTTCATCGGAGATGAAGCAGCCCTGCACCCGCAGGGGCTTGCCAGCACCCAGGGGGAACCAGAGCATGTCTCCCTTCCCCACCAGCTTTTCCGCCCCGGTGGTGTCCAGGATGATCCGGGATTCCAGGGAGGAGGCCACGGCAAAGGCGATCCGAGAGGGGATGTTGGCCTTCATGAGGCCCGTAATCACGTCCGCCGAGGGACGCTGGGTGGCGATCACCAGGTGCATCCCGGCGGCACGGCCCATCTGGGCCACCCGGCAGATGGATTCCTCCACCTCCTTGGCGGCCACCAGCATCAGGTCGGCCAGCTCGTCGATGACGATGACCACCTTAGGCATGGACTCCACGCCCTCCTGCCCTTTGGCCCACTGGTTGTAGGAGGCCAGCTCCCGGACCCCCGCTTCGGCGAACATCCGGTAGCGCTTCATCATCTCCGTCACCGCCCACTGGAGGGCGCCGGCGGCCTTTTTGGGGTCGGTGACCACGGGGATGAGCAGGTGGGGGATGCCGTTATAGCCCCCCAGCTCCACCATTTTGGGGTCCACCATAATCAGGCGGAGTTCCTCCGGGGTGGATTTGTAGAGCATACTGATGAGCAGGGAGTTGATACACACGGACTTACCGGAGCCCGTGGTACCGGCGATGAGCATGTGGGGCAGCTTGGAGCAGTCCCCCACGATATAATTGCCGCCGATGTCCTTGCCCACGGAAAAGGCCGCGCTGGACTTGTGCCGGCGGAAGGCCGGGGAATCCAGCACCTCCCGGATGGGAACGGGGGTGACCACCTTGTTGGGCACCTCGATGCCCACCACGGAGATCTTCCCGGGCACCGGGGCGATGCGGACGTTGGACACCCCCAGGGCCAGGGCCACGTCGTCGGAGAGGTTGGTGAGCTTGTTCAGCCGCACCCCCTGCTCCAGGGCCACCTCATACCGGGTCACCGAGGGCCCCTGGACCGCGCCGGTCACATGGCCGTCGATGCCAAAGGAGGTCAGGACGCTGGCCAGGCGCTCCAGGGTCCCCTCCAGCTCTTCATGGGCCGCCCGGGCGCTCTCGCCGTTGGGCTGGGTCAGCAGGTCCAGAGAGGGGTAGACATAGGCCTTGGGCTGGTCCTCTCCCAGGGTCTTCTCAATGGTCTGGGTGACTTCACCGGCCTCCTTTTGGATCTCCGCCTGGCGCTGGGCCTTGGTGGGGGGCTTTTTCTCCTCGGGGGGCTGCCACAGGGGGGCGTCCTGGGCCTGGTCGAAGGCGGGCTCCCGGGACTTTTCCGGGGCAGGAGGCTCCGACATGTCACCCTTCTTTGGGATGGGCCCTTCCGGGGCAGGGGTTGTCTTCCCCTTGCTCTCCTGAGGGGGCACATCGTCCAGGGGGAGGTCGGGCGCCCGCTTCCGGCGGCTCAGGGGCCAAAAGGAGGCCCTTTTAGACGGCGTGGGCTCCCGGGGGCCGTCATAGTTGCCGTAGCCGTCGTCATAGTCATCGTAGTCGTCATAGCCGTCGTAATCGTCGTAATACTCGTCCTCATAGTCTTCGGCCCGCTCCCGCCGCTTCTCCCGCAGGCGGCCCAGGCCGGAGAAGACCTTGGCCGGGGTCACATGCCCCGCGCCGGCCAGCAGGACCAGAAAAGCCAGGGCGAAAATCACCCCCGCGCCAATCCGGCTGAAGCCCATGGCGCACAAGGTCCCCAGGCCGCCGCTGAGGACGCCGCCGCCCGCTCCATGGAGTCCGTCGCTCCACAGTTGGAAGAGGAGTCCAAAGGACAGTTCATAGGTCTTGCTGCTCAGGAGCACATGGAGGAAAGCGCCCCCCAGCACCGGCAGCAGCCCCAGGCACCACAGGCGGAGGGTCACCCGCCGGTCCCGCCGGAACAGGAGCAGCCCCGCCGCCCACAGCAGCGCCACGGCGGTGAGCCAGAAGCCCCCGCCGATGAGACCCCGGATACTGTCGCACAGCAGGTCGGGGATCACCGCGTGGATGCCAAACATCCCCAAGGCCACCAGCAGGGCCAGGAAAATGCACACGGCTGCCCCAATCCCCCGGGCCAGCAGGTTGGGCCCATAGACCGGGACCTTCGGCTTACTGCCGCCGGTCTTTTTTCCGCTCCCGGTCTTTTTGGCCGGGGAGGATTTTTTCGTTTGATCGGTTTTCTTTTGTGTGGAAGCCATACTTCCCTCCTTGCTTTTGGGTGCTTCTCAGCGGAAGATCAGGCTGGCCACCACCGCCGCGGCGCCGATGCCCCAGCAGTAGTAGGCAAAGTTGCCAAACTTACCCTTGTTGGTCAGCAGGTTCACCAGGCGGATGGCAAAATAGCCCGACACCGCCGCCACAATGGTCCCCACGATATAGGCCGGCAACTGGGCGGTGTCGATCCCCGCTTCGACGGCCTCCCCGATGCTGAGGATGTTGGCCCCCAGCACCGCGGGAATGGACATGAGGAAGGAGAAGCGCACGGCGAACTTCCGGTGGAAGCCCCGCATCATCCCCACGGAAATGCTGGTGCCGGACCGGGACAGGCCGGGCACCACCGCCACCGCCTGGCCCACGCCCACGATGAGGGCGTCCACCATGGTGGCCGACCGGGGGCCCTTCTTTCCCCGGGCCATCCGGTCAGAGTAAAAGAGGATAAAACCGGTGACCAGCAGGGCGCAGCCCACAAAAATGGTGTTGCTGTACAGCCCCTCCACCTTGCTTTTGATGGGCAGGACCACAAACAGAGGCAGGGTAGCCACGAGGATCATCAAAACCATCCGCCCGTTGGGGGGCAAATGCTTCATTTTCCGCCGCTTCTCCTTGGAGACCAGGGCCCCCAGCATCTGGAAAAACTCCCTGACCATGTCCACAATGTCCCGCCAGTAATAGACAAAGATGGCGATAAGGGTGCCCAGGTGGAGCAGCACGTCAAAAAACAGGCTCTCTTCCGGGCTCACCAGCCCGAAAAAGTGCTGGAACAGAGACAGATGCCCCGAACTGGAGATGGGCAGAAACTCCGCCACACCCTGGACCAGCCCCAGGAAAATGGATGAAAAGATGTTCAAATGAATCTACCTCTTTCTCTCTCAGTCGGTATACAGGGCCTTCATAGCCTTGTAGGTCATGTAGCAGTCCAGCTTGGCCGTGGTCTCAAAGGGGGCGTGCATGGAGAGCACGGGGACCCCTGCGTCAATGGTGTCGATGTTTCGGTTTGCCATGTAGCAGGCCACGGTGCCGCCGCCGCCCTGGTCGGTTTTCCCCAGCTCGGCCAGCTGCCAGACCACCTGGTGTTCAGCAAAGATCCGGCGGACCTTCCCCACCACCTCGGCGGAGGCGTCAGAGGCCCCGGACTTGCCCCGGGCCCCGGTGTATTTGCTGATGCACACGCCGTAGTTGAAATAGGCGCTGTTGCGGGCCTCATAGACCTCGGCGAAGTTGGGGTCATAGGCGGCGGTCACGTCGGCGGAGAGGCAGAAGGAGGTCTCGTAGCAGGCCTTCAGGGAGGCGTCCTGGCCGTCGCACAGATCGCTCATAAAGATGTCAAAGGCCGCCGACTGCATCCCGGTGACCCCCAGGGAGCCGATTTCTTCCTTGTCCGCCAGCACGCACACGGCGGTGCGGCGGGGGGCCTCGGTCAGCTCCAGCAGGGCCTTCAGGCAGGCATAGGAGCACACCCGGTCGTCCTGGCCGTAGGCGCCGATCACCGACCGGTCCAGGCCGATGTCCACCGCCTTGGCGGCGGGGACGGCCATGAGCTCGGCGGAGAGGAAGTCCTCCTCCACCATGCCGTACTTCTCATGGAGGATGGATAAAATCCCCAGCTTCACCCGGTCGCTGCCCTCCTCCTTGTCAAAGGGGCGGCTGCCCACAAAGAGGTTAAGCTGCTCGGCGGAGACAATGGACCCCATGGTCTTCTTGGCCTGGTCCCCCGCCAGATGGGGCAGCAGGTCCCCCACGGTAAACTGGGGGTCGCTGGGGTCCTCGCCGATGCGCACGGTGACAGAGGTCCCGTCCCGGCGCACCACCACCCCGTGGAGGGCCAGGGGGATAGTGGTCCACTGGTACTTTTTGATGCCCCCATAGTAGTGGGTCTTGCAGTAGGCCAGCTCCTTGTCCTCATACAGGGGGTTCTGCTTCAAGTCCAGCCGGGGGGAGTCGATGTGGGCCGCCCCAATCACCGCGCCCTGGGCCAGGCTCTCCCGGCCGATGACGGCCAGCAACAGGGACTTGCCCCGGTTGTTCCGGTACACCTTGTCCCCGGGCCGGAGCTTCTCCCCCCGGACCAGGGGCCGGAAGCCGGCGGCCTGAGCCAGGGCGATGGCATAGTCCACACACTCCCGCTCGGTTTTGCCCTCGTTGAGAAAGGTTTTATAGCCCTCGCAGTAGGTCTGGATCTTCTCCTCTTCCCCTTCCGCCAGGCGGTCATAGCCGTTGGTGGGGGAAAAGAAGAGCTCCTTCTTCCGCTGTTGGGCCAAGGTCTGTTCTTGTTTCTCTTCCATGGTTATGTCTCCTCTAAAATCCGCTGAAAGAGCGCCCGGGCCCGCTGGGCGAAGGTCTCCACCGTGTCGGCCTCGGTGCTCTCTAATGTGTAGTCACAGTGTTCCTGAAACCAGGCGCTGGGCTTCTGGGCCGCCACCCGCATCCGGGCGTAGTCCTCGGAAATCCCTTCCCGGGCCATGATCCGCTTCACCCGGAGTTCTTCCGGGGCGGTGATGGCCAGGGTGCAGTCGCAATAGTCTACCAAGGCGCTCTCCAACAGGGCAATGGCGTCAATCCCCACAGCGGGGGCCCCCGCCGCCCGGGCTTCGGAAATCCGCCGCTGGGTCTCCTGGGCCACATATTTGTGGGTGATGGCGTTCAAGTCGGCCAGGGCCGCCTCGTTCTGAAAGACCACAGCTCCCAACTTTTTCCGGTCCAGGACGGTCCCGTGATAGACCGGCCCAAAGCGGGAGATGAGCTCCTCCCGCATCCGCTGGGAGGACACCGTCAGATCATGGTAGACGGCGTCTGCGTCGATGAGCACACCCCCCAGGGCAGTCAGCGCCCCCAGGGCGGTGGTCTTTCCGGCCCCTGTGGGGCCGGTGATTCCAATGACCTTCATGGCTCAGCCCTGGCCTTTCAAAAAGTCCAGGATCTCCTGGCCGGGGATGCCCCCCTCCCGGAGGATTTTGGGGTCCTCGCCGGTCAGGTCCACCACAGTGGATTCCACCCCCATAGCGCAGGAGCCGCCGTCCAGAACGCCCTCAATCCGTCCGTCGAAGTAATCCAGCACCTCCTGGGCCGTTTTGGGGCTGGGCTGGTCCGAGGGGTTGGCCGAGGGGGCCGCCAAGGCAAACCCTGCCTGGCGGATCACCTCCAGGGTCATGGGGTGGTCCGGGCAGCGGACCCCCAGGGTGTCTGTCCCCCCCGTGGTCAGGGTAGAGACCACACCCTTGTCCTCCAACACCATGGTCAGGGGGCCGGGCCAGTATTTCTCCGCCAGCCGGTAGGCGGCCTGGGGAATATTTTGGCAATAGTCCTCCACCATCTCCATGCCGCTGACCAGCACGGAAATGGCTTTCTCCCGGGACCGTTTTTTCACGTCAAACAGCCACCACATGGCTGCGTCATTTCTCCCGTCCACCGCCAGGCCGTAAACGGTCTCCGTGGGCAGGGCCACGCCGCCGCCCTTTTTTAGCATCGCCACAATGTCGGACAGGTCCTCCATGGTATATCGAATGGTTTTTCTCATCCTTCTTCGCTCCTTGTCTTCTCCCCCTGCCGGGCGGCCAGGATCAGGCCCTCCACGATCTCGTCCAGATCCCCGTTCATGACGGCATCCAGCTTATAGAGGGTCAGGCCGATCCGGTGGTCGGTGACCCGCCCCTGGGGGAAATTATAGGTTCTGATCCGCTCGTTGCGCATGCCGGACCCCACCTGGCTCCGGCGCTGGCCGGCGATGGCCTCCGCCCGCTCCTGGGCCGCCCGCTCATAGAGGCGGGCGCGGAGGATGGCCAGGGCCCGGTCCTTGTTTTTATACTGGCTGCGCTGGTCCTGGCACTCTACCACCGTTCCCGTGGGCAGGTGGGTCACCCGGATGGCGGACTCGGTTTTGTTGATGTGCTGTCCCCCCGCGCCGGAGGCCCGGAAGGTGTCAATGCGCAGGTCGGCGGGGTCCAGCTGAAACTCCGCCTCCTCCACCTGGGGCAGCACCGCCACCGTGCAGGTGGAGGTGTGGATGCGCCCGCCGGACTCGGTCTCCGGCACCCGCTGGACCCGGTGGACCCCGCTCTCATGGCGCAGGCAGGCATAGGCGCTGGCCCCCTCAATGAGGCAGGAGAGCTCCTTGATGCCCCCCAGCTCGGTCTCGCTGAGGCTCACCAGTTCCAGCTTCCACCCCTGCTTCTCCCCGTACATAGCATACATGCGGTAGAGGTCGGCGGCAAAGAGGGCGGCCTCCTCTCCCCCCACGCCGGCCCGGATCTCCAGAAAGAGATTCTTGCCGTCCATGGGGTCCTTGGGGGTGAGGAGCCGGTGGAGAACCTCCTCCAGCCGGGTGACGGTTTCCTTGACCCCGTCATACTCCGCCCGGGCCAGCTCCCGGCACTCGGGGTCGGCAAGGAGCTCGGTGAGCCCCTCCAGCTCCCGCTGGGCCTTCTGGTACCGGCGGAAGGTCTCCACCAAGGGGACCAGTTCCTTCTGCTCCCGGTTGAGCTGGGCTGCCAAAGCGGGGTCAGCATAGGTCTCGGGCTGGGCCAGCTGGGTCTCCAACTCCTCCAGGCGGAGGACCGCCCGGTTCAGTTGTTCCCACATTACTGGTCCGGTTCCTCCTTGTCAGTTTCCTCCTTTTTTTCGGCCGCGTCCTCGGCCTCCCGGCGCTGCCAGTCCAGGAGCATGGCCTCGTACTGCTGCATCATCATGTTGTACTCAAAGGCGGCCGTCTCCGACTCGGACATGGGGGAGGTATCCACCTGGGGGGCCTCCACGGAAACGTCCTCATCGGTCTCCACCAGCTCACCGCTGGCGGCCTTTTCATTGAGCAGGTCGAAAAGCTCCTGCATCTTTTCCTCGGTGGACTGGGCGGGATTGTTCTTCTTTTCCTGTTCAGACATGGTCGTTGGTTCTCCTTTTTTATGATGAATTTTTGTGTTCCTGTCAGTTCCCAGGGAGTTTCACGCCTCTTCCGCGGCGATGGCCTCGGACAGGCTTTCCCAGCTCTCCATGAGCCCGTCGTACTCGGCGGTATACTCCGCCTCCTGCTGGGCCAGCTCCTGGAGCCTTTGGTAGTCGGAGGCAGCCGCCTCCTTCTGGGCGTTCAGCTCTTCCAGCAACTGATCCAGCTTTTCCATCCGCTTTTCCGCGGCGGCCAGCTCCTTTTTCAGTTGCTTGGTGCCGCCGGGGCGCTTGGGCTTGTCCTTTTTGACCTTTTCCTCCTTTTTGGGGGGCGGCGTCAGGGCCTTTTGGCGCTCCCGGTGGGCCTGGTAGGCGGTGTAATCCCCCCGGAAGTCGGAGATCTTCCCGTTTTCCAGGGTCCAGATCCGGGTGGCGAAGCGGTCGATAAAGTACCGGTCGTGGGAGACAAAGAGAAGGGTCCCCTCATAGTCCTCCACAGCCTCCTCGATCCACTCCCGGGAGTCCAGGTCCAAATGGTTGGTGGGCTCGTCCAGGATGAGGAAGTTCACCTTTTCATCCATGAGCATACACAGCCGCAGGCGGCTCTGCTCCCCACCGGAGAGAACGGAGACGGGCTTGAACACATCCTCCCCCTGGAAGAGGAACTTTCCCAGCCGGTCCCGGGCCTGCTGGGCGTCGCAGCCGGCCTCATAGAGCATGGTGTCGTAAAGGCTCCGCTCGGGGTGGGCGAAGTGGATCTGCTGGGGCAAATACCCCACCTTCACGGTGAGGCCCTGCTTCACCACGCCGCTGTCCTGGGGCTCCTCCCCCAGAATGATTTTGAGCAAGGTGGATTTCCCGGTGCCGTTGTCCCCCAAAAGGGCGATCCGGTCTCCCGGCTCCACCCGGAGGGTCACATCGTCAAAGAGCTTCTGCTGGCCAAAGGCCTTGTTCAGTTCTCGCAGGGAGAGCAGGTCATCGGCGTAAAACTCCGCCGTGCCAAACTTGGTTTTCAGCTTTTTCACCCGGTCGGGCCGCTGGGTCTTGTTGATCTTCGCCATCCGTTTTTCAATGGAAAAGGCCCGCTTGTTCAGGTGCTCGGTGTTGTGCTCGTGCATCATGCGCACGGTGTCGGACAGGCGCTGGAGCTCGGCCTGCTCCTTTTGGTACTGGCGCAGCTGCTCCAGGTACCGCCGCTCCTTTTCCACCGCGTAGAAGGAGTAGTTGCCGGCGTAAAACTCCGCCTTGCCGTTTTTCAGCTCCACCACCCGGGAGATGGTCTTGTCCAAAAAGTACCGGTCGTGGGAGATCACCAGCACGGTGCCTTTGTAGTGGCTGATGTAATCCTCCAGCCACATGGTGGCGTTCAGGTCCAGGTGGTTGGTGGGCTCGTCCAGCAAAAGGATTTCCGTGTCCACCAGAATCAGGCGGGCCAGATTGATCCGGGTCTTTTCCCCGCCGGAGAGGTTGGCGAAGGCCTTCTCCCGAAAGGCCTTCTCGATGCCAAGGCCGGAGCAGACCTTTTCCAGGCGGGTCTCCATCTCATAACCGCCCCCCGTCTCATAGGCCGCCTGGAGGCGGTCATACCGGGTCAGGACTTCCTTGTCCCCCCCGGCCATCTGGTCGGAGAGCAGGTGGAGCTCAGCCTCCATGGCCTTCAGGTGGTCAAAGGCCGTGCGCAGCACGTCCTCCACGGTGTAGCCGGCGGGGTAGACGGGGATCTGGGAGATGAGGCCCAGCCCCTTGCCGGGGGGAATGATGACCTCCCCCCCGTCGGCCTCCTCCTGGCCGGTGAGGATGCGGAAGAGGGTGGTCTTCCCCGCCCCGTTTTTTCCCAGGATGCCCACCCGCTCGCCGGTGTCCACCTGGAAGGTGAGGCCGTCCAGAACCGGCTGGCCCACCTCGTATTCTTTTACTAAATCTCGTACCGCAATGTCTATCATGGATGTTTCCTCTGTGTCCGGGGCCGCCAAATTTCTTCCCCCGCCAAGTTTTTTCGGTTGGGTGTGGCGTTGTTCCCCGAAGTATGATATGATAACTCCAATCAACCGGCGCGCTCCGCCTCCGGGGCGGCGCCAGTAACAGGAGGCATTGACTATGATTTCACTTCAGTGGCAGGACGGCGTTCTGTCCCTTTTGGACCAGGCCGCCTACCCCCAGCAGGAGCATTGGATCACCTGCTCTACTCTGGAAGAGACCGTCCAGGCTCTCTCCTCCGGCGCAGTGCTGGAGGAAAAGATCGCCGCCGTGGCCGGGGCCTATGGCTATTGCCAGGCCGCCATCGCCGCCCAGGATTTGCAGCAGACCCCTCAGTTCCAGGAAAAATTGGACGAGGCCAAGGCCAAGCTGCTGGCCAGCCGCCCCAATTCCCGGGACCTGGCCGCCGCCATGCACTTTATGGAGAATCCCCCCGAGGCCTACACCAAGAATGTAGACCGCTTGACCACCCTTCTCGCCACCGCCGTCACCTATGACCGGCAGCAGGTGGTAGCCGACCGGAACATCTGCCGCAACGGCACCGATATGATGGGTGAGGGCACCCGGATTCTCATCCGCACCGACCGGGGGGCTTTCCACTCGGCCTCTCCCTGCGGCGCCCTGGGGATTGCCCGCCGGGGCTGGAAGCGGGAGGTGCTGGAACAGATCACCCTCTGCGAGGGCCGTCCCGCTCTCACCGCCGCCACTTTGCTGGCCCAGGAGCTTTCCAAGGAAAACGTCCCCTGCACTCTCATTCCCGACCACGCCGCCGCCACCTTCCTGGCCCGGCAAGGGGCCCACATGGTGCTCACCGACGGCATTCTAGCCGCCAAGAATGGGGATCTAAAGGCCCCCGTGGGGACCTATGAGCTGGCCATCGCCTGCTATTTCCACTCCATCCCCTTCTACGCCGTCCTCAATGCCGACGATGTGGACCTGGAGGCCGAGTCCGGCGCCGTTTTCGGCCAGGACGAAGGGGACTCCGCCGCCGTCACCGCCGGTCTGGCCTGCGGCGACGCCAAGGGCTGGACCCCCGCCTACGACGTGGTGCCCGCCTTCCTCATCACCGGCATGGTCACCGACCGGGGCATCGCCTGCGCCCCCTATGAGGAAACCCTGGAGGAGCTGGTTAAGCACGCACCCAGAAAAACGATCATCAATTTCGATGCGTAAGTGAAATTTGGGACCCGCTTCGCTGGGCTCCCAAATTTGGGGGTTGCAGTCCGACCCGCGCCTGACGGAGTCAGGCACTCTCGGACTGAGAAGTATTTTTTCACCGGCGAAGCCGGCGAAAAAATGATTTGATTTTGTTTCGCCGCTGCGGCGGCGAAATTCTGCGAAGCCTTTTTGGGCTGGCAGGGATAGTTCTATTGGGACGGGCCCTTTGGGGGCCCGTTCTTTTTAGGTTTTGCGGGTGAGCTGCTGGAGCTCTCGGGTGAGCTCTTCAAAGGCCATGCCTCGGGAGGCTTTCACCAGGATGACCGCGCCGGGGCGGATGAAGTTGGGCAGCAGGGTCTTTGCCGTGGCCTGGTCCTGGGCGTAGTAGACGTTGGCCATGCCCGCCTGTTGGGCAGCGTCATAGATGTTCCAGGCCAGGTCGCCCACCGCCAGCAGGGCGTCGATGTTCCCCAGCTTGGCGGCGCACTCCCCCATGCTCCGGTGGAGCTCCGGGCCCAGGTCCCCCAGCTCAAACATGTTCCCCAGCACGGCGGCCCGGTAGGCGCCGTCGGTCTGGGACAGAATTTCCAGGGCCGCCCGCATGGACTGGGGGTTGGCGTTGTAGCCGTCGTCCAGGATGGTCACCTCTCCCTGGCGGATGACGTTCATCCGCATTTTGGTAGGGACAAAGGCCTCAATGCCCGCCTTCATCTCCTCCCCGGTCATGCCGAACCGCTCCCCCACGGCGCAGGCCATGAGGACGGGATAGATCATATGGTTGCCCAGAGCGGGGACGGTGACGGTAAAGTCATGGGCCGGGGTCTTGACCCGGCAACTCATGCCCTTGGACCCGATCTGATGGATCTCCTTGGCCTCATAGGGGGGCTGATGGTCCTCCCCACAGAAGACCACCTGGGGCTTTATTTGGCCCTCCAGGGTCCGCAGCAAGGGGTCATCGCCATTCAGGATGGCGAGGCTCTCCTCGGTCATGTAATTGAAAATTTCGCACTTGGCCTTAAGGATGCCTTCCCGGCTGCCCAGGTTTTCGATGTGGGCGTCACCGATGTTGGTAATCACCGCCACGTCGGGGCGGACAATCCGGGTGAGGTAGTCGATCTCCCCAAAGTGGTTCATTCCCATCTCCAGCACGCAGAACTGGTGCTCAGGGGTCAGGCGGAAAAGGGTGAGGGGAAGGCCCAGCTCGTTGTTGAAGTTCCCTTCGGTTTTCAGCACCTTGTACTTCCGGCTCAGCACCGAGGCGATCATGTCCTTGGTGGTGGTCTTTCCCACGCTGCCGGTGATCCCGATGACGGGAATGGGAAATTTCTCCTGATAGGCTCTGGCCACCTGGCCCAGGGCCAGGACGGTGTCGTCCACCTGAATGTAAAACTTTCCGGGCAGCAGCTCTTGGGGGACGATCTCGGTCAGGCAGCCCGCCCCGCCGTTGTTCAGTGCGCCGGTGATGTACTTATGGCCATCGGTATTCTCCCCCCGCAGGGCCACGAAGAGGTCTCCTCCGTGGATGGCCCGGCTGTCGGTCTCCACCCCGGTGATGGTCTCTTCCAGCAGGGTTTGGTCTCCCAGGAGCGTCCCGCCGGTGGCGGCCAGGAGCTCTTGTACTGTCATAGCTTCCATGGGTGTTCTCCTTTTATCTGTCTCCGGGGCCCTCAGTCCGGCCGGGCCCGGAGGGATTCGTCAATGATCCGCTGGCACAGGCTGGGATAGTCGATGCCGGCGGCGGCGGCCTCTTGGGGGACCAGGCTGGTGGGAGTCATCCCCGGCAGGGTGTTGATCTCCAGGAACCAGGGGGTCCCCTCCTGGTCCACAATAAAGTCAGCCCGGGAATAGACGGCCAGGCCCAGGGCCCGGTAAACTGTCAGGGCCGCCTGGCCCACGCGCTTCTCCCACTCCGGCGGGATGGGCGAGGGGCAGACCTCCTCCGCCGCGCCGGGCTGATATTTGTTCTCATAGTCGTAAAAGCCCTTCTTGGGGATGATCTCAATGGAGGGCAGGGCCTTGTCGGCCAAAAGGGCCACCTGGATCTCCCGTCCGGCCACATATTGCTCCAGCACGCACTGGCCGCCGTAGCGCAGGCCGTCCAACAGGGCGGCGTGGAGCTCCTTTTTGGTGTGGGCGATGGACACGCCGATGGAGGAGCCGCTGGCCACGGGCTTCACCACGCAGGGCACCCGGGTGGTGCTGGTGAGGCTGTCTACCTCTTTCTCCGTGTAGTTCACCCGCTTCCACTGGGGGGTGTCCACCCCCAGATGGGCGATGAGGCGCTTGGTCAGGTCCTTGTCCATGGCCAGGCCCGAGCCCAGATAGCCCGCGCCGGTGTAGCGGATGCCCAGCAGGTCAAAGGTGGCCTGGACCCGGCCGTCCTCCCCGCAGGTGCCGTGGAGAGCCAGGAAGACGATGTCCGCCATCTGGCACAGCTCCAGCACCCCCCGGCCAAACTGGCTGGGGCTCTTCCACTTCCGGGCGGCCTTGATCTCCTCCAGGTCAGGGGCCTTGGGGTCCACCTGTTTCCAGCGGTCGGTGAGGGGCGCCTGAAAATAGTCCGCCACGGCTCCCTGGTAATCCTCCAGGCCAAAGTACATATCCACCAGAGCCGCCTGGTGTCCCAGCTCCCGCAGGGCGTGGGCGATCATGGTGCCCGAGGACAGAGACACATTCCGCTCGGGGCTGAGGCCGCCGGCCAACACAACAATTTTCATAGGCGCTCCTTTCCGCAAGAAAAAAACAGGCCGGCGGAAGGTCCCCCCTCCCCCGGCAGGGAGTTTCAGGTACATTTTATAGATTATAGCATAGACGGAAGAAAATCTCAACCAAAACCCGCCGGGTGAGGGCAGAGATCACCTTCTACCCACCGGTATTCCACATCGCCCCCTCATCAGTCAGCTGCGCTGACAGCTTCCCCCCAAGGGGAAGCCTACGCTATTAGGCTACGTTGGGGTGATTACTACGGTAGTTTTCTACAATAAGCCCCACAGGGTTTGCCAATCGCCTTCCCCTGGGGGTCCAACTGTCCGGGGGACAGTTGGATATCAAATCAATTCTTCCTTTGCTCTGAAGGTGGGCCGGCCCTTCGGGCCGGGTCGGATGAGGACGAGCCTTGAGGCTTCCACAGCGTCGGAAATAGACGCACCACCCCTCCCCGCGTCGCAGACTTCCGCTTTCTGTGGAAAGCGGAACAAATTCCAATCATTTTTTCGCCGGCTCCGCCGGTGAAAAAATTCCTCTCAGTCCGAGAGTGCCAGCTCCGCTGGCGCGGTTCGGACTGCAACCCCCAAATCTGGAAGCCCAGCGAAGCGGGTTCCAGATTTCATAAAAAAACGAGCGTACCGAGAGCTTTTTCCGGCACGCTCGCTTTTTTCTCTTTTGTAGGGATCTGGATTACTCTGCAAAGCCCAGAGCCTTGGGCTCGGTCTCGCAAGCGTCCTCGCAGCCGCCGCAGTCGATGCACTCAGAGGTCACGACGCAGACTTCCTTATCGCCAGCCTTGCCTTCGACAATGGCGCCGGTGGGACATTCCTCGATGCACTTCTTGCAGAAGGTGCACAGTTCAGGATCGATCACATACATAGTTAAGTACCTCCAGTTAAATTTTCTTGGCAGGCTACATTGTACCACATTTTTTGAAAAATGCAATTCTAAAATCATAGAAATTTTTGGGTTATTTTTATCAATTTCGGGCATGATTTTTAGAGACTTTTCCCACAAAATGCACCCTGAAAGGATTTTCTCTATGCAAAACATCTTGAAACCGTCCGTTTCCGGCAGTCTCACGCCCGATCTGGAAGGCGCACCCAGTTCTGCCAGCCATGAAAACCGAAACATTCCCGTCATTTCACCATCCCAGGAAAATATTCCCAGCGCATCCGGAAAGGAGGGGTCCCCATCAAAACCGTGACCTTCACCCCCCACGCCCAGGGCAGCCTGGGGGCCGCCGGTGCCCTGTCCCAGCGCCTGGGCCATGATTACGTAGGCAGCGAGCACCTGCTGCTGGGCCTGCTCCAGGAGTCCCGGAGCGCCGCCGCCCGGCTTCTCACCGCCCAGGGGCTCACTTTCCGGGGCCTGCAAAGCCGCCTTACCGCCGCCCTGGGCACCGGTGCTCCCCTGGCTTGCCGCCGCCCCCTGACCCCCCGGCTGGAATCCATCGTGGAGCTGGCTGTGGGCGAGGCCCGGCGGCTGGGGCACCCCCAGGTGGGCAGCCGCCATCTGCTGCTGGGCCTGCTCCGTCAGGGAAAGGGGGGCGGGGTGGAGCTGCTGACCCAGTCGGGCCTGAACCCCAACGTCCTCTACCGGCAAACCCTCCGTTCTCTGGGCCCCGGCGGCTCCTACTCCCCCCGGTCTCGGGGAGAGAGCGAATACACTCCGCCCACCTCTTCTCCCGCCACCCGGCTGCTGGATCAGCACGCCCGGGACATGGTCCAGACCGCCAGCCGAGGGGGCTACGACCCCGTCACCGGCCGGGAGGAGGAGATCCGCCGGGTGATCCAGGTTCTCATCCGCCGGGGAAAAAACAACCCCGTCCTCCTGGGGGAACCCGGGGTGGGCAAAACCGCCGTGGCCGAGGGGCTGGCCCAGAAAATGGCCTTAGGTCAGGTCCCCGACGCCCTGCGGCAAAAGCGCCTGCTGGCCCTGGACCTCCCCTCGGTGATCGCCGGCACCAAGTACCGGGGGGAGTTTGAGGAGCGGATGAAAAACATCCTGAACGAGGTGGCCCGGGCGGGAAACGTTATCCTTTTCCTGGACGAGCTCCACACCATCATCGGGGCGGGGAGCGCCGAGGGGGCCATCGACGCGGCCAACATCGTCAAGCCCGCCCTGGCCCGGGGGGGCATCCAGCTCATCGGCGCCACCACCAACGAGGAGTACCGCCGGTTCATTGAAAAGGACGCCGCCTTAGAGCGGCGGTTCCAGCCCATCCGGGTGGCCGAACCCAGCCAGGAGACCACCCTGGAAATTCTCCAGGCCCTCACCCCCCGGTACGCCCACCACCACGGCCTGACCTTCCGGCCCGAGGCCCTTCAGGCCGCCATTTCCCTGTCGGTGCGCTATCTGCCCGACCGGCGGCTGCCCGACAAGGCCATCGACCTGCTGGATGAGGCCGCCTCCCAGGCCCGCCTCCAGGCCCTGGAGCCCCCGGCGGAGCTCAAGGCCCTGGAACGGCGGGTCCAGACCGCCGCCCGGGAGCGGGACGACGCCATCGCCGGCCAGGACTATGAGAAGGCCGCCCAATACCGGGACGCCGAGTCCGACTTCCGCCGGGAGCTGGAGCTCCAGCGCCGGCAGTGGCAGGCCCGGCAGGGGGAGGTTGTGGTCACCGACCAGGAGGTGGCCAAAGCCGTCAGCCAGTGGACCGGGATTCCCCTCACCTGCCTGACCAGGTCGGAAAAGGAGCGGCTTTTGAACCTGGAGGCCGACCTCCGCCGCCGGGTGACCGGCCAGGAGGAGGCGGTCAAAGCCGTGGCCCGGGCCATCCGCCGGGGGCGCACGGGCTTGAAAGAGCCCGACCGCCCTGTGGGGGCCTTTCTCTTCCTGGGCCCCACGGGGGTGGGGAAAACCGAGCTGTGCAAGGCCCTGGCCCAGGTGCTCTTTGGATCAGAGGAGGCCCTGCTCCGGTTCGACATGACGGAGTTTGCCGAAAAGCACACCATGAGCCGCCTCACTGGCTCACCCCCGGGCTATGTGGGCCACGAGGACGGCGGCCAGCTCACCGAGGCTGTCCGGCGGCATCCCTATTCGGTCCTTCTCTTCGACGAGCTGGAAAAGGCCCACGCCGAGGTGTGGAGCCTGCTGCTTCAGATCATGGAGGACGGGGTCCTTACGGACTCCCACGGCAAGCGGACCGACTTCCGCAACACCGTCATCGTCATGACCTCTAACGTGGGGGGAGACAAACTCTCCAACGGCACCCCCCTGGGCTTTTCCTCCGCCGAAGCCACTGAGGCCGCCGAGGCCGCCGCTCTCCAGCGGGAGCTGCGCCAGGTGTTCCGGCCGGAGTTTCTCAACCGTCTGGACGAGATCGTCCGTTTCCGCCCCCTGGGCCAGACAGAAATGGATACCATCGCCCGAAAGCTCCTGTCGGGCTTCGCCCAGCGGCTGGCCGCTGCGGGGGTGGACTTTCTCCCCTCGGACCAGGCCATCCGCCTACTGGCCCAAAAGGGCCTGGACCCCCGCTACGGCGCCCGTCCCCTGCGGCGGCTGATCCGAAACCAGGTGGAAAATCCCGCCGCCGAGCTTTTGCTGCGGGAGACCCTGAACCCCGGCGAAACCCTCTATCTGGAGGCCAGCGAGGGCCGGTTGGTTCTGTCTCCCCTGGCCTGAATGATCCTTGGCAGATTCTCCCAATTTCTTTCTGTGAATCTCTCTCACCTCTGGCACAAGTTTTCTGTTGTTTTTCGACAAAGTCTACGTTATAATAGGGGACACCTACTAAATATACTAAAGTAAACGGATAAGAAAAGTTAACGAGGCTCCTCGTTGACTGTTTCGAGGTGAGATCATGCCATTGCGTATTGGAATCGACATCGGCTCCACCACCGTAAAGGTCGTGGTGCTGGATGAACAAAACAAGCTGCTTTTCCGCTCCTATGAGCGTCATTATTCTAAAACCCGGGAGCGGACCTGTGAGACCCTCCGGGGCCTGCGGGGCCTGCTGGGGGGCCAGGAGGTCCAGCTTCTCATCACCGGCTCGGCGGGCCTGGGGGTGGCCAAGGCCGCGGGCCTGGAGTTTGTCCAGGAGGTCTACGCCACCGCCGCCGCCGTGCGGGAATTTATCCCCAACACCGACGCCGTCATCGAGCTGGGAGGCGAGGACGCCAAGATCATCTTCTTCGGCAACACCCTGGAGGAACGGATGAACGGCTCCTGCGCCGGCGGCACCGGCGCCTTCATCGACCAGATGGCCACCCTGCTGAACGTATCGGTGGATGAACTGGACGAGCTGTCGCTGCAACACGAAAAGATCTACCCCATCGCCTCCCGGTGCGGGGTTTTTGCCAAGAGCGACATCCAACCCATCCTGAACCAGGGCGGACGGAAGGAAGACGTGGCCGCCTCCATCTTCCAGGCGGTGGTGGACCAGACCGTGGCCGGCCTGACCCAGGGCCGGGAGCTCACGGGCACCATCGTCTTTCTGGGGGGACCCCTCCACTTCCTGGCCGGCCTGCGCCAGCGGTTTGTGGAGACCCTAAAGCTGGACAGCGACCACGCCATCTTCCCCGAAGACGGCGACTGCTTCGCCGCCATCGGCGCCGCCCTGTGCACCGAGGCGGGCCACGCGCTCCCCTTTGAAAAGGCACTGGACCTGCTGGAGCACGCCGCCAACGTCGCCTCTCCCGTGGACACCATGGAGCCCCTCTTCGCCTCCCAGGCGGAATACGAGGCCTTCTCCGCCCGGCACCAGGCCATGACCGTTCCCACCGTGGAACTTTCCTCCTATTCCGGGCCAGCTTACTTAGGCATCGACGCCGGGTCCACCACCACCAAAATGGTGCTCATCGACCCGGACTGCAATATTCTCTACTCCTACTACCACTCCAACCAAGGAAACCCCGTCCGCATCGTCCTGCCCCAACTCCAAGAGATTTACGCCCAGTGCGGGGACCGGGTCACCATCCGGGGTGCCGCCGTCACGGGCTATGGGGAGGACCTCATCAAAAACGCCTTCTCCTGTGACATCGGCCTGGTGGAGACGGTGGCCCACCTGAACGCCGCCCGGCACTTCACCCCCGACGTGGATTTCATCATCGACATCGGCGGCCAGGACATGAAGTGCTTCAAAATCCGCCAGGGGGCGGTGGACTCCATCCTCCTCAACGAGGCCTGCTCCTCGGGCTGCGGCTCCTTTATTGAAACCTTCGCGAAAGCCCTGGGCTACACCATAGCCGACTTCTCCAAAATGGGCCTGCTGGCCCAGCACCCGGTGAACCTGGGGTCCCGGTGTACCGTCTTTATGAACTCCTCGGTGAAGCAGGCCCAGAAGGACGGGGCCTCGGTGGAGGATATCTCCGCGGGCCTGTCCATCTCCGTGGTGAAAAACGCCATTTACAAGGTCATCCGGGCCGCCAGCGCCGACGACCTGGGCAAACACATCGTGGTCCAGGGGGGCACCTTCCTCAACGACGCCGTCCTGCGCTCCTTCGAGCTGGAGATTGGGCGGGAGGTCACCCGCCCCACCATCTCCGGCATGATGGGGGCCTATGGCGCGGCTCTGGCCGCCAAGGAGGCCGGGTTGGAACAATCCACCCTCCTCTCCTCCCAGGCCCTGGCCACCTTCACCCACGAGGCCCGGCCCGCCACCTGCAAGCTGTGCACCAACCACTGCTCCCTCACCATCAACAAGTTTGACGGGGGCCGGAAGTTCATCTCCGGCAACCGCTGCTCCCGCCCCCTGGGCCAGGAGAAGGTGAATATCCCCGACCTGCTGAAATTCAAATACGACTATCTCCGCACCCTCCAGGGCATGGGAGAGGGGGACGGCTCCCGGGGGAAGATCGGCATCCCCTTCGGGCTGAATATGTACGAAAATCTCCCCTTCTGGTTTACCCTCTTCACCAGCCTGAACTTTGAGGTGGTCCTCTCCCCCGCCTCCACCCGGAGCCTGTACATCAAGGGCCAGCAGACCATCCCCTCGGATACCGTCTGCTACCCCGCCAAGCTCCTCCACGGCCACATCATGGCCCTGCTGGAGGAGGGCATCGACACCATTTTCTACCCCTGCATGTCCTACAACTTCGACGAGGGTCTGTCAGACAACCACTATAACTGTCCCGTGGTGGCCTATTACCCCGACCTGCTGGGGGTGAACATCCCCGCCCTGGGGAAGATCAAATACGTCCACCCCAACGTGGGCATCCACCGGCCCAAGGACTTTGAGAAGAAGGGGGCCCAGCTCCTGCTCACCGAGTTCGGTGTGCCCAAGCGGGAGGCCGTGAGGGCCATCCGCAAGGCCTACGCCGCCTATGAGGACTTCCGCCAGCTGGTGCGGACCAAAGGCGAGGAATACATCGCCTTCGCCCGCCAGACCGGCCGCAAGATTCTGGTGGTGGCCGGCCGGCCCTACCACATGGACCCGGAGATCAACCACGGCATCAACGACCTCATCACCTCCTTTGGCTTCGTCCTGGTTACCGAGGACGCCGTCTTCCAACACATGGATAAGCAGCCTCGCCGGGTGCTGAACCAGTGGACCTATCACGCCCGGATGTACAACGCCGCCCGGTATGTCTGCACCCAGCCCGACATGGCTTTCATCCAACTGGTCTCCTTCGGCTGCGGGGTTGACGCCATCACCACCGACGAGCTCCGGTCCATCCTGGAGGACGCCGGGGAACTCTACACCCAGTTGAAGATCGACGACATCTCCAACCTGGGGGCCGTGAAGATTCGCATCCGCAGCCTCATGGCCGCCCTGGAGGCCCGGGACGCTCAAAAGACACCCATCGAGAAGGGAGGCCACTGACCCATGGCAAAATTAGAATACGACGAGACCGGCCGCCTGCTCTTTACCCAGGAGATGCGGAAGGAATACACCATCCTCATCCCCCAGATGCTGCCGGTCCACTTCGGCTTCTTCGCCAAGCTCTTAGAGCGCACCGGCTACCACGTAGCCATTCTCAACAACGACGGCCGGTCCGTGGTGGACAGCGGCCTGAAATACGTCCACAACGACGCCTGCTACCCTGCCCTGCTGGTCATCGGCCAGATGATCGACGCCATCCAGAACGGGGGCTACGACCCCCATAAGGTGGCCCTCCTCATCACCCAGACCGGCGGCGGCTGCCGGGCCTCCAACTACATCCACATGCTCCGCAAAGCCCTGGAAAAGGCCGGGCTGGACTATATCCCCGTCCTCTCCCTCTCCTTCGGCCTGGAGAAAAACCCCGGCTTCCACTGGACGGTGGGCCTCATCCGCCGGCTGATCTACGGCATGATGTACGGCGACCTCATCATGAACGTGGCCAACCAGGTCCGCCCCTATGAGGTGAACCCCGGCGACACCACCACCAAGGTGGAGCACTGGACCAGCGAGCTGCTGGATCGCTTCGACAAGGGCGACGGCATGTCCCGGAAGAAGATGCAGCGGATTCTGGACGAGATCTGCGCCGATTTCAAATCCATCCCCGTGGCCGGGGAGGAAAAGGTCCGGGTGGGGGTCGTGGGGGAGATCTACATCAAGTTCTCCTCCCTGGGCAACAACAAGCTGGAGCAGTTCCTGCTGGACGAGGGCGCCGAGCCCGTGGTCCCCGGCCTCACCGACTTTTTGATCTTCAAGATCTACAACCGGGTCTCCGACGTGGAGATGTTCGGCGGCAGCCCCGCCAAGCACGCCCTGTGCAAGTTCTTCATGGGCTATGTGGAAAAGTGCCAACTGGACATGATCGCCGCCCTGAACAAGGCGGGCTTCCGGGCCCCCGGCACCTTCGCCGAGCTTCACAAGCTGATTTTCGGCTACCTCAACGACGGCTGCAAAATGGGCGAGGGCTGGCTCCTCACCGCCGAGATGCTGGAGCTCATCCACTCGGGCACCCCCAACATCGTCTGCGCCCAGCCCTTTGGCTGCCTGCCAAACCACATCGTGGGCAAGGGCATGATCCGGGTCCTCAAGGACGATTTCCCCGACTCCAACATCGTGGCCATCGACTACGACCCCGGCGCCACCAAGATCAACCAGGAAAACCGCATCAAGCTCATGCTGGCCAACGCCAAACGCATGGCCGCCGAGGAAACGGCAGCCTCCCCCTCCGCCGCTCACTCTTCCTAAACTTCTGTTTTGGGAAACCATCCTCCGTTCCTTTTTAAGTCCGCAACTGTACCCTTACAGTTGCGGACTTTTCGTGCTCTTTCCCCTTTATTCTCTCCTGCATATAATTTTATTTAATTTTTAACACGCTTGGTTGTTGATTATTTCCTAAAATAGTTTATAATAAGATACAGATTACAAAAAGGAGGTTTTTTCTATGCCGAGAAAACCGAAAGGACTTACCAAGCCCATCGCCAAAACGGCTGCCCGGATGTCCCGAAAGGCCGCTTTGACTCCCGCCCAGCTGGAAAAGCTGGACGCCTACTGGCGCGCCTCCAACTATCTGTCGGCCTGCCAGCTTTACCTTTTGGACAACCCCCTGCTGAAGCAGCCCCTTCAGCCGGAGCACATCAAGAAAAAGATCGTCGGCCACTGGGGTACGGTCCCCGGCCAAAACTTCATCTATACACATCTGAACCGGATTATCAACAAGTATGACCTGGACATGATTTACCTCTCCGGCCCCGGCCACGGCGGCAACGCCATGGTGGCCCAGACCTATCTGGAAGGGACCTATAGTGAGGTTTACCCCAACATCAGCCAGGATCTGGAGGGCATGCGGCGTCTCTTCAAGCAGTTCTCCTTCCCCGGCGGCATTCCCAGCCATGTGGCCCCCGAGACCCCCGGCTCCATCCACGAAGGGGGCGAGCTGGGATACTCCCTGGCCCACGCCTTTGGCGCGGTGCTGGATAACCCCGACCTGATCGCCGCCTGCGTGGTGGGCGACGGCGAGGCCGAGACCGGCCCCCTGGCCACCGCCTGGCACTCCAACAAGTTCCTCAACCCCATCGGCGACGGCGCCGTGCTCCCCATTCTCCACCTGAATGGGTTCAAGATCCACAACCCCACCATCTTCTCCCGCCTGTCCCACAGTGAGCTGGAGAGCTTCTTCCGTGGCTGCGGCTGGGAGCCCCGCTTCGTGGAAGGGGACGACCCCAAGCAGATGCACCAGACCATGGCCGCCGCCCTGGACTGGGCTGTGCGGGAGATCAAGCGCGTTCAGGCCAACGCCCGGACCACCGGAGACGACAGCCGGCCCACTTGGCCCATGATCGTCCTGCGCTCCCCCAAGGGCTGGACCGGCCCCAAGGAAGTGGACGGCAACACCATCGAGGGCTCCTTCCGGGCCCACCAGGTGCCCATCGACATGTCCCAGCCCCACCACCTGAAGCTGCTGGAGGACTGGCTGCGCAGCTACAAGCCCGAGGAGCTCTTCACCGACGACGGCAAGCTCATCCCCGAGCTCCAGGCTCTGGCCCCCAAGGGGGACCGGCGCATGGGCGCCAATCCCCACGCCAACGGCGGCAAGCTCCTGCGGGCGCTGAAGCTCCCTGACTTCCGCAACTACGGCATCGACGTCCCCTCCCCCGGCGGGGTGGATGCCCAGGACATGCTGGTGCTGGGCGCCTTTGTCCGGGACGTGATCGTGGAAAACGAGAGCGCCAAAAACTTCCGGGTCTTCGGCCCTGACGAGAGCAAATCCAATCGCCTGACCCCCATGTTCGAGGCCACCACCCGGGTCTGGAACGCCGATACCGCCGACGGAGACGAGTATCTGGGCCGCTCGGGCCGGGTCATGGACTCCATGCTCTCCGAGCACATGTGCGAGGGCTGGCTGGAGGGATACCTGCTCACCGGCCGTCACGGCTTCTTTAACAGCTATGAGGCCTTCATCCGCATCGTGGACTCCATGTTCGCCCAGCACGCCAAGTGGCTGAAAACCTGCAACGAGCTGCCCTGGCGGCAGGACATCGCCTCCCTGAACTATATCCTCTCCTCCAACGTCTGGCAGCAGGACCACAACGGCTTC
>JALERU010000029.1 GCA_022764045.1 Clostridiales bacterium | reverse complement strand
AGGGCACGGGTCCAAAGACAAAATCTTTTAGTTTTCCAAACCGAACTTTTTGTTGAAGCGGCTGACGCGTCCGCCAGTATCCACCATCTTCTGCTTGCCGGTGAAGAAGGGGTGACACTTGGAGCAAACTTCTACTCGGATGTCTTTCTTAGTAGATCTTGTCTCGATCACATTGCCACAAGCACATCTGATTGTGGTCTGCTCGTACTTGGGATGGATGCCTTCCTTCATGAGTGTTCACCTCTTTCTGATGTCAAAAAATGATTGCGCCTCGCAAGCGCATGACATATGATATCACCTTTCCCAAAAAAATGCAACTCTTTTTTTGAGAAAAATTCTATTTTTTTCGCCGTCCCTACGGCAGCTCCACCCCGACGCCGGGCCGCAGGAACCACAGCACCCGCCGGACCACGGGCTTTCCCGTCAGTTCCTCCAGGGCATAGGCATAGGCCGCCAGCTGGCCCTGATACCGCTGGGCCCGGTCCTGGATCTGGTCGCCGAAGACCCGGTCGGTTTTGAAGTCCACAATGGTGAGGCCCTGCTCTGTTTCAAACCAGCAGTCGATGACCCCCTGGAGCAAGACCTGATCCCCCGCCGGGGCCTCCGGGTAAAACCGCCGGGCCTCGGCCAGCAGGGAGAAGGGAAACTCCCGATGGAGCTCCCCGGCGGCCCGGAGCTGCCCGCCCAGGGCGCCGGCGAAAAACCGGGCCACGGCGGCGGGGTCCACCGCCTGGGCCTGGGCTTCGGTGAGATATTGCTCCGCCGTCAGCCGGGCCAGCTCTTCCCGGACGGCCTCTACGGAGCCTGTGTTTTCCAAGCGAATACACTGCATCACCGTGTGCATAGCGGTGCCCCGCTGGGCGGCGGTAAGGCCCAGGGCCTCCTGGGCGAACTGGGGCCGGTAAAAGGGGGCGGGGCCCTCCGCCCCTCGGTCCTCCAGCAGAAAGACACCCGGCGTTTCCTCGGGCTGGCGGCTCACCTGGGTGGCCGTCACCTTGGCCGGGGTGGAGGCGGCGGAGGCGTAGGGATAGCGCCAACGGAGCTGCTCCAAAAGTTCTTGGGGGGACAGGCCGGTCTCCTCCCCCTCCTTCTGGGCCGCCCGGCCGGGCCGGGCCACCTCCTGAGAGACCACGCCCCCATGATACTGAATCCGCCAGGGAGGGCCAAACGCCGCCCCCGGCAGGGGCATGTCCTCCCGGCCAATGGCAGCCCGCAGGGCCTCCCCCTCGGGCCGGGCCAGGGCCGTGAGCAGCAGCCACTGGCCCACGCTGGAGCAGCCGGCCAGCACCCGGGGGTCTGCCGGACAGGTCACGCTCTCGGCCAGCCCCTTGAGGTCCGACAGCCCATAGGACAGGGTGTGGGTGAGGATCAGCTTCTCCTTGGCCCGGGTCATGGCCACGTAGAGCAGGCGCATCTCCTCCGCCAGCAGCTCCTTTTTCAGGGCCAGGGCCACCCCCGCCCGAGCCAGGGTGGGAAACTCCACCATGGTCTCCCGATCCAGCCCCTTGGGGCCCAGCCCCAGCTTGGGATGGAAGAGGACGGGCTTTTGCAGATCTCCATAGTTCAGCCGCCGGCCCAGGCCGCACAGGAAGACCACCGGGTACTCCAGCCCCTTGGACCGGTGGATGGAGAGGATCTTCACCCCCGCGCTCTCCTTGGGCGCCGCCGGAGCCGCCCGCAGGCCGCCGCTCTCCCGCACCCGGTCCAGGTGGAGCAGGAACCCGAACAGGCCCTTGTGGCCGGTGCCCTCAAAGCGCCGGGCCAGCTCATAAAAGGCCAGCAGATTTTCCCGGCGCTTCTCCCCACCGGGCATGGCGGAGAAGACCTCCAGCATATCCGTGCGGCGATAGAGGGCCCACAAAAGCCCGTGGCTGCTCTGCTCCCCAGCGTCAAACCGGAACTCGTCCAACTGAGCCAGGAAGTCCACGCAGTCCCCCCAGCCCGCCTGGGCCGCCGCCTGGAGGGCCGTGTAAAAGTCCCCCTCCGCCAGCGCCCGGATCTCCGCCAGCCGGTCTCCGGAAAAGCCCACCAACGGGGAACGGAGGACGGCCAGCAGGGGGATGTCCTGCCGGGGATTGTCGATGATCTGGAGCCAGGCCAGGGCCACGGAGATCTCCGTGGTCTCGAAGAGGTCGCTCCCCTCCTCCGCCGACCAGCCCACCCCCTGCTCCTCCAGGGCCAGGGTATAGTAGTGGCGCACGGGGCCGGGGGAGCGCAGCAGGATGGCGATGTCGTCGGGCCGCAAGGGCCGGGTGCCCCCCTGTCCGTCTGAGACGGGGAAGCCCTCCTGCAAAAGCCCGGCGATCTCCTTGGCCACAAACCTGGCCTCTAAATAGTTGCGGTTCTGCTTTTCCTGGGTGAGGGCGGGGTCCTGGGTGAAATCCAGCACGTGGAACTCCGTCTCATAGCCCGCTCCCTCCGGGAAGACGCCGCCGGGGTACAGGGCCTCGTCGGCGGTGTAGTCCATCTCCCCCAGCTGCCGGGACATGATGTTGCGGAAGAGGTCGTTGGCAGCCTCCAGCACCTGGGGCCGGGAGCGGAAATTTTTGGACATGGTGATCCGCCGGTCCTCCCCCTCCTCGGCCCGGTCATAGGGGGCAAAGGTCCGGTATTTTTCCAGGAAGATGGTGGGGTCCGCCAGGCGGAAACGGTAGATGGACTGCTTCACATCCCCCACCATGAAGAGGTTCTTCCCCTGGCGGGACAGGGCCCGGAAGATGGTGTTTTGCACCTGGTTGGTGTCTTGATACTCGTCTACCATGATCTCGGCGTACCGGCTCCCCCACTGGCGGGCCAGATCGGTGGGCTGGCCGGTTTCGTCCACCAGCAAGCGGACAGCCAGGTGCTCCAGATCGGAAAAGTCCAGCAGGGCCCGCCTCTTTTTTTCGGCCTCATAGGCCTTGGAGAAGTCCTCCACCAGATCCAGCAGGCCCGACATGGCCGGATAGACCAGGGCCATGTCCTCCAGCAGCTGGGCGCTGGGGCTGGCCAACTGGGCCGCCAGCTCCTCTGCCGCCTTTTTGCACCGGGTGCGGATGGCCTTGATCTGCTCCTGGGCCGCCGGGTCCTCCACCCCTCGGGCGGCCTTGAGCTTGGGGAAGGAAATGGTCTGAGCCGCCGCCGGGTCCCAGCCCTGCCCGGCCGCCTGGGCAAAGGAAGTCAGATCCCTTTGGGTGGCCTGGAGGCTGTCCAGATAGGCCCGTTCCAGGGCCCCGTCCCCTTGGGCCAGTTCACAGGCCCGATCCATCTGCCCGGCCCAATAGGAGGCCGTCTGCCGGGCCTCCTCCAGCAAGCCCTCTCCCCAGGGGGTCCCCCCCACGTCGGTCACCCCCTCCAGGTCCAGGGCCTCCCGCTGCCGGGCCAGCCAGGCCAGGGGGTCGGGGTAACTCTGAATTTTCCCGTAGACGTCCAGGGTAATGTCCATGAGCCGGCTGTCGTCCCGTCCCCCGGAAAGGACGTCCAGCAGCTGGGCGAAGTCCCCCGCGGGGTTGATGGCCTCGTACCGGGCCTCCAGCACCTGGTTCAGGGTGCGGGTCATGAGCACCTGGGCCTCCTCGTCTTCGCAGAGGGCAAAGTCGCTGGGGACATCCAGCAGGTGCCCCCACTGGCGGAGAAGGACCGTGCAGAAGGCGTGGATGGTGGAGATCTGGGTCTCATACAGCAAGGCCGTCTGCCGGCGCAGGTGGCCGTTGTCCGGCTGGGCCGCCAGGGCCTCGGAAAGCTCCTTGGCGATCCGCCCTCGGAGCTCCTCGGCGGCGGCCCGGGTGAAGGTGATGATGAGGAACTCATCGATGTTTTTCCCCTCATTGATAATGTAGTCCAGCAGGCGTTCCACCAGCACCCGGGTTTTTCCCGAGCCGGCGGCGGCGGAGACCAACAGGCCGCCGCCCCGGTTTTTTACCACCGCCTCCTGTTCAGGCGTCCGCTTCACGGCCATGGTCGTCCCCTCCTTCCTCTGCCTGGGCCAGCCAGTCCCAAAAGTCGCTGTTCTTCACCGACGGAACCCACCGCCGCCGGTCAACGGGCTCTTCAAACTGGCAGGCCTGGAAAAATTCACAATATTGACAGGCGTTTTTCGCCGGGCCCCGCCAGAAGGGGTCGGCGTCGATGTTCCCTCCGGCGATCTCCCGGCAGATCTGGGCCAAAATTTGCTGGGTATGTTTTTTCAGCCGCCCCAGCTTTTGGGCGCTCACCAGGGCGTCCCCGGAGATTTTCCCCGTCCGGGCACTCACCCGCAGGGGAAGGAACCGCAGCCCCTTCTCCCCGTGCTCCATGGCCTCCACAACCCCTTCCTCTTCCAGGATCAGGCCCCGGCGGACCAATTCTTTGTCCAAAAGCTGCTGCCGCTTTCCCTCGTCCATGGTTCGGCTGCCGGCGATCATGGCGTCCCGGGCGGGGAGGTACAACACCCCCGCCGGCACCGGGGCTGCGCCAAAGACACGCTCCCCCTTCTCCTCCAGGGTGAAGAGGTAGAGGAGCATTTGCAGCCCCAGGCCGTTCCAGACCTCCGTCAGGTCAAAGGACTTCCGTCCCGTCTTATAGTCCACCACCCGGAGATACAGGCGGCCGTCCTTCACCCAGCCGTCCACCCGGTCCACAAAGCCCGAAATGCGCAGGGTGACGCCCCCCTCGGTGATCTCCACTGGAGGAAGCTCTTTGCCGGTGCCGAAGCCCAGCTCGAAGCAGATGGGCTGGAAGTCCGAGGCCCGGAGCTCGGCCACCACGTTGTTCACCACCGCCTGGACACTCCGCTCCAGCCGGTGGAAAAGATAGCGGAACCGCGGGGTCTGGTGCTCCATCCCCCCCAGTTCCCGGAAAATGTAATCCTCCACCGCCTGGGCCGTCAGGGTCCGGATGGTCTCGTCCCTGACCTTCTCCACGCCCCCTTTGTCCTGGACGCCCCGCAGGACGGTCTCCAGCACAAAGTGCACAAAGGTGCCGTACTCCGGGGCATGGAACCCCGCCGGGTGGCGGTCCTTCGCCCCCAAGCCGTAGCGGAGGAAGTAGGCAAAATGGCAGGACTGATACTGGTCCATCCGGGAGGCCGACATGGCCACCTTTTCCCCATACAGGGCCCGCACCGCCTTGGGGGACAGCCGCCCCCGCTTCCACTGGGCCCCCTGGTCCAGGTGGCGGAAGAGGCTGGCGCAGGCAGGCTCTTCCATGAGGGCTTGGCGGACCTGGGGCAGGGCGGCCGCCAAGGCCCGAAGCTGATCGGGCGAGGGGGCCGCCTTGGCTTTTTGGGCCGCCTGGGGGAAGAGGACGCGCAGCCGCTCCACCAAAAAGGAGGGCCGCTTCTCCCCTCCGCTCTCCCCCTGGGCAGGCCAGGTGACACAGAGCTTTTCCGTGGGTTGGGCGCAGGTGGTGTAGAGGATGGTGTTTTCCCGGCTGATCTTCTCCTCCAGCCGGGGAGAGAGGGTCAGGCCGTAATCCTCCAACAGTTCCCGATCCCGGTCGGTGAGCAGGCCCTGTCCGGGGGTGACCTGGGGGATGGCGCTGTCGTCTGCCCCGAGAAGGAAAAGCACTTTACAGGCCCTCCCCCCCAGGCGTTGGGCGTCTCCCGCCGTCACCCGGTCCAGGGAGGCGGGAATGGTGCCCACCGAGTACCGGGACAGCAGCAGGCGGAGCAGGCGGGTGAACTGGTCAAAGTCCGATTCCATCTCTCCCAGCAGGGCGCTGCACTGCTCCAGGGCCCCGCAGAAGATCTCCCACAGCTGAGCGTACTGACGAGCCAGCTCGGGCTCCCCCTGGTCCAGTAGGGCGGCGCTCCGGGCCTCCAGGGCCTCGGGGGCCTGGATTTCCTCCAAAAACCTGTAAAGGGAAAGCACTTGCTCCCTAACCGTCCCTTTTGCCCCCTTGCGCAGCCGCTCCAAAGGCTGAATCACCCGCAGGCGGAGGGCATTGAGTTCCTCCAACGTCTCTCGATCCTGCTCCGTAACCTTCTGGTGATACCCCCCTGGGTGCATGGTCCAGCCCTTTTCCGCCGTCCAGCGGCTGCCCCAGATGCCCCAGGTGAGCACGTAGTTTTCCAGCCGGTCACATTCCTCGGGGGTGATCCCCGCCAGGCCGGTTTTCAGGTAGCGGAACATGTCCTCATAGGCATAGCCCCCGCCCACCGCGTCCATGGCGGCGGTGATGAGGGTGAAGATGGGCTTTTGCAGGATATCGGTTTTCTCCGCCTGGTACAGGGGGATGTCATACTGGCTGAAAATCCCCTCCAGCAGCTCCTGGTAGGGCTCAATGGACCGGGCCGTCACCACGATGTCCCGGTAGCGTAGGTCCCCCTTTTGCACCAGCCGGCGGATTTCTCCTGCCGCCCAGGCCACCTCCTCCCTGGGGGAGGACAGAGCGCAAACCGCAACACTCCCATCCCAGGGCCCCTCATCCGGGCGCAGGGGTTCCACGAAAAGGTTTCGTTCCAGATAGCGCAGAGGGGCTGTTTTTTCTCCTTCCCCCTGGGGCAGGTATCCTTCCTGCACCGGGCAACCCGCTTTCTTTGCCAGCCTCTTCATCCAGGCGATGGTCTTGCGGGCGGGGGCGAACACCTCCTCTTCCTCCCCTTCCTGTCCACAGGTGAGAGACAGCGTCACGGAGTTGGCCTGGCGGAGCATCTCCTCTAACACCAGACCCTGCTGGGGGGTAAAGTCCGTGAAGCCATCCAGGTAAACGTCCTTTCCCTGGAAGAAAGGGGTCCCCTTCAGCTTGTCCGCCAGCCGGGTGAGGCGGTCCCTTGGGTCGATGGCCCCCCGGGCGGTCATGGCCTCGTAGGCCCCGAAGATGAGCCCCAGGTCCCGGAGCTTTTCCCCGTCCAATCCCTCAGTCTCCTCCCCCACCTGGGTCAGATGCTCCCCGGTGACGCAGCAGCTTTTCAGCTCGTCCATGGTGGTGAGAAGACTTCCCAAAAATTCCGGTTTCTGGGAGGGCAGGGCGTAAACGGTCAGGGCCGGGCTCACCGAGCGCAGGGCGGCGTACATCACCAGCAGCCGTCCTCCCTCGTCCAGCACGGGCTTGGCCCCTCCGCCGGTCTGGGAGAGGACCCGGTTTTCCAGGCGGGTAAAGGAGAGAACCTCTCCATACCGCCCCGCCTGGTTGCCGTTTTCCCGGCAGAAGCGCCCTTCCGTCTCGAAGGAGGCCTGCTCGGGCACCAACAGCAGCTGGGGCCGCCGGGCCCCCGCCGCCGCCATGCGCCGAAGGATCTCTTTGGTTTTTCCGCAGCCCGCCCGGCCGGTGAGGATGTGCAGCATAGGATGATCTCCTTAAAACCGGTTCAGCAGGCCCGCCAGGCCCTCTTCCCGGTAAATGGTTTGATAGTACCCCAGCTCCTCCTGGATCAGGCCGTCGATGGCCCGCATCCCCAAAACCTCCACGGGAGCCTGGTCGTCGGTGAGGATATGGCCGCCCCCCTGATACTGGGACAGGCCCTCTTCCATCCGGTCCATCTGGCGGTTCAAGTCATCGTCCGTGATCCCCTGCCGCCGGCTGGCCAGCAGCTGGGCGGGGTCGCCGTCCAGGGCCGCGAAGAGCTCCCGGTTGGTGGTGCCGGGTACGTCTATAGTATAAACCATCGGGAAGAGGCTTGCAATGGTGTCGCACAGGGCTTGGTTAATGCTCCCCTCTCCGTCCGAGTGCATGTTCAGGTTCACCACCAGCACCCCGCCGGGGGCCAGATGGTCCCGGACCAGGGTGAAAAACTCTGCCGAGGACATCTGGAAGGGGATGGTGATGTCCTGATAGGCGTCCACCTGGATCACGTCGTACTGGGTGTCCACCGCCTGCAAATAGGCCCGGCCGTCATAGGTGGTCACATCCACTCCGTCGGGCATGTCGAAATATTCATAGGCCAGGTCGGTGATCTTCTGGTCGATCTCCACCCCGGCCACCTTGGCCTGGGGAAAATACCGGGTGCACTGGCGGGCAAAGGTCCCGGTGCCGTTGCCTAAGATGAGGATCTCCCCCGCTTTCTCCTGGCCCAGCCCCGCCATCACCGGGGCGGCCAGGGCATAGTCATAGTACATGCCCGTGAGGCCTGCGTCCTTCATCATCACCGACTGGACCCCGAAGAGGACGTTGGTGGAGAGGATGGTCCGGTCCGCATACTCCTTCACTTGCAGGTAGTTGTACACCGACTCCCCCTCAAAGGTCAGGTCCTTCTCCCAAAAGGCAAAGCGCCCCCCGCTGCCCAGCACGGCGCAGAGAACAAACAGCACCGCAGACACCAGGCAGGACTTCCACCGGGCCTTGGCGCTGAGAAAGTAGATCAGGCCAATGGCCAGCAAAATCCCCGAAAACAGCAGGAAGGTCACCGCCGTCCCCACCGCCGGGATGGTCACGAAGGTGGGCAGGAAGGTCCCCAGGATGCTGCCGATGGTGTTAAAGGCCCCCAGGGTTCCCACCACCCGGCCGCTGTCGTCCAGGCTGTCCACCGTGTATTTCACCAGGGAGGGGGTCACCGTGCCCAGCAGGAAGAGGGGAAAGACGAAAATGACCATGCAGGCGCAAAAGGCCGCGATGATCAAAAAATTGGTGTTGATGGTGAGCACCAGCAGGCCGGAGATCCCCAGGATCACATACTTTCCCAGCACGGGAATGGCGGCGATCCACACCGCCGCGATGAGCAGGCGGCCATAGAGCCGGTCGGTGTTGGGGTCCTTGTCCGCCGCCCGGCCGCCCCAGAGGTTCCCCAGGGCCATGGCGATCATAATGGTGCCGATGATGATGGTCCAGACAATCTGGGAGGAGCTGAAATAGGGGGCCAGCAGCCGGCTCGCCCCCAGCTCCACCGCCATAACGGAGACCCCGGCAAAAAACTCGGTGAGGTATAGGTAGTATTTATTTTTGAGAATGGGACGTGTGTTCATTTGGCAGTCCTTCCATTTTTGTAAAAAAACGGCACAGCAAAGGCTGTACCGTTTCTTTCTGATCTGATTTGGTCTTTTATGGGGCTTTTTCTCGCACGCCGGGCCATCAGGCTTTCCCGTCGCTTCCCAGGACGTTGACGATCTTGTCCCGCACCAGGTCCTTCACGTACTGACGGCCCACCTTCAGGTAGCCTCTGGGGTCGAAGCCGGCGGGATCGGCGATGAGCTGCTGGCGGACGCCGGCGGTCATGGCCAGGCGGAGGTCGGAGTCGATGTTGATCTTGCACACAGCCATTCTGGCAGCCTGGCGGAGCTGGTCCTCGGGCACGCCGATGGCGTCCTTCAGCTGGCCGCCGTTGGCGTTGATGAGGTCCACGTAATGGGGGATTACGGAGGAGGCCCCGTGGAGGACGATGGGGAACCCGGGCAGGCGGCGGGAGACCTCCTCCAGGATGTCAAAGCGCAGCTGGGGCTTGGTGCCGGGCTTGAACTTAAAGGCCCCGTGGCTGGTGCCGATGGCGATGGCCAGGCTGTCCACCCCGGTGGCTCGGACGAACTCCTCCACCTGGTTGGGGTCGGTGTAGGAGGAGTCG
>JALERU010000025.1 GCA_022764045.1 Clostridiales bacterium | reverse complement strand
CAAGAGAAGAAATAAGATCCTGAAGATGGCCAAGGGCTACTGGGGCGCCAAGTCCAAGCACTTTAAGATGGCCAACGAGCAGGTGATGAAGTCCCTGACCTACGCATATGTGGGCCGCAAGCAGAAGAAGCGCAACTTCCGTCAGCTGTGGATCGCCCGCATCAATGCCGCCTGCAAGGCCAACGGCATGAACTACTCCAACTTCATGCACGGCCTGAAGCTGGCCGGCGTGGAGATCAACCGCAAGATGCTGGCTGAGATGGCCGTCAACGACAAGGCTGCCTTCACCGCTCTGACCGAGCTGTCCAAGTCCAAGCTGGCTTGAGACTGACCTAAGATTTTTCACGGCCCGAGGAACTTCCTCGGGCCGTGTTTTTTGTCCCCCATAGAAAAGACAGGCGCGGGTCCATTGGCCCGCGCCCGTCTTTTCTCATTTGAATTCACAGGATACTATACCGATTAAACACCTGCAGCAAGTCCTCGGTGGTGGTGGCTTTCTTTTCCTCCCCCGCCCTGTCCAGGACGATCTGGCCGTGGTCCAGCATCAGCAGGCGGTCGCCGTATTCCACGGCGTAGCGGAGGTTGTGGGTGACCATCATCGCGGTCAGGCCCTTTTCCTTCACCACCTTGCCGGTGAGGACCATGATGGTCTCAGCGGTCTTGGGGTCCAGGGCGGCGGTGTGTTCGTCCAGGATGAGGAATTTCAAGGGGGTCATGGTGGCCATGAGCAGGGCCACCGCCTGGCGCTGGCCGCCGGAGAGGGCCCCCATTTTCACGTTCAGCTTATCCTCCAGTCCCAGGCCCAGGGAGGCCAGCTCGGACCGGTAGAAGTCAATCCGCTTTTTGCTCACCCCAAAGCCCAGGCCGAATTTTTTACCCTTATTGTCCGCCAGGGAGAGGTTCTCCAGCATGGTCAGGTTGGGGCAGGTGCCCAAGGAAGGGTTTTGGTACACCCGGCCGATGGTGACATACCGCTGGAAGTCCTTTTGTTTGCGGATGCTCTTTCCGTCCATGAGCACGTCGCCCCCGTCCAGGGGGATGGAGCCGCAGAGGATGTTCAGCAGGGAGGTCTTGCCGGAGCCGTTGCTGCCCACGATGGAGAGGAACTGGCCGTCGTCCACGGTGAGGTTAAAGTGGTCGAAGAGCTTTAGTTCTGTCACTGTGCCGGCGTTGTAGATTTTGGTCAGGTCACGCAGCTCAAGCATGGATGATCTCCTCCCCTCTCCGTCCGGCCACCACCAGCACCAACAGGAAGAGGGCGGCGGTGATGAACTTCAGCATGTTAGCCGGCAGGCCGGCGTTGATGGCGATTTGGATGCAGAATTTATACAGGATGCTCCCCAGCAGCACTGCCGTGGTCCCCTGGGGGGTAGCCAGGAACCGGAGGCCCTTGACCTTCCCCAGGCCCTGGGAGAGCTTGGTCCGGGTGAAGAAGCGGATCAGGGAGATGCCGATGATGACGGTGGCCAGGCCAAAGACCACCTGGCCGATGCCCATCACGGCGGAATAGCTCCGCTGCTCCTGGCACAGGACGCCGCCGCAGAGGGCCACCAGGGCGTTGGCGATGACCACGCCCAGCACCTTCATGTTTCCCTTGTTCTGGGCCAAGGTGGTAACCAGGGTGCTGTTGTCTCCCACCGCCCGGAGGAGGAGGCCCGACTTGGTGCGGAAGTAGAGGTCCAGCAGGAGCTTCATCACCACCGCCAGTACCAGGGCCACAATCAGCTTTCGGGCCGACAGAGTCAAGTCTCCAAAAAGGGCCATCACAGGGGTGGAGGTGAAGATGGTGTCCACCGCCCGCTCCACCGTCACGTTGGAGCCGGCAATGAGGAGGTTCACGGAGGACAGGGCGGTCATGGTGATGATACCGGCCAGCAGGTCCCGGACCCCGAGGCGCACATGGATGAGACCGGTACACAGGCCGGCCACGGCCCCCGCCCCGGCGGCGCACAGCAGGGTGAGCCAGGGGTCCACCCCTTTGAGCAGGAGGACCGCGGTCACCGCCGCCCCCAGGGGGAAGCTGCTGTCCACGGTCAGGTCTGGGAAATCCAGCACAGAGTAGGTGATATATACCCCGTAGGACAACAGGGCGTAGATGAGACCCTGGGTCAGGGTGGCAATGATCAGGTCTGACATAGGATGTCAAGCCTCCTTTGATCGAGATTGGCAGCCGGCAGGGCAACGCACGGTTGCGTTGCCCTGCTGGAAAAACAGGTTAAGATTGGGGAAAGCCTCAGGCGTTTCCGCCCACCTCTTCGGCGGCCTGGGCGATGTCCTCGGGCAGGGTGAGGTTCAGGCTGGTCAAGGCCTTGCTGTTCACATACAGGGAATAGTTCTCAATGACCTCATAGGGCAGGTCTTGGCAGGTGGCCTCGCCGGTGAGGATCTTGGCGGCCATCTTCCCGGTCTGGATGCCCAGCTGGACGTAGTCCAGGCCAGCGCCGGCCACGCAGCCCAGCTTCATCTGCTCGATCTCAGAGCCATAGACGGGGATGCCGGCCTCGTTGGTCTTCTCCAGGATAGAGCCCAGCACGCCCACCACGTTGTTGTCGGTGAGGTTGGACAGGCAGTCCACGCCCTTGGCGATGAGGTTATCCACGGCCTGGGTGACCTCAGACTGGGCGGTGACACCCACGGCCTCGATGGTGAAGCCGTAGTCTGCGGCCTTCTCCTGGTAGACGCCGATGGAGTAGACGGAGTTGGCCTCGCTGGTGGTGTAGACAATGCCAACGGTCTTGGCGTCGGGCTGGAGGGCCCGGATGAGCTCCAGCTGGCCCTCCACGGGCAGGACGTCGGAGGTGCCGGTGATGTTGCCGCTGTCCAGCTTGGCGCCCACGGGGTCGGTGATGGCGGTGAAAATCACGGGGATATCCTTATCCTCGGCGGCAGCGTAGCAGGCGGTGGCGGCGGGGGTGGCGATACCAACCATGAGGGCGGCGTCCTCGGCGGAGAAAGCCTGGGCGATCTGGATGGCCATGTTGTCGTCAAAGCTGGCATTCTGGTAGTCGATCTGATAGTCCTTGCCCTCTTCCAGGCCGGCCTCCTGGAGGCCCTGGAGGAAGCCCTCTCGGCAGTTATCCAGGGAGCCGTGCTGGCCATACTGGCTGATGCCAATGATGGGCGCATCGCCGCCGGCGGTCTCTTCCCTGTTCTCCCCTTCGGCAGGCTGGCCGCCGCAGGCGGTCAGGGCCAGAACCATGGACAGGGACAGGGCTCCACAGAGCAGTTTTTTCAGGTTTTTCATGTTGGTGTTCTCCTTTTTGATTTGATTTCGATGGTGGCGTGGGGTTTTCTGGTCAAATCCTGGACCAACAAAAAAAGCCCTGCTCCACTCGTTACCAGGTAACGAAATGGGACAAGACTAACTTCCTGCGGTACCACCCAAATTGACGCGACGCGCCCGCTCCTTTCACGTACCATCATACGTGCCGCCCGGATAACGGGTGCGGTCCCCGTCGGCCACTACTAACCGCTGCCGGTGTTCGCTCCGCCCTCGTAAGTCCATTCGCTCTAAGCTATCCCGCCGCGCTCTCACCATTCGCGGCTCGCTGAAGGGCTTCCCAAAGAGGTACTACTCTTACTCACTGGTTTGCTTTTTTAATTTGGTTGTATCATATCACTTCCCCTTCCCGCCGTCAAGTCTCATTTTTCCACAAAACCCATGGGGATTTGGTAGGAAGATTTCTCCGGTGTGGGGGGATCGCCGCTCTGGCTTAAGGTGGCAACGGGTTCTACTATCCTCCGTTACGACGAGATCGCCCCCTCATCAGTCACCTTCGGTGACAGCTTCCCCCCGAGGGGAAGCCTACGTGCTACGCTGCGTTGGGGTGATTACTATGGTAGTTTTCTACAGTAAGCCATACAGGATATGCCAACGCCTTCCCCTGGGGGTCCAACTGTCCGGGGGACAGTTGGATATCAGATCAAAAAATTCCTTCGCTCTGAAGGTGGGCCGGCCGCAGGCCGGGTCGGATGAGGGCGGGCGTTGAGGTTTCCTCGGCGTGGGTCATAGTCGCACCGACCCGAGGTGGCAACGGGATTCCGCTAACTGATCGGGGTTTTCCTAAGCGGCTTCCTTGCCCCCTTCCCCCATTCGTGGTATCATAATCCCGCAAGGGAAAAAACACGTCCCGGTTGGTAGTCCGGGAGCGGCCCCTGACGTCAGTAACCTGCCTCCTTGGTTGTCCCTTCCTTGCCAGTTGTTTTTAAGGAGGAACCAAGATGAAACCGGCACGTTCTACCCTCACCGTCACCTTCGAGGCTCCTTTTTGGGTCGGTCTCTATGAACGGGAAGAAGAGGGCTTGTATCAGGTCTGCAAGATCACTTTTGGGGCCGAGCCCAAGGATTACGAGGTCTACGCCTTTCTCCAGCGCCACTGGAGGAGCCTCACCTTCAGCCCGCCCCTCCCCGCTGAACGCGGCCCCACAGCCAGGATCAGCCCCAAACGGCTCCAGCGGGAAATCAAAAAGCAGCTCCAGACACCGGCCATCGGCACCAAGGCCCAGCAGGCCATGCAGCTCCAGCGGGAGCAGCGCGCCCAGGCCCGCAAGGCTCACACCCGCCAGAACAAGGCAGCCGAGCAGGACCGTCAATACGCCCTGCGCCGGGAAAAGCGCAAAGAACGGCACAAAGGCCACTAAGACGCGCCGCGTCGGCCAGACACCCACGGCTGGGACAGGGGTCCCGCCGTGGGTGTTTTTGTCCGGGAACGGGGACGGACCCGCCGTGGAACAGAGGGGGTTGTTCCACAGCGGGCCCGTCGCTTCGAGCAAATATAAATTGAAGAGAGAGTAGTACGTTGATTAAGCCGCGTGCTTTTTCATGGTCAGGAAGTCAGACCATTCCTGCGCCGCAGCAATGCCGCCGAGGCCGGCAGGGATGGCGAACAGCAGCCCCGGTGCGTGGGGCAGGTAGCTCAAGACCACCACATAGGCCGTTAACATGACCAGCCAAACAAGCAGAGTGAACAGATGAGAATTCCGAGTCTTCATAAGAAACGCTCCTTTCTGTGCGTTCGGGTTTCTTTCTATGGAGAAAAGGAAGTTTCCCGGCCGGGCTGCTTGCTTTCTCTTTCTGATTGCATTATACTAAATCGAAATCCTTTTGTAAAACGAGGAAAACACATCCTTTCCATCAGTTTTTCTGGGGGAAAGAGACACTCAGCGTTCCCATCAGTTTTTTTGATGGAAAGGAGGACCCATGGACCAAAACAAACGCGTTGCCCTGCTCACCGCCATTGACCTGGGGAACCTGACCCGGGCCGCCGAGCAGTTGGGTTACACCCAGTCGGGATTGAGCTATGTCATCAAAACCCTGGAAACGGAACTTGGGTTTCCCTTGCTCCTCCGCTCCCGCTCGGGGGTCCGGCCCACCAAGGAGTGCCAGCGAGTCCTTCCCCTGCTCCGGGAGCTGGACAAGAAAAGCCGCCAACTGGAACAGGAAGCCGCTGACATCCGGGGGCTGGCCGTGGGTACCGTCTCCTTGGCCACCTTTCCCTCTATCTCCCGGTTTTGGCTGCCGGAAATTTTGCGGGACTTCGCCCAGCTCTATCCAGGCATCACCGTCTCCATTCGGGAGGGAAACCAGGAGGAACAGTGCGAGTGGCTGTGGGAGGGCTCGGTGGAGCTGGCCTTTTGCAGCTACCACGAGGACCTACAAACCCAGTGGATTCCCTTCTTGGAGGACGAAATCTGGGCCGCGGTGCCTTCGGGGCACCCCCTGGCCGCCTGCCAGGAGATCTCCCTGGCTCAGCTGGCCGACGAGCCCTTTATCCTCGACCACGACATCTCTCGGGTGATTCAGGAGGCGGGCGCCCACCCCAACGTCCGCTGGACCTCCAACGATCAGTTGGCCATCCTGTCCATGGTCCGGCTGGAGCTGGGGGTGTCGGTCATCCCCGCCCTTTACCTAAACGAGGATCACCCCGGCGTGGCCATCCGGCCCCTGGCGCCCCGGGCCTACCGGCAGTTGGGAGTCACGGTCTCCGACCTGGAAAACCTCTCCCCCGCCGCCCGGCGGTTTCTGGACTGCGCCAAGAAGACCCTGGGGATCAGCAAATAACGTCACCAATCACCAACGCCCTGGAAGCGGTTTGCTTTCCAGGGCGTTTTTTCTTGGGGAATCTTTGGCAAGGCCCTCAGGGGGAACCCTTCTTTTCGTCCGGGCCCTCCCCAGCCGGGTTGACCGCAAAGGGGCTGGTCTCTAACAGCAAATCCTCCAGAGTCAATGCCTCATAGTGGGTGTAGGGAATCCGCAGCAGGGGGATGCCTTTTTGGGCGCAGTAGGCGTTCTTGATCCGGTCGGCCTGCTTTGTCCTCTCATAGCGTTCCTCCGTGTCCCAGCCCTTGCCGCTGTATGTAAAGTGTAGGACGCCGTCATACTCAATACAGTAGGCCAGCCTTTCCCCTTGAAAAATGGCAAAATCAAAGCGGCGGCGGCCTTCCAAGTCATCCGGGGAATACTCCGGCTGAAAGGCAATCCCCTCCTGTCGCAAGAGCCGGGCGATGGTTTCGTTGCCCCGGGAGGTGACACAGCCGCAGCTGGTGGTTCTGCCTCCCGTCAGGGCGTCCTGCCGGACGACCTTCTCCTGGCCGCAGTCGCAGCGGCAGGTCCAGAGGACCCCGCCCTGACCTGCCCGGCGGCGGCCGCTGTCTCCCACCACCGTCAGCTTGCCAAACCGCTGGCCGGTCAGGTCCCGCACCTGTTCCCGGTGGGCGCAGCCACAGCTTCGGGTGTGCCCACCTTTCAGCTTTTGGGCAGAAACCTGGGTCTCTTGTCCACAATCACACCGGCAGTTCCAAAAGGCCCCTTGCCCGGCGCCGGAGCGGTCTCCCAAACTGACCACCGTCAGGCTTCCAAAGCGCCGGCCGGTCAAATCCTCCCGGCGGACGCAGCCGCAGCTCACGGTTCTCCCCTGCTTCAGGTTTCCCGCCGGCACCCGGCACTGGCTGCCGCAGTCACAGTGGCACAGCCAGACCGCCCCGCCATTAGCCCCTCGTTCCTCCAGAGGCGACAGCACAGTCAGCCGGCCAAAGCGCCGGCCGGTCAAGTCATCTGGACTTCTGGTGGGCAGGCAGCCGCAGCTTTTGACCTGGCCACTGGCCAGAAAATGGGCCGGCGCCAGCTTTTCCCTGCCGCAGTCGCAGCGGCAGCGCCACACCTGCTGGCCGTGGTAGCGGAGGTCCGTGGCCTCGATCACCAGCAGCCGCAGCTCCGGGTGGTCCCCCGCCGCAGGCTGCTGCCCCGGGTGGTGGTCTCCCCGCCGCAGGTGCAGGCGCACCGGTACCAGGCCTCCCGAGATCCCTGGGCCAAGGGCTCCGCCTGCTCCAAAACCGTGAGAAGGCCAAAGGTCCGGCCCACCATGGGGATTTTAGGGGGCGTCACCGGGCGGTCCGCCCGGTCGGTCCCTTTGGGTTCTTCATGGTGAGGGAAATCCGCTTCTTTTTCTCGTCCACTTCCAGCACCCACACGGTGACGAGATCCCCCACCGCGCAGAGCTCGCTGGGGTGGCGCACCCGGCGGTCACTCAGTTGGGAAATGTGGACCAGGCCGTCCTGGTGGACCCCGATGTCCACAAAGACGCCGAAGTCGATGACGTTGCGCACCGTCCCCGTCAGCTCCATGCCGGGCAGCAGGTCTTTCATCTCCATCACATCGGTGCGCAGGGTGGGCTTGGGGAGCTCGTCCCGGGGGTCTCGGCCGGGCTTGGTGAGTTCGTCTATGATATCCCCCAGGGTGGGGACCCCCACGCCACAGGCCCCAGCGGCCTTCTCTGTCCCAAAGGCTTTGACCCGGTCTTTCAGGTCTTGGAGCCTGCCCTGTTTCACATCCTCTAATGTATAGCCCGTCAGCCCCAGCAGGACCTCGGCCCCCTGGTAGCTTTCCGGGTGGACCCCGGTGTTGTCCAGCACATTTTTGCTCTCGGGCACCCGCAGGAAGCCGGCGCACTGTTCAAAGGCCTTGGGGCCCAGCTTGGGAACCTTGAGCACCTGCTTCCGGGTGGTGAACACACCATTTTCCTCCCGGTACTTCACAATGTTCTTGGCCACCGTGGCGTTTAGGCCGGCAATGTGGGTCAGCAGGGCCGCCGAGGCGGTGTTCAGGTCAGCCCCCACGGCGTTGACGCAGTCCTCCACCACCCCGTCCAGGGCCTCGTCCAGGCGGGCCTGGGGCATGTCGTGCTGATACTGGCCCACGCCGATGGCCTTGGGGTCGATTTTCACCAGCTCCGCCAGGGGGTCCTGGAGCCGCCGGGCGATGGAGATGGCGCTGCGCAGGTTCACGTCGTAGTCGGGGAACTCCTGAGCCGCCAGGTCCGAGGCGGAATAGACGCTGGCCCCGGCCTCGCTGACAATCATGTAGCTGACCCCACCTCCCAGGGTGTGGATGAGCTCCGCCGCCATCTGCTCGGTCTCCCGGCTGGCGGTGCCGTTGCCGATGGCCAGGTGCTCCACCCCGTGCTTGCGGATGAGGCGGGAGAGGAGGGCGATAGCCTCCTGCTTTTTCTTCTCGGAAAAGGTGGGGTAGACCACTGCCGTGTCCAGCACCTTGCCGGTACCGTCCACCACCGCCACCTTGCAGCCGTTGCGGTAGCCGGGGTCCAGGCCCATGGTCACCCGTCCCTTCACCGGGGGCTGGAGGAGGAGGGGCTTCAGGTTCAGGGCAAACATGGCGATGGCCCCCTCATTGGCCCGGTCGGTGAGGGCAGCCCGCATCTCCCGCTGGAGGCTGGGGGCGATGAGGCGGTCATAGGCGTCCTCCGCCGCCTGGCGGACAAAGGCCATAGACGGGGCGCCGGGCATCAGCACCCCACGGCGGACCTGGATCAGGGCTTTCTCCCGGTCCAGCTCCACAGCAGCCTTCAGGATGCCCTCCCGCTCGCCCCGGTTGATGGCAAGAATCTGGTGCCCCATGGCCCGGGCCACGGGGACCTGGAAGTCGTAATAGAGCCGGTAGACGCTGTCCTCCGGCTCCTTGGCGGCGGCCCGGGAGACCAGGCGGCCCTGGCGCTGCCACAGCTCCCGCAGGCTTTTCCGCAGGGCTGCGTCGTCGCTGATCCCCTCGGCGATGAGATCCGAGGCCCCTTGCAGGGCCTCCGCCACCGTCTCCACCCCCTTTTCCGGGTCCAGGTAGTCCGCCGCAGCCACCTCGGGGGGCGGGCAGTCCCGGCCCTGAGCAAACAGGAGCTCGGCCAGCGGGGCCAGCCCCTTCTCCCTGGCTGCCGTGGCCCGGGTGCGCCGCTTTTCCTTGTAGGGGCGGTAGAGGTCCTCCACCTCCGCCAGGGTAGAGGCCCGGTCGATGGCCTCGGCCAGGTCCTGGGTGAGCTTTCCCCGGCTCTCAATGGTACGCTTGACCTCCTCCCGGCGCTTTTCCAGGTTTCGCAGGGCGTGGAGGCGTTCCTCCAGGGTCCGCAGGGCGGTGTCGTCCATGGCCCCGTGGGCCTCTTTCCGGTAGCGGGCGATGAAGGGGATGGTGTTCCCCTCGTCTAACAGATCCACCACATTTTGGATCTGAGATTCTTTCCGGTCCAGTTCTCGGGCCAGGATTTGTACAATGGTTTCCATGGGGTTTCTCCTTCTTTGGTCTGGGTTCCGATGGAGTCTATTCTATCGGAAATCAGAGGCAAAGTCCAGAGGAGCGGTGGGGATTCCTTGGCGCGGGTTATAGCTGCACCGGACGGAGGTGGCAACAGGATTCCACAATCCGCCGTTACTATGAAATCGCCCCCTCATCAGTCGCCTTCGGTGACAGCTTCCCCCCCCAAGGAGAAGGTGGGCCGGCCCTTCGGGCCGGGTCGGATGAGGGCGGGCGTTGAGGATTCCTCGGCGTTGGTAATGGACGCACCGGCCCAAGGTGGCAACGGCATTCCTCTACCCGCCGTTACATCGAAATCGCCCCCTCATCAGTCAGCTGCGCTGACAGCTATGGTTTAAGGTGGCTTCGCATTGGATTGAATCGAACTGTCCCCCGGACAGTTCGACCCCCAAGGGGAAGCCTACGCTATTAGGCTACGTTGTGGTTTTTGATACGGTAGGTTTCTACAGTAAGCCTTCCAGGTCTTGCCAATCGCCTTCCCCTGGGGGGGAAGGTGGGCCGGCGAAGCCGGGTCGGATGAGGGCGAGCCTTGAGGGTTCCTCGGCGTTGGTAATAGACGCACCGGCCCAAGGTGGCAATGGGATTTCTCTACCCACCGTTACTACCACATCGCCCCCTCATCAGTCACCTTCGGTGACAGCTTCCCCCGTGGCCCTGCCGGGGAAAGTGGGTTACCTTTTGTCGGCGTTTGCGGGATTGTTCAGCAGCCGCCCTCCTTTGGTAAAACGGGAGCCGTGGCAGCTGCAATCCCAGGAGTGCTCCTGGTCGTTGTAGTGCAGGGCGCAGCCCATGTGAGGGCACCGGGGTACGGTGGGGGTCAGCAGACCCTTGGCCGCTTCCATGGTGTTGATGGCCAGCTGCTTTCGAAACATCGACCGCATCGGAGAGAAAACGGACGCATAGGGATTTTCCTTTCCCTGTACCAGATCGGTCAGGATTCCCGCCGCCACCATAGAGGAGGTCATTCCCCACTTGTTAAACCCCGTGGCCACATACAGGCCCTTCGTCCGGCCGGAGTAGGGGCCGATATAGGGGATGCCGTCCAGGGTCATGCAGTCCTGGGTGGCCCAACGGCGGACCTCCCTGGCCTCGGGAAAGTATCTGCGGGCAAAGCCGGTGAGAGTTTTCCAGCCTCCCCCCTGCTTTCCGGTTCGGTGGCTGCCGCCCCCCAAAAGGAGCCAGTCCCCATAGCGCCGGAAGGAGAGCCCCTCCTGAGAGCCATCCACGTACATGCCCTGGAACACGGGGGCATCCCTCAGGGCCAGCACATAGGAGCGGTGCTGATAGAGCTTCAAAAAATAGCTGCCATGCTTATTTAAGAAGGGAAAATGGGTGGCCACAATGATCTGTTCCGCTTGAATTTTTCCCCCACTGGTGACCGCCTGGCCGGGCCGCAGCTCCCAGACCTTGGTGTGCTCATAGATCCGCAGCCCCTTGGTGAGCCCTGCCAGAAATTTTAGGGGATGGAACTGCCCCTGCCCCGCCAAACACACCCCGCCGGCAGTGGGAAAGGGCAGGGGAAGCGCCTCCCGCAGCTGGGCCGGAACCCCCAGCCGCTCTAGGGCCGTCAGCTCCCGCCGCAAGGGCCCTTGGTCGTGCAGGGTGTAGACGATGGCTTCCTGCTCCTCAAAGTCACAGGGGATCTCCCGGCTTAGGGTGCGGTAATCCTCCACCGCCTTCTGGTTGGCCTCCAGGTACTTCCGGGCAGCTTCCAGGCCAAAGGTCTGGATCAGCTTATCATAAATCAGCCCGTGCTGGGCGGTCACCTTGGCGGTCGTGTTGCCGGTCACACCCCCGCCGATCTCCTCCGCCTCCACCAGCACATAGTCCACCCCCGCCTGGGCCAGCCGGTGGGCGCACAGCAGCCCGGCCATGCCGCCGCCGATGATCAGCACCTCCGCTTTGATGTCTTGGTCCAGGGTGGGGAATTTCGGTCGTTCTGCGGTCTCCCGCCATATGGAATCCATACCATCACCTCCACCCTTAGTGTGTCGGTTTTGTGGTAGATTATGAGCTTCATCGGGGATCTGTCTGGAAATCAGAGACTGGTTGCTTGTCTAAGGCTTCTCCGTTTCTCGGGGCACAAAAAGCCCCGGTTTGTTCCCTTGACAAACCGGGGTGGGGATGCTATTCTAAACACAGAAAGGGCGCTGCTACTGCGGTTAGCCCCTAACTGAAATCAACAACAATGTGCTGACCGTTTGGGTGCCGCCAAGCGGTCAGCAAGCCTTTATGGCGAGTATGTAGGCCAACACGGCCACGCATACCAAGAACTTCCAGAGGAATTTCCCCATATCGGCACCACCTCCCTTCGAATCAAATTCGCAGGGGTGGAGCGAACCGCCGTTTCTGTAACAGCGCCTTTCTGGCCCCGTGGGGGGGCAATCTCAGAATACCATATTTCGCCGTGCTTTGTCAATTTTTCCGCCCCGTGCCCATGGGGCGGCAGTTTTTTCTCGGTTTATTGCCCCCTTTCCTCCCGGATAAAAATCCCGCAGGCCCTTGTCTATCAAGGGCTTGCGGGATTTTATCGTTTGTCGGGGTATGGGAGGGTTACAATTCGTTGATGGTCTCTGTGATGGCCAGGTTTCGCATTCGCTTGGCCGGGGCCCAGACCGCGATGACGGCACAGGCGAACACAAACACGACAATGATCCCCAGCATGACCGCCGGCAGATGCCACGCCGTTCCAAAGTAGCGCGTGACTAGCCGGAGATGGAGGAGGCGGCTGAGGGGGATGCCGATTCCGCAGCCGGCGATGAGGCCGGAGACAGCATAGGTGAAGGCCTCGGCGGCGATCATCCGGGTCAGCTGGTTTCCGCTCATACCTACGGCGCGCATGGCCCCGTACTGTTTTGTCCGGGATACGACGCTGATGGAAATGCTGTTGATGGTATGGAACAGGGTAATCATGGCCAAGATTCCCAAAAAGCCATAGGCAATCGCCTGGGTGGCCAGATAGGTTGCCTGGTCCGACCGCTTGCTCTCCCTGTAGTCGGTGAAGACCACGTCCTGGGCGGCCAGGCTGTTGATCTGCCGGACCGTCTCATCATTGGCGCTTTCGTTTACCTGCACGCCGATCATCGTGTACTTCTCCTCACCTGTCAGCCGCGCAAAAGTTTCCTGGGAGCAGATCACCAACTGTTTGCCGGGAAATAGACCGTCTGAGATGGCGCAGGTGATCTCGATTTCTTTCCCCGCGATCTGGATGGTATCCCCCACCTGCAGTGGATTGTCTTTGTTCTGGATGATGATGCCCTTGCCGCTGTCGCCCGAAATGTCTGACAGATCCCCCTGCACCAACCGGTCTTTCGCCCTCTCCAGCAGAAAAGCGTCATAGGATTCCAGACTGATGTGGTCGATCCCCTGCCGGGAGGACCTAGCTGGGAGCTCTTCCAGATAGGAACTGCCAAAGGCCCGCTCCACCCCGGGGATCTCCTCAATTTCACCGATCAGCCCCTGTTCCAGCAGGCAGGCGTTGGCATACCCGTTGAGGATAATGTCCGGCTGATAGGACCGCAAGGTCGGCAGCAGTTCCCGGGCAAAGCTCAGCCCGATGGAGAAGCACAGGAACAGAATGATGCTCAAGGCAAAGGAAGCCGTCATTAGGAACCAGTTTTTCCCGGAGCCCAGACCGTGGTGGATGCCCAAAGTCCACTCAATCCTGCCAATCCCTCTCTTTCTCCCCCGCCGGGGGGAGGACACTTGCTCCGAATTTCCGGAAACGGCCAACACCGGAGAAACTCTCGCGGCTTTCCGCGCCGGCGCCTGGGCCGCCAGCAGGACGGTGACGAGGCCAACCAGGGTCCCGCTGATCAGCCCCACAGGGCTGAGGGAAACCACCGGCATGGCGGCAAACTCGTCCCCGCCAATGCCATAACGGAGGTAGGCGCAGATCCCCCAACTGATTCCCGTGCCCAGGACCAGCCCCGCGGGGATGGCCGTTTTGCACCAGTTCAGCGCCTCCAGACGGACAAACCGGATGATCTGCCGACGGCTGGCGCCAACACAGCGCAGCATGCCAAAAAACTTGGTTCGCTGGGCCACATTGCTGTTTAAGCTGCCGGAGATCATCAGCACCCCGGCCAGCAGCACCAGAACAAACAGGAACGCCGCCGCCATGTAGATGCCGTTGAAGGATTCCTTGTCACTCTGGCCCGCGATGCCCATCACCGCGGTGTTTTCGGAAATGCTTTCCACCGGCAGGCCATAGGTTTCCGGCAGCTCCGCCCGGGCCTTGGCGGCCGCCTCCGGGGTCTGGAACTGAAGGTAGCAGGTCGGGTTTTCCGCCACACCGTTTTGGGCCATCAGGCTGTGAAAGGCATCCCTTGTCATATACACGGCGACCAGGTAGGTCTGTCCCTGGAAATATTCTTTGTCATCCGCGCCAAAGCCCGACACTGTAAAGACGGCGTCTCCGGCGGGGGTGTATACCGTCACAGGGTCTCCGATTTGAACCCCTAGGGCCAGCTTCGCGTTGGAGCTGAGCACCACCTCATCCCCATGCTGGGGAAACGTCCCCTCCTCCAGGCCGTTCATCAACTGAGTGAAATAGGTCTCATCCGTGCCGGATAACACGGCCGTTTTTTCTCCCACATAGTAGGGCTGTTCCGTATCCAGATTAAAGGACTCCGACCAGCCCATGGCCGTCACATCGGCGCGCTGGCTGATTTCCTCGACCATGCCCTGGGAGAGGCCCTCCACCTGGAGATGCCAGTTTCCGTGCTTCTCCTGCATCATGGCAGTTTCCGTCCGCACAAAGGTCTCCGCCGTGCTGAAAATAGCCGTTACCAGGAACACCGAAATGATGATACACAGAAGGGTCATGCGGTTCTGCCGCCTGCGCACCTTGGCCGAGATGGGGATCAGGCTCAAATAGCTTCTCATTCCCGGCACCTCCCCAGGTCGGTCAGCACCCCGTCGGACACATTCAGCACCCGGTCCGCGGCCTGGGCGATGCTGCGGTTGTGGGTGATCATAAGGATGGTCTGTTCATAGTTTTGAGAGGCCGCTTTCAGCAGAGCGATCACCTCGCTGCTGTTTTGGGAATCCAGGTTGCCCGTGGGTTCGTCGGCCAGAATCAGAGCTGGCCGGGTCATCAGGGCCCGGCCGATGGCCACCCGCTGCTGCTGTCCGCCGGAGAGCTGGCTGGGCAGGTGGTGGCGGCGCTGGCCCAGGTTCAGCACCGTCAGCAGCTCCTCCAGGTATCGTTTGTTGGGTTTTTGGTAGTCCAGCAGCACGGGGAAGATCATGTTCTGCTCCACCGTCAGCTCCGGGATCAGGTTGAAGGACTGAAAGATAAAGCCGATATTCCGGCGTCGAAAGACCGTCAGGGCCTTTTCCTTCATGGCAAAGGTATCCTTGCCGTCGATGAGCACCTTGCCGGAGGTGGGGGTGTCCAGGGCGCCGAGCATGTTCAGGAGGGTGGTCTTGCCGGAGCCCGATTCCCCCACAATGGCCACAAACTCCCCTTTGGGGACGGAAAAGCTGACGTTTTTCAGGGCATGGACGGCGGTTTCCCCGCTGCCGTAGGTTTTGGAAAGGGATTTCACTTCTAATAAATCCATCCTGTAAGCACCTCTTTCTGCATTTGCTGGGGAAAGGATACCACCCCCACATGACGGCAAGATGACAGCAGGCCTACAATTTTGTAGGAATTAATAGGTTGATCACAAAGGTCGTGCCCACCCCTGGCTCACTGCGCACCTCAATGGTGCCGTTGTGGGCTTCGATGACCCCCTTGGCCAGGGGGAGGCCCAGGCCAAGGCCCTGGGTGTCTTTGGAAAACCGGCTGCGGTAAAACCGCTTAAAAATGTGGTGCAAATCCTCCGGGTGGATGCCGGCGCCGTTGTCTTTTACGGTGATCTGCACCATAGCGGCGAACTGCCGCCAAGCGATCTGGATCGAATCCCCCCTTCGGGTATGGTCCAGGGCGTTTTTTACGATATTGTCGATGGCTTCCAGCATCCAGTCCCGGTCGCAGAGGAGGCAGACGCCGTCAGCGCCGGACAAGAGGAGCTCTTTTCCCTCCTGCCTGGCCCGGTAGGCGAAATGGAGCTGGACGTCCTTCATCATGTCCGCCACCGGTTCCGGGTGCTTTTCCAGTACAATGGTCCCGGCGTCCAGCCTTGTGATTTTCAGCAGGTTTTGGACCAGGGTGTCCATACGGTCCAGCTCCTGTTCGGAAAGGGCGACAAATTCCAGGATGGCGGGCAGTGCCTCGGCCTCCCCCTGGAGCAGGCCGTTGTACACATTCAGGGCGGCAAGGGGGGTTTTCAGCTGATGGGAAATGTCGGATATAGTCTGTTTCAGGAAGGCTTTTTCCCGCAGCTCGTTGGCAGCGTGGGCGCTTAACACTGCGGACAGGGTGTTCACCGCGTGAAAGAGCTGATAGAGCTCCCCCTCCTCATCGCAGTCGATCCGGGCGTCCCGGTCTCCGGAGAGGACGGCCTCAATCTCCGCCACGGCGGCTTCCATGGTTTTGTCCTGCTGGCGGAAATACCAAACGCAGGCCGCCATGACGCAGCAAAAAGCCGCCAGGGAGAGCAGCAGCAGCGGCAGGGAAAATCTTTTGTAGGTCCACCCCTCGATGCCCTGGGACAGCAGAAGGAACCCGGCCATGACAGCCGCCAGCAGTTCCACGAAACGCCGGATTTCTCGGTTGGCAAAGATCCTCATACCCCACCTCACGCTCCCGTGACGTTCCACTTGTACCCCATGCGCCGGACGGTGACAATCAGGCGTGGCTGGCTGGGGTTATCCTCCACCTTGAGGCGCAGCCTGCGAATATACACCGTGAGGGTACTGCTATCCAGATAGTTTCCCTCACAATCCCACAGCTTATCCAAAATCTGTTCCTTGGAGAGCACCACATTGGGGTTTTGCATCAACAGGCACAGCAGCTTGTATTCTCCCGCCGTCAGGTCCAACGGTTCCCCGCCCTTGTAGGCCTGTCCCTGGAGCAACAGCACCTTGATCCCATTGGATTGAAGTTCCGTCCCCCCTGCGTCAAAGTCCTTTGCCCGGCGAAGGAGGGCACGGATTCTGGAAATCAACACCCCCAGCTTAAAGGGCTTTGTGATGTAATCGTCCCCGCCGATCTCCAGACCCATAATCATGCTTGTCTCTTCCTCCGAAGCCGTTAAAAAAATAATGGGCACCTTGGAAACCTGCCGCACCCTTTGGCAAAACGCAAACCCGGAGCCATCCGGGAGAGAGACGTCCAGCACCAGAAGGTCATACTTTCCCTCCCTCCAAAGTGCCTCAGCCTCTTGCATCGTCCTGGCCACATCCGCCGCGAACCCTGCTTTTTGGAACGCGAAGGAGAGCCCAGTAACCAAACTCAAATCATCCTCCAAAAGCAACAGCTTGTCCATGCTTCCACTCCTTTTCCCGGCCCTTTTCGGCTTGCGGTATCTACCTAAAGTTACTATATTGCGAATGTCCGATAAATGCAACTTACAAAATTGTCATATTAAAAATCCCGCAAACCTTTGCGATACAAAGATTTGCGGGATTTTACACAGCTAAAACCGTACCCTCGTCCCCTCCATCCGAAGCCCAGCGGAGCGGGTTCGGATGGAAAGCGAAGAAATTCCCAACAGAGTGCAGTTTTCGGCAAAGCCGGAAACGGAACGGTGTTGGGAATTTCTGAGCTGGTGACCCGTCGGGGATTCGAACCCCGGACACCCTGCTTAAAAGGCAGGTGCTCTGCCAACTGAGCTAACGGGTCAAATATGGCTGGGGTGGCCGGACTCGAACCAGCGAATGCGGGAGTCAAAGTCCCGTGCCTTACCACTTGGCTACACCCCATGATAGGATGCTTCTTTTATAAGAAGAGAGCCGGAACCGACGCTCCGGCTCTCTCCCGAGATATCTGGGGTGGGTAAAGGGACTCGAACCCTCGACACCCGGAACCACAATCCGGTGCTCTAACCAACTGAGCTACACCCACCAAATTGCTTGCTAAGCAGAGCGGGGAAAATGGCACGCCTGAAGGGACTCGAACCCCTGACCCACTGCTTAGAAGGCAGTTGCTCTATCCAGCTGAGCTACAGGCGCATATAACGAACTGCCGCCCTAACTGCTCCAATACCACTGCCATCTGCAAAACCGGCACCCGGAGCTGTCAGCTTTGCAGATGGAGCGGGTGATGGGAATCGAACCCACGCGACCAGCTTGGAAGGCTGGGATTCTACCATTGAACTACACCCGCATAAGTACGTATTCCAGAACCGTTAGCTCGTATATATTATCACACCCCGCCTCTTTTTGTCAATACCCTTTTTTCGTTCTTAAAATTTTTTCTTTCGGGATAAGGACCCTTCCCCAGGGCAAGCTATCTCCGAGGTGAACCTATGGCTAATTTGATCGTAATTTTTTTATTTTACAGCTTTTTGGGCTTTCTGGTGGAGGTTGGCTATGTCTGGCTTCTTCGCCATCCCAAGAAGGACCGCAAGTGCCTGCTTCTGTTGCCCCTCTGCCCGGTCTATGGCTTCGGGGCGGCGGCGGTGCTGGCTCTGCCCCGGCCAATCCTATCCCAGCCCATTTGGGTCTTTGTCGCCGGCGCTTTGGTGTGCACCCTGGTAGAATATGGGGCGGCCGTCTTTTATGAGCGGGGCGTGGGGGTGAAATTTTGGGCCTATGACCAGCAACCCGGCAACCTGTCCGGGCGGGTCTGTCCCCTGTATACCCTCTTTTGGGGCGGGCTCTCCCTGCTGACGGTTTTTGTCCTCCAGCCCCTGTTTGCGCCGCTGCTGGCCCGCCTGCCCTTCTGGCTGATTCGGGTGCTCTTCCTCCTCTTCGCCGCAGACAGTTTGGTCTCTTTGCTCCTGCTCCACCAAACGGGTACCCCCGACTGCCTGCGCTGGTACCGGTGTCTTCCCTTCCGGCTCCCGATGAAAGCCCCCAAATCCTCTATGTAAGGGCCAGCGTACCGGCCCTTTTCCAGGGGTCACAGAGCCTTCAGCTCCGTCAGGGCCTCCTGGATCACTTTTTTCGGTACGTAGGCCGCCCCCAGCTTCATGGCCCGTTCCAGGGTCATCCCACCGGACTTGGCCACGATAGGCCGGTTGATCACTTGGGGGAACCGGCGCTCCAGCACTTCCTTTGCTCTGGGGTCCGCCAGCAGCTCCCGAATGGTGATCTGATGATTCCGCAAATCCATGGTCTCTCACCTCCCGTCCATACTATGCACGGAAAGGTGTCGCTGTCCCAGGGCATAAACCGGCCCTGACCGGTCCATACTATCCCTGACGGCTTTCAGAGTAATCGGTTGGAAGTCCGCCGCCTTGATTCCAAGAGAGCCCCCGGCTCTCACCCATTCAAAAGGAGGAACGCCCCATGAACAACAATATGAACGCCAACAACAGCATTAAGTGCTCCGTCTCCGACTGCGCCTTCCACAATGGCGCCAAGAGTGTCTGCTCCCTGTCTTCCATCCAGGTGGGCCGCTGCGGCCCCACCAGCAAGGAATGCGCCTGCACCGAGTGCGCCTCCTTCGAGCTGTCCAGCCAGAAAAGCGGCTTCTGATCCTATCATTCGATAAAAAGTAGACTTTGCAAAAGGCTACTTTTTATCGCGCCACAGGTGCGTTGAATGATGTATGAGACGTCTTTTCAGCGGCAAAGCCGCTGAAAAGAGCAACGCGTTTGCGTTGCTGATTCCATAAAAATCTTGTTTTTATGGAATCATAGTATCAGCACGCGCTGACCCACGTAAAAATTCCCCGCGCCGGTTGGCGCGGGGAATTTTACTGGAATCCGATGTTTCTGCAATGACGCAATCACTCGGCCTTGGGAGCTTCGGGAGCAGCCTCTGCCTTAGGGGCCTCTTCTGCCTTGGGAGCAGCTTCCGCCTTGGGGGCAGCTTCGGCCTTGGGAGCGGCGGCGGGGGCGGCCTCAGCCTTCGGAGCCGCGGGCTTCTTGGGCTTAGGCGGCAGAACCACGCCGTCCACAGTGATCAGCTTGCGGGGGCAGGCCCGAGAGCACAGACCGCAGCCGATGCAGATATCGTAGTTGATCTTTGCCAGGAAGTTCTCCACGGTGATGGCGCCCTCCTTGGGGCAGGCCTTCACGCAGATCTTACAACCGATGCAACCGTTGTCGCAGGCCTGACGGACCACGGGGCCCTTGTCATGGGATGCGCAGGGGATCTCGGTATACTTCTTGGAGTTCCGGGGAATAATCCGGATGATGTTCTTGGGACAGGCGGTGACGCAGGCGTTGCAGGCCACACAAGCCTGCTCATCCACCTTGGCCACGCCGTCCACAATGTGAATGGCGTCAAACTTACATGCTTCCACGCAGTCGCCGCCGCCCAGGCAGCCATAGGAACACTGCAGGGGGCCGGAGGACACCCGGGAGATGCCCAGGCAGCTATCCAGGCCGACGTAATCATAGCGGGTCTTGTCGTGGCCGCCGCCGGTACACATGACCTGTGCAACCTTGCGGGCGCCCTCTTCCACTTCCACGCCCATGATGGCGCCGATCTTCTTGGCCAGCTCAGCGCCGCCGGGGGCGCAGGCGTCTACGGGGGCCAGGCCCTTTACCACAGCGCTGGCATAGCCGCCGCAGCCGGGATAGCCGCAGCCGCCGCAGTTGGCGCCGGGGAGACACTCGGTGATAGCCTCTTCACGGGGGTCCTTTTCCACCGCGAAGACCTTGGAAGCGACAGCCAGAATGATACCAAAGACGATACCCAGTACACACAGTACGATGGGTGCTAAAATTGTAGTACTCATAATTCTCTCCTCGCCTCCCTTACCAAACCTTCAGGCCGGAGAAGCCCATGAATGCCAGAGAGATCAGGCTGGCCGCCACCAGGGCGATGGGGAAGCCTTCAAAGCACTTGGGGCACTTGGCAAACTCCATGCGCTCACGCACGCTGGCGAACAGAACGATGGCAAGCAGGAAGCCCACACCGCCGGTGATACCATAGGTCAGGCTCTCGCCAAAGTTGTAAGACTTCTGGGCATTCTGCAGGGTCACGCCCAGCACGGCGCAGTTGGTGGTGATCAGGGGCAGATACACACCCAGTGCTTCGTACAGGGAGGGCATTGCCTTCTGCAGGAACATTTCCACGAACTGCACCAGGGAGGCGATGACCAGGATGAAGGTCACCGTCTGCATGAAGCCCAGGCCCTTGCTGTTCAGGAACTGGTTGATGGGCCAGTTGACCGCAGAGGCCACGCCCATGACGAAGATAACTGCCATGCCCATGCCCAGTGCGGTTTCAACCTTCTTGGACACGCCCATAAAGGGGCAGATGCCCAGGAACTGGGACAGGACGAAGTTGTTGACCAAAACTGCGCCCAAGGCAATCGAAAGCAGGCTAGTGATACTTTCCATTACTTCGCCACCTCCTTATTCTTCTTGGGCTTGCTCATAAAGTACTGAACAACAGCGATGACCACGCCCAGGGTCAGGAAGCCGCCCACGGGGAGGATCATGCCCAGAGCCACCACATTCTCGGGGAGAATCTGATAGCCGGCGCCGCCGTTGAGGATGCCGCCGCCAAAGGTGCCGGCGCCCAGGAACTCACGGATGATACTCATGATGGTCAGAGCCACCATGTTGCCGAAGCCCTGGAAGATACCGTCCAGAGCGGAAGCGCCGATGCCGTTCTTAGAAGCGAAGCCTTCGGCGCGGCCCAGGATGATACAGTTAACCACGATCAGAGGGATGAACAGACCCAGGCTGGCGGACAGTGCGGGCACAAAGCCCTTCAGCAGCAGGTCGACCATGGTCACGAAGCCGGCGATCACGACGATGTAGCAGGCGATACGAACCTTGCCGGGGATGATCTTCCGCAGGGCGGAGATAACCACGTTGGAGCAGGTCAGGATGACCATAACCGCCAGGCCCATGCCCAGGCCGTTGAACATCGAGGTGGTGATAGCCAGCAGGGGACACATACCCAGCAACTGGACCAGAGCCGGGTTTTGGGCAATGAGGCCGTCAATAAATTGTTTCTTTACATTCATGTTTTCGGTCCCTCCTTAACCCAGTGCTTCCACAACAGCACGGGCGGCGTTCACGCCGTCGCAAACTGCGCGGGAGGTAATGGTGGATCCGGTGATGGCGTTGATGGTGCCGCCATCCTTGGTAACGCTGACCACGTCAGTGGCGCCGGCGAACTGGGCCTGCCACTCGGGATCGGTGGCCTTGGAGCCCAGACCGGAGGTCTCAGCGTGGGTGATGATGGCCAGGCCGGTGACTTCACCGGCGGAGTTGATGCCGGCCATCATATCCAGGGCGCCGCCGAAGCCGTTGGGGGAGTTGGTCTCCACCACATAGCCGTCCTCGCCGGCCTGATAAACGGCCAGAACGGGGACCACGGTGCCGGTGTCCAGGGTGACCTCTGTCATCGGCAGGTCCTTTACCTCTGTATATTCATCGGCAGGGAGAACCACCTTCAGAGAGTCCTGGATGGTCTTTTCGGTGTTTGCCTTGATTGCGGGAGCGGTGACCTGGTTGACCAGGCCCAGCAGAGCCGCAACCACCAGACAGATGAGGGCCAGCACGATGACCAGCGAGGCCATGCCGGGTTCTTTCTTTGCAGTGCTCATGCTTCAGCGCCCTCCTTTGCAGCTTTTTTGGCCGCCTTGGCCTTTTCCTTTTCCGCCTTGCGCATCTCAGCGGTCACGCCGAAACGCTTGGGCAGGGTGGCCTTATCGATGAGCCAGACGCAGATGTTCATAATCAGGATGGAGTAGCAGACGCCCTCGGGGTAACCGCCGAAGTAACGAATGAAGACCACCAGCAGGCCTGCGCCGATGCCGAAGATCACTTCGCCCTTGGGGGTGTTGGGGCTGGTCACGTAGTCGGTGGCCATGAAGAAAGCGCCCAGGAACAGACCGCCTGCGAAGATCTCGCGGAGCATCCAGGTGAAGACGTTGACGCCCTCGGGAGCCCGGGAGAAGATCAGGGTCAGAACAGCCACAGTCAGGATGTAAGCGGCGGGGATGCGGATGCGGATGACGCCCTTGGCGATCAGATAGATACCGCCAATGAGCAGGGCGATGGCGGAAACCTCGCCCACGCAGCCGCCGATGTTGCCGATAAACATATCAGCCAGAGAGGCGTCGGGGGTGACGCCGCCCTTCATAAAGTCCACAGCCAGGGGGGTGGCGCCGGTGGTGGCGTCAGCCGCCGAGACAACGGAGGCCCAATGCTCCTTGCCGGGCAGCACCCAAGTGGTCATGGGCACGGGGTAGCAGAGCATCAGGAAAGCTCTGCCAGCCAGTGCGGGGTTGAGGAAGTTGGTGCCAAGGCCGCCAAAGAGCTGCTTGACCACAACAATGGCGAAGAAGTCGCCAATGACGATGGTCCAATAGGGCAGGGTGACCGGACATACAAAGACCAGCAGCACGCCGGTGATGGCAGCGGACAGGTCACCGCAGGGGTTGGGCTTGTGCATCAGCTTGCAGTATCCCCACTCAAAGATCTCACAAAAAATCACCGACACCAGGGTGGTGGTCAGTGCGCGCGGGCCAAACACCCAGATGCCCATCGCCATAGCGGGGATCAGGGCGATGAGGACATCCCGCATCAGATTTTTAGTCCCAACAGGGGACGATGCGTGAGGGGAGGAGGCTACGCTCAGTTTATATTCTTCCATGCTGTACCCTCCTTACTTCTTTGCCGCCTGCTGGCGGATGGCGAACTTCGCGGTACGGAACTGCTGCACCAGAGGAATTCTGGCCGGGCAGATGTACTGGCAGGAGCCGCATTCCATGCAGTCCATAATCCGGTACTCTTCCACTTCGCTCCAGCGGCGAGCCTTCGCGAACATGTTCATAAAGAGGGGAGTCAGGTGCATGGGGCAGACGTTGACGCAGCGTGCGCAGCGGATACAGGTGGGATTGGGGCTGACCGCCGGCATATCCTCCTTGCTCAGGCAGAGCACGCAGTTGCTGGCCTTGCCCATGGTCACCGACATATCATACTGGGCGAAGCCCATCATGGGGCCGCCGGAGATCACACGGGCGGGGGTGCCGTTGAAGCCACCGGCCTCCTCAATCAGGTGGGAGAAGGGGGTGCCAACGGGAGCCAGCAGGTTCACAGGGTTCTTCACCGCGCTGCCGGTGATGGTGATCACACGCTGGTACACGGGCAGGCCCAGTGCCACAGCGTCATAGATGGCAGCGGTGGTGGCGGCGTTGAACACGCAGCAACCCACATCGGCGGGCAGCTTGCCGGGGGGCACCTCACGGCCGGTGATGGCCTGAATGAGCTGCTTCTCAGCGCCCTGTGGGTAACGGGTGCGCAGCGCCCGGACGGTGATGTCCTTGGCGTCGCCCACCAACTCCTTCAGGTGGTTGACGGCGTTCATCTTGTTGTCTTCAATGCCGATGAACGCGTGATCCAGCTGCAGAGCCTTCATGATGAACCGAACGCCGCCGATGATCTTCTCGCCGTGCTCCAGCATCAGGCGATGGTCCGCGGTAATGTAGGGTTCGCATTCGGCACCATTGATGATAATGGTGTCTGCTTTGCCGACTGCGGAACTGATTTTGACGTGGGTGGGGAAGCCCGCGCCGCCCATACCGGTACAGCCAGCGTCGCGGATGATGTCGATGATTTCCTGAGAGGTCAGGGCGTCGACATTTTCACGCGGCTTGCAGTCCGGGCAAAGGGTATTTTGGAAGTCATTTTCAATCACAACAGAAAGCGTGGGCACGCCGCCGGTGCCGGGACGGGGCTCAACTGCCACAACCGTGCCAGAAACACTGGCGTGGATGGGAGCGCCGAGGCCCGCGGTAGCACCGATCATTTGACCGACCGTTACGGTATCGCCCTTCTGCACCACAGGCTTACAGGGTGCACCGATGTGCATGGACATCGGGATCACGACCTGAGCCGGAGCATTGGACAGCGGTTGGATCGGTTTCTGCTCAGTAGCTTCCTTGTGTTCGGCGGGGTGGACGCCGCCGTAGAACATTTGCTTCATAAGCATCACCTCTGTTTTTCCTTGCCTAATTCTCTTTTTCCCCAAAAAATTGCCTCAGTCCGCAGGGAGACTAAAACACTATATATAATAAAGCCAACGGACCGAATTGTCCAGTGATTTTCCAAACAAATTTGCCCCAGAATCCGAAATTTTCGGAAATTTGTTTTTGGGCTTTTTTCCATTCCCTTTTTTCCTCTGGTTTGCTATACTGAAAATGGAATTTTATCGTCAGGAGGCGGACACCATGACAAACACGCTGAGAAAATTTTCCATTTTGGGCGACTCCATTTCCTCCTTTCAGGGCTACTCTCCCTGGGGGGCAGAGCACTACGGGCCCGACACCGGCGTGGCCACCGGAGTCTTCACCGCGGAGGACACCTGGTGGATGCAGGTGATCCGGGCCTTGGGGGGCGAACTGCTCTCCAATCTGTCCATCTCAGGCAACACAATCGTCACAGAGGGCAAGATGGGGGGCTTCCCCGCGGGCCGCATCCGGCAGCTGGCGGTGGACGGCATCGCCCCCGACCACATTCTTCTTTACGCCGGGCTCAACGATGCGATCTTTTACATTCCCCCGGAGGTCTTTGGGGCGGAGTACCGGCAGCTCCTTGCCCGAATCCAGGAGGAATACCCCCGGTCGGGGCTCCACTGCGGCACCCTGCTTCTGGGGGCCATCGGTGGGGATCAGCGCTCCATGCGGCCCCTGGTCCAGCGGCTGGCGCCCTACAACGATGCCATTCGCCAGGCCGCAGACGCAGCCGGCGCCCATCTGGTTGATCTGGCCGCTATGGGCTTCCGCTACACCTCGCTGGACGCCTTCCATCCCAATGGCGAAGGGATGAAACAGCTTGCCTCCCTGTGGCTTCGCGCCCTGGATGCCGACTCTTTGGAGGGCTAACGGGACAATTTTTGTTTTCTCAAGAGAATTTTTCTGCTTTTTTCCCAGTTTTCTTGCACTTCCCTTCTCTCTGGAGTATAATAAGCTCCACGATCAGAATATCCGAAAAATGATGCCATCGCAACATCTATTTTACTGGAAGTTTGATAAACTCTTTCCATACCTTGATTCAAAATGATTTTTTCGTTAGTATAATATACAACAAAGGAGGACTTATCATGTCTCAAGCAACTGCCCCCAAGGTCTCCGTTTTGGGAGACGGCATCAGCACCTTTGAAGGCTATACTCCCAGGCTCGGCAGCTGGTATTCTCCCAGCTATATCTCTTATTCCGGCTTCGGCACCGCTGAGGAAACCTGGTGGATGCTGGTCACCCAGAAGATTGGCGGTACCTTCCTGAAAAACAACTCCTTCTCCGGCTCCCATGTCAGCTACGCCGGTCACTATGCCGCCGTCCTCCCCGGCCGGATTCGCGGCCTGGCCACCGAGGAAGAGAGCCCCGATATCGTCCTCATTTACACCGGCATCAACGATGTGGTCCACGATATCGAGCTGGACAAGTTCCGTCGGGATTATCTGGATATGCTTCAGAAGGTCCAGAAGTTCCACCCCGGCGTTCAGGTCTGGGCGGGAACCTTGGTTTTGGGGCAGAACCCCAACAACCGCCTCCCCTACGCCACGCCAGAATCCCTGGCCAATCTGGAAGACTACAACGAGATCATCCGTGACTGCGTCAAGGAAGCCGGCTGCCATCTGGTGGATCTGGCTGCCCAGAATTTCACCTATGATTCTGTCAATGGCGTTCACCCCACCAAGGAAGGCATGGTCACCTTTGCCAACGCTTGGGTGGAAACCATCAAAAAGGATCTCTAAACAAACAGCTCAAATGCCTCCCAAAATGATTTGGGAGGCATTTTTCAGTTCTTCTTCCCCTCTGATGCGCAACAAAAAAGAGACAACCAAACGGCTGTCTCTTTTCTATGTTGGCGTTACCTATTTTCCCGGTTCGTCTCCAAACAAGTATCTTCGGCGCAAGTGAGCTTAACTTCCGTGTTCGGGATGGGAACGGGTGGACCCTCACTGCAATCAACACCAACTTACTTTCTTGTGAACAAGAAAGTAAGCAAAGAAAACTTTATGCTGGCTTAGTTTCGTATGGCTGTGGTAGAAATACGATTCCTAGCTACAAGACTGTTTTCTGTACTTTCTGTTCTGAGGAAAGTTGAGGTTATATTTTTCGCACCCTCAAAACTGAACAAAGTACCTGTTGTATGCCTCGCAAGCGCCTGCATATTCTTCCCTTAACCTGAGACTCAGGTCAAGCCCTCGGCTTATTAGTACCGGTCAGCTCCATACATTACTGCACTTCCACCTCCGGCCTATCTACGACATAGTCTACGTCGTGCCTTACTCCATGAAGGATGAGAGATCTTATCTTAGGGAGAGTTTCACGCTTAGATGCTTTCAGCGTTTATCTCGTCCGCACGTAGCTACCCTGCTATGCCGTTGGCACGACAACAGGTGCACCAGAGGTGCGTCCATCCCGGTCCTCTCGTACTAAGGACAGCTCCCTGCAAATCTCTTACGCCCGCAACAGATAGGGACCGAACTGTCTCACGACGTTCTGA
>JALERU010000008.1 GCA_022764045.1 Clostridiales bacterium | reverse complement strand
GTTGATAGCAGCGTCAAAATACTTCAGCTGAGTCTTCAGTGCGGACTTTGCGGCCTTGTTTCTTGCGGCCTTTGTCTGATTGACCAGAACACGCTTCTTTGCAGACTTGATATTCGGCAAACCAAACACCTCCTCCGATCGGTAAATTTAGTCACAAAAGTTCTGTGCGAGAATGTATTTTAGCATATCTCCTCTGGAATTGCAACCTTTTTTCTGAAAAAAATTGAATTTTTACATAAAATTTTAGAAAATGCTAAAGATAGTGATAAAAAATCAAGAACTCCACCACATCTGGTGGTTGGGGGAAGGGAGCGACCCATGAAAACAGGCAGAAAAATTGATCTGGCCCTGGAGGCCAAGGAGCTGGCGGAGGGCTCGGTGACCAAAACCACCCGTCTTTCCGGGGTAAAGGCCCAGGAGGACACGGTCTTCGGCCTGCCCCTGACCCGGGTGGAGATTTTGAACCGGGCGGGGGAAGAGGCACTGGGAAAACCAAAGGGGACCTATCTCACCCTGACCCTGCCGGAGCTGCCACGGGAGCGGGAGGAGATTCTCCACACCGCCCGGAGTGTGGCGGCCATGCTGGAGTCTCTGCCCACCCTCCCCAAGGAGGGCCCTGTGCTGGTGGCCGGCCTGGGCAACCGCCGAGTGACCCCTGACGCCGTGGGCCCCCGGACCACGGAATTTCTTCTAGTCACCCGCCATCTGGTGGAAAACCTACCCCAGGAGTTTTCCGCCCTCCGCCCGGTTTCCGCCCTGGCCGCCGGGGTCACCGGCAGCACGGGGATGGAGAGCGGGGAGCTCATCGGGGCGGTGGTGAAAAAGCTGAAGCCCGCCTGCCTCATCGCCGTGGACGCCTTGGCCGCCCGCCGGCAGGAGCGGGTGTGCCGGACCATTCAGGTCTCCGACACGGGAATCGTCCCCGGCTCCGGGGTGGGCAACGCCCGGATGGCCTTGGATCAAAAAAATCTGGGGATCCCCGTCATCGCCGTGGGGGTCCCCACGGTGGTGGACGCGGCCACCCTCTGCCTGGACCTGCTGGAGGAAGGAGGAGAAAAAGACTTCGATCCCGCCCCCTTCCGCCAGGAGGGGGCCGAGTGGTTCGTCACCCCACGGAACGTGGACAGCGAGGTGGAAACCCTCTCCCGGGTCTTGGGGCTGGGGATCAGCACGGCCCTCCATGTGGACTTTTCCGTGGAAGATGTGGAAAAGTGGCTCTCCTGAGGGACACTTTTGGGCCTCTGCCAGAAAAAATCCGGGAATTTTTCCACAAAATCAGAAAAAATGGGGATGTGTCAGCTCATTGGATTTCCCCACAGAACTCCGTTATTTCCATCCCTTCAAATATTCCAAAAAGTCTTCAAAGCCCCCTTGGGGATAGACGGAGAGGTCCTTCCCCTCCCGGTTCACCAGGCAGTCGGTGAGCAAAAATCCCTCCATGCCGGTCTGCCGGGCGGCGATCATATCCTCGTCTACGTCATTGCCCACCATCAGGCAGTCTGCCGCCTGGCAGCCCAGGTGGGCGGCCACTTCCCGGTAATAGTCGGGGTTGGGCTTGCAATAGCCGACGTTCTCATAGGTGGTGTACAATGCAAAGTCCTCCGGCTCCAGCCCCGCCCAGCGGATGCGGCTCTCGGTGGCGTAGGCGGGGAAAATGGGGTTGGTGGCCAGGGCCACCCGGAACCCGGCGGCCTTACAGGCGGCCACCGCCTGGCCGGCCTTGGGATTGTACCCGCACAGGGCCTTGGCCTCTTGGAACTCCACCCGGTAAAATTCGTCAAACAAGGGCATATCCCTTTGGACCCGTTCCTGGCCATAGATTCCCGCGAAGGTAGACCAAAAGGCGGCCTCGTTGGTTCGGCTGCCGTCGTTTTTCACCATGGCCGCGGTGCCGGCCCAGATGTGATCCACCAGGGCTGCGGGGTCGTAGCCATGGGGGGCCAGTTTTTTGGCTAAGAGCTTGAAGTAGCCCTTGGTAAAGGCATCCTGGTCCATGGGGAGGAGGGTGCCGTCTAAGTCGAATAGGATGGTTTTTTGCATGATTAAATTCTCCTTTAAGGTGTATCACGCACCTTGCGTGCCCTCGCCGGGCGGGGCGCTTAGAGTGGGGGGTTGGTGGGTCTATTACCGACGCTGTGGGATCCTCAACGCTCGCCCTCATCCGACCCGGCTTCGCCGGCCCACCTTTCCCCCCAGGGGAAGGCGTTGGCATATCCTGTATGGCTTACTGTAGAAAAGTACCGTAGCAATAACCTCAACATACCAAAGTAGCGTAGGCTTCCCCTCGGGGGGAAGCTGTCACCGAAGGTGACTGATGAGGGGGCGATTTCGTAGTGACGGGGGATAGGGGGTTATCGTTCCCACCTTCCACCGCAGCAGCCAACAAAAGCCCCTCACTTAAACTTCCTACTCTCCCCCACCGCCAATTCATCACACCGGTTATTATAGGGATTCTCCCCATGCCCCTTCACCCAGTGATACCGCAGCTGGTGAACCTCCGTGAGCCCCAGCAGCACCTCCCACAGGTCAGGATTCAGCGCGGGCTTCTTATCGCTCTTCACCCACCCTCGCTTCTTCCACCCCTTGGCCCAGCCCTTTTCCAGGGCGTCGATGACATACTTGGAGTCGGAGTAGAGATCCACCAAACAGGGCTCCTTCAGCAGGGACAGGGCGGAGATCACCGCCGTCAGCTCCATGCGGTTGTTGGTGGTGGAGGCTTCCCCGCCGGAGATCTCCTTCTTATGATTTCCGTACATGAGCACGGCACCCCAGCCGCCAGGGCCGGGGTTGCCGGAGCATGCACCGTCTGTATAGATGGTCACTTGTTTCACGTTGGATCGTCCTCTTTTTTATTCCTGGGGCGCCTGGGCGGGAGGCTCGGTTTCCTCCTCGTCCTCCTCGTCATTTTCCTTGGGGACCCGGGCCAGGGAGATCACCCTGGTCTCCTCCGACACCCGCATCACCCGGACACCCTGGGCGGTGCGGCTGTAAAGATTCACGTCAGCGGCGGCCATGCGGATGATGGTGCCGTCGTCGGAGATAATCATGATATCATCGTCGGCCTCCACCAACTGGACCCCGGCGGCCTTACCGGTCTTTTCGGTGATCTGGTAGCCCTTCAGGCCGAAGCCTCCCCGGTGCTGGGGCTCGCCGCCGGAACGGATGTACTCCTCGATGGGGGTCCGCTTGCCATAGCCCTTTTCGGTGATGGCCAGCAGGGTGGTGCCCGGCTGGGCCAGGACCCCGCCGATGACGGAGTCCCCCTCCCGCAGCTTGATGCCCCGGACGCCCACAGCGGTGCGGCCCATGGGGCGCACGTCGGTCTCCCGGAAGCAGATGGCCATGCCGTCGTGGGTGGCAATGAGGATATTGGCCTGGCCGTCGGTCTCCAGCACGGCCATGAGCTCGTCCCCCTCGTCCAGGGTGAGCACCCGCAGGCCCACCGCCCGGATGTTCCGGAAGGCGGCCTTCTCGGTCCGCTTCACGGTGCCCTTGCGGGTGACCATGAAGAGGTAGCCATTTTCGTCATAATCCCGGCCGTGGAGCATGGTGGTGACCTTCTCCCCCGGCTCGAACTGGAAGATGTTGTTCAGATGGGTCCCCTTGGCCGTCCGGCTGGCCTCGGGGATCTGGTAACCCTTCTTTTTATACACCCGGCCGGAGCTGGTGAAGAAGAGAATGTTGTCGTGGCTGGAGGCGGTAAAGAGGGTGTCCACATAGTCCTCCTCCCGGAGGCTCTGGGCGGAGATCCCCTTGCCCCCCCGCTTCTGGGCCCGGTAGGTGGACACGGGCATGCGTTTGATGTACCCAGCGGCGGTGAGGGTGAAGACGCAGTTCTCCTCCTCAATGAGGTCCTCGATGTCGATCTCGTTTTCCACGTCTTGGATCTCGGTGAGCCGGTCGTCGCCGTACTTGTCCCGCACCTCCAGCAGCTCCTGTTTCATAACGCCCACCAGTTTTTCCCGGTGGGACAGTAGCTCCTGATACCAGGCGATCTTTTTCTCCAGCTCGTCATACTCGTTTTGGAGCTTCTCGCGGTTCAGGCCCTGGAGGGCGATGAGCCGCATGTCGCAGATGGCCTGGGCCTGGATTTCGTCCAGGTCAAAGCGGTTCATCAGGTTTTCCCTGGCGTTGTCATAGCTGGAGCGGATGATTTTGATCACTTCGTCGATGTTGTCCTGGGCGATGAGCAGGCCCTCCAACAGGTGGGCCCGTTCCTCAGCCTTCCGCTTATCATAGCGGGTGCGCCGGGTGATGACCTCTTCCTGGAAGGCCAGGTACTCGTCCAGAATATTCCGCAGGGAGAGGATACGGGGCTGCCGCTGGTTGTCCACCAGGGCCAGCATGTTGATGGCGAAGGTGGTCTGGAGCTGGGTCTGGGTGAGCAGGTGGTTCAGGACCACCTGGGGGTTGGCGTCGTGCTTGAGCTCGATGACCACCCGCATACCGTTGCGGTCGGATTCATCCCGCAGGTCGGAGATCCCCTCCAGCCGCTTCTCCTTCACCTGCTCGGCGATGGCGGCGATGAGCATCCGCTTATTCACCTGATAGGGCAGCTCCGTCACGATGATCCGGGTGCGCTCGTGGTTGCGGCCGTACTCCTCAAACTCCGTGCGGGCCCGGATGGTCACCCGGCCCCGGCCGGTGGCGTAAGCCGCCCGGATGCCGGAGCGGCCCATGATGATCCCCTTGGTGGGGAAGTCGGGGCCCTTCACATACTGCATCAGGTCGGCCAGGTCGGCCTCGGGGTTGTCCAGCACGCAGACGGCGGCGTCGATGACCTCCCGCAGGTTGTGGGGCGGGATGTTGGTGGCCATGCCCACGGCAATGCCCGAGGAGCCGTTCACCAGCAGGTTGGGGAACCGGGCGGGGAGCACCCTCGGTTCCTTCCGGCTCTCGTCGAAGTTGGGGTCCCAGTCCACGGTCTCCTTCTCGATGTCCGCCAGCATATCCCCGGCCATTTTGGCCATGCGGGCCTCGGTGTAACGGTAGGCCGCGGGGGGGTCGCCGTCCACAGAGCCGAAGTTGCCGTGGCCGTCGATGAGGGGATACCGCATGGAGAAATCCTGGGCCAGACGGACCAGGGCGTCGTAAACCGAGCCGTCACCATGGGGATGGTATTTACCCAGCACGTCGCCCACGCAGGTGGCGGATTTCTTAAAGGGCTTGTCGGAGGTCAGGCCGCTTTCATACATGGAGTACAAAATGCGCCGGTGGACGGGCTTCAACCCGTCCCGCACGTCGGGCAGGGCCCGGCCCACAATGACGGATACCGCGTAGTCTATGTAGCTGTCCTTCATCTCCTTGACCAGCTCTGACTCCACGATGACCTGGTCGGGGAAGGCGATGTCCTCTGGGCGGTAGTCTTTGTTTTTTGCCATAGTTCCAACTCCTTAGGGGGTGAAATTTTGGACCCGCTTCGCTGGGCTCCAAAATTTGGGGGATGGCAGTCCGAACCGCGCCAGCGAAGCTGGCACTCCCGGACTGAGAAGTATTTTTTCACCGGCGGAGCCGGCGAAAAAATGATTTTATTTGGTTCCGGCACTGCGGTGCCGGAAGTCTGCGACGCTGCGACGCTTTTTGGGGGTTATCTGGTGGGGCCGTCTTCTCGGGCGCTTTGGCGCAGGAGGCGGATCACGTAGATGACTAAGAGAATAAAATAGACATAGAAGAGCCAGCCGAAGCCCACCAGGAGGAAGTCGTAGAGGCCGTGGAGGATGGCGGCTAAGATCCAGGCCCGGCTGCGGGCGGAGGCGGCCTGCTCCCTTTGCTGGTGGTCAAAGAGCCACTTGGCCCGGCCGATCCCCGCCCCCATCACCACGCCGAACATGGCGTGGCCGGGGATGGAAAAGACGGCCCGGGCAATGGCCGTGGAAAAGCCCGAGGTGAGCACATACATCACGTTCTCCACTGCGGCAAAGCCCAGGGAGACAAAGACGGCATAGACCACCCCGTCAAACCGGTAGTTAAAATTGGGGTCCCGCCAGGTCCGGCGGAGAAGGACCCGGTATTTAATCCCCTCCTCCACAAATCCCGGCACCACGAAATAGGCCAGAAAGAGGTACACCAAAGGCCGCCAGGGGAAGAAGTCAATAAACTGGTCGGCCACCACCTCCAGCACCAGGATGGGGAACATCGCCAGCATCCCCCGGAGAAAAAGCCCCCACAGCAGGGACCGGGGCTCCCGCTCCAGTTTGTCCATGCGGTCCACGATCCATATGAGGATCAAGGGGGGCAGGAGGGCGGCGGCGATTAAGAAGATAACGGAATTTACGATCATAAGGGAACGTCCTTTCCGGGGTTTTTGCCGTAACCTGCGGCGGGGGAGGGCTGAGTCGGGGCGTTGGAGCAACCTGCTCCGCTGGCTGCCGCTCTAAAATCGAATGGGCAGTTCACAGCGTAAGGGGGAGGTAGTTTGGAATCCTGCCACGGTGGAAGGTGGCAATGGTATCTCCCTATCCCCCGTCACTACGAGATCGCCCCCTCATCAGTCACCTTCGGTGCCAGCTTCCCCCCAAGGGGAAGCCTACGCTATTATGCTACGTTGGGGTTACTGATATGGTATTTTTCTACATAAGCCATGCAGGCTTTGCCAATCGCCTTCCCCTGGGGGGGAAGGTGGGCCGGCCCTGCGGGCCGGGTCGGATGAGGGCGTGCCTGAAGGATTCCACAGCGTTGGTAATAGCCCCACCAACCCACTCCCGAAGGTCCCCAAATACTTCATATCAGATCAAATATCCAAATTCACCACATACTTCGCATTCTCTTCAATAAATTCCTTCCGCGGCTCCACCTTCTCCCCCATGAGAATGGTAAAAATCTCATCGGCCTTCACCGCGTCATCCAGGGTGATCCGCCGCAGGGTCCGGGTCTCGGGGTTCATGGTGGTCTCCCACAGCTCATGGGGGTCCATCTCGCCCAAGCCCTTAAAGCGGCTGATCTCCACCTTGGCGTTGGGATTGTCCCCCCGCATCTCGGCGGATACCTTATCCCGCTCCTCATCGGAGTAGGCCACCCGCTGGTGCTTTCCCCGGGTGAGCTTATACAGCGGCGGCACGGCGGAGTACACATACCCCTGCTCAATGAGAGGCCGCATGAACCGGAAGAAGAAGGTCAGCAGCAGGGTGCGGATGTGGGCCCCGTCCACGTCGGCGTCGGCCATGATGACGATTTTGTGGTAGCGGAGCTTATCGGGGTTAAACTCCTCCCCGATGCCCGCCCCCAGGGCGGTGATGACAGGGCTGAGCTTGTCGTTGCCATAGACCCGGTCGGCCCGGGCCTTTTCCACGTTGAGCATCTTGCCCCACAGGGGGAGGATGGCCTGGAACCGGGAGTCCCGGCCCTGGGTGGCCGAGCCGCCGGCGGAGTCGCCCTCAACGATGTAGATTTCCGTCAGGGCCGGGTCCCGCTCATTGCAGTCCCGCAGCTTGTCGGGCATCTGCCCCGACTCCAGCCCGGTTTTCCGCCGGACGGATTCCCTGGCTTTCCGGGCGGCCTCTCTGGCCCGGGCGGCGGTGAGGGCCTTTTCCACAATGGCCTTGCCAACCGAGGGGTTTTCCTCGAAAAACTCCTCCAGCTTTTCCGTCACGATGGCGTTGACCAGGGTGCGGATCTCGGAGTTGCCCAGCTTGGCCTTGGTCTGGCCTTCGAACTGGGCCTCGGTGAGCTTCACGGAGATGACACAGGTGAGGCCCTCCCGGCAGTCGTCGCCGCTCAGCTTTTCGTCGTCCTTTAGTAATTTGACTTTTTTGCCGTAAGTATTCAGGGAGTTGGTGAGGGCCCGCTTGAAACCCTCCTCGTGCATGCCGCCCTCGGGGGTGTGCACGTTGTTGGCAAAGGAGACAATGATCTCGTTGTAGCTGTCGTTGTATTGCAGGGCCACCTCGGCCATGGCGTCTTCCCGGGTGCCCGCCATATAGATCACCCCGTCGTGGATGGGGGTCTTGTTGCGGTTGATGTAGGTGACAAACTCCCGGATGCCCCCCTCATAGCACATGGTGTCGGAGATGGGTTCCTCCCCTCGCCGGTCGGCAATGGTGATGGTGAGGCCGGCGTTCAGGAAGGCCTCCTCCCGCATCCGGGTGTGGAGGGTGTCATAGTCATACTCCGTGGTCTCGGTAAACATCTCCGGGTCGGGCTTGAAAATCACTTCCGTGCCCGTCTTTTCCGTTTCCCCGATGATGGTCATGGGCTGGGTCACATGGCCCCGGGCGAACTTCATCTCGTGGATTTTCCCGTCCTTGTAGACCCGCACCTCCAGCCACTGGCTCAGGGCGTTGACCACCGAGGCGCCCACACCGTGGAGGCCGCCGGAGACCTTATAGCCCCCGCCGCCGAACTTGCCGCCGGCGTGGAGGATGGTAAAGACCACTTCCAGGGCGGGCTTGCCGGTCTGCTGCTGGATGTCCACGGGAATTCCACGGCCGTTGTCCAGAACGGTAATGATATTTCCCGGCTCGATGCTCACCTGAATTTCGGTGCAGTAGCCTGCCAGGGCCTCGTCGATGGAGTTGTCTACGATCTCATAGACCAGGTGGTGCAGACCGCTGGAGGAGGTGGAGCCGATGTACATACCCGGCCGCTTCCGGACGGCCTCCAGTCCTTCCAGAACCTGAATTTCCGAGGCCCCGTATTCATGTTCTACTGCGGTGGGGTTTTTGTTTTCTAACTGATCCATAGATAACCTCCAAAAACAGGAATTTTGAGACCCGCTTCGCTGGGCTCTCAAAATTAGGGGGATTGCGGCCCGAACCGCGCCTGGCGGAGCCAGGCACTCCCGTGCCGAGAAGAATTTTTTCCCCGGCGGAGCCGGCGAAAAAATGATTTTATTTTATTTCGCCCGCTGCGGCGGGCAAAAGTCTGCGACGCTTTTTGGGGGAGGTGGTAACGGGATTCTTCTACCCGCCGATCCTCCACATCGCCCCCTCATCAGTCACCTTCGGTGCCAGCTATGGTTTAAGGTGGCTTCGCATTGGATTGCATCGAACTGTCCCCCGGACAGTTCGACCCCCAAGGGGAAGCCTACGTGCTATGCTACGTTGGGGTGATTGCTATGGTAGTTTTCTACATAAGCCATACAGGGTTTGCCAATCGCCTTCCCCTGGGGGGGAAGGTGGGCCGGCCCAAAGGGCCGGGTCGGATGAGGGCGAGCCTAAAGGGCACCACGGCATTGGTCATAGACGCATCCACCTCTCCCTAAACCATCTCAAACCGCCCCGACTCCACCCGCTTCAAAAGCGTCGCCGAAGAAAGCTGCGAAAGATAAACCGTAACCTCCCCATCAGGGGCACGGCAAAGAAGAAAGGATTTCGGCAAATCCTCCCCCACCGTCACCACCTGCCCGGCCTGCTCGGCCCGAGCCAGAAAGTCCCGAGTGGTACGGGAAGAAGTGGTGTTGTCCAGGTCAAAGATCCCCAGGACGTCCCTTTGAGGAATCACCACCGAGGCCCCCAAATGCAGATACATGGCCTGCTCCTTTCTCCCGCGAAAAATATGTCCTCTAACCTTACCGGAACCCCCCCGCGAAGGGGGACGTTTTCGTACACCTTTTGAAAAAGTTTTTCAAATTTGTGGAATTTGCACACAAAAATCGCCCCGGATTTTCCCGAAACAAGGGGGTCACCCGGTCTATTCCACCAGCTTTCCCTGGTGGATATGCAGCCGTTTTCCCCGGGAAATCTCCCCCTGGGGGGCCTCGCAGCCGGTGATGAACACCTGCCCGCCGGTGATCCGCCCCAGGACGAAATCCTGCCGCTTGGCGTCCAGCTCCGAAAGGACATCATCCAGCAGGAGGATGGGCCACTGGCCGGTGTCGTCCTGGAAGAGCTCCCGCTCCGCCAGCTTCAGGGAGAGGGCCGCCGTCCGGGTCTGGCCTTGGGAGGCGAACTGCCGGGCGGGCTGGCTGTTGATGTGGGCCACCAAATCGTCCTTATGGGGGCCCGAGAGACAGGACCGGGCCTCCAGCTCCGCCCGTCCGTGGCTGTCCTGGTGGCGGCGAAGGTCCTCATAAATCTCCACCGTAGGGCCAAGGGGGTCCCGGACGGTGCGCACTGTCTGATAAGACAGGGTCAGCTCCTCCCGCGCCCCGGAAAACTCCCGCTGGATCTGGGCGGCCCTTCCCGCCAGCTTCCCCACAAAGTGGGCCCGGTAGTGGATCACCAGGGCGCCGGCCCGGGCCATGGCCTCGTTGAAATCCTCCAGCACCTCCAGCAGGCCGGGGTTTTTCTCCCAGTCCCGCAAAATCCGGGTCTTATGCTCCAGCAGCTTGTGATACTGGCTCAGGGCCTCGGCGTACCTTGGCCGCAGCTGGCAAATGGCCTGGTCCAAAAAAGCCCGACGTTCCGCCGCGCCGGATTTGATGAGGGCCAGATCCTCGGGACAGAACAAAACGGTCTGGACAATCCCCGCCAGCTCCCCGGCGGTTTTCAGCTTCACGTGGTTCACAAAGAGCTTCCGCCGGGCCCCCCGGGCAAGATGGGCCTCAATGAGAAACTCCCGCCCCCGGCTTTCCGCCCGGGCGGTGATGGTTCCCCGGTCCCGCTGAAAGGCAATGAGCTCCTTATCCCCCCGGGCCCGGTGGGACCGTGCCCCCGAGAGAAAGCCGATGGCCTCCAGCAAATTGGTCTTCCCCTGGGCGTTCTCCCCCCAGATTACATTGACGCCGGGGTCGAAGTCCGCGGAAAAGTCTTCGTAGTTCCGAAACCCGTCCAGATGGACCGAAGCGACCCTCATTGCACCTGGAGCTCCTCACCGGCAAAGGAGACTACGTCCCCCGGCCGGAGTTTTTTGCCCCGCATGGTGCAGACCTCGCCGTTGACGGATACCTGGCCGTCTTGGATGAGAACCTTGGCCTCGCCGCCGCTGCCCACCAGGTTGGCGAGTTTGAGCAGGGATTCCAGCTTGATGAATTCGGTTGTGATGGAAATGGTTTGTTTTTCCATAAAAGATCTCCTTTTTAGGATCGTGGAAACTTGCCATGGCAAAAGGTGGCGAGGGGATTCTTCTACCCGCCGGTACTCCGGATCGCCCCCTCATCCGTCAGCTGCGCTGACAGCTTCCCCCCGAGGGGAAGCCTGCGTGCTTTGCTACGTTAGGGTGATTACTACGGTAGTTTTCTACAATAGGCCTTACTGGGTTTGCCAATTGCCTTCCCCTGGGGGTCCAACTGTCCGGGGGACAGTTGGATATCAAATCCATTTTACCTTAGCTCTGAAGGTGGGCCGGCGAAGCCGGGTCGGATGAGGGCGGGCGTTGGAGTTTCCTCAGCGTAGGTAATAGATCCACCAACCCCTTCCCGAAGATCCTTAAAACTCCGCCTTCAACCGCACCGGCAGCACCATAAACAGGAAGTTCTCCTCCCCCTCCGCCGGCACGATAATACAGGGCGTAATCGGGCTGGACAGCTCCAAGGTCACCTTATCCTTCGGTGCCGCTTTCAGCGCGTCCATCATGTATTTGTTGTTGAAGCCAATCTCCAAATCGTTTCCGTTCCCCTCCACCGGGCAGCAGTCATGGGCGTTGCCCAAGGCAGTTCTGGTGGTCATGTCAATTTCCCCGTCCTTAATGACGCACCGCAGCGGGCTTTTCAGCTTTTCGCTGACGATCAGGGAGACCCGGTCGATGCAGGCCAACAGCTGTTTGGTGTCCGCCGTGACCTTGATGGGATTGTTCCGAGGGATGGCCTGGCGCCAGGCCAAAAACTCCCCTTCCAGCCGGCGGGAGATGAGGATGGTGGAGCCGATCTTGAACAGCACATGGCGGGCGCCCTGATGGATACTCACCAGCTCGTCGGTCTCCCGGCAGATTTTTTCCACCTCTCCCAGGGAGGCCCCAGGGACCACGAACTCGAACTCCCCGTTTTTCTCGGCCACGGCTTCCCGGCGCAGGGCCAGACGGAAGCCGTCTACCGCCACCAGGGTCAGGCCCTCCTCGCCCACCACAAAGAGGCTGCCTGTGTGGACGGGCCGGCTCTCGTCGTCGCTGACGGCGAAAAGGGTCTGGCCGATCATAGCCCGGAGGGTCTGCTCGGGGATGGACAGGGAGTTTTGATACTCCACCGTAGGCAGCTCCGGGAAATCCTCCGGGTCGATTCCCATGAGGTCAAACTCGCTCATTCCACAGGCAATGTGAACTTTTAAATTCTCTTCCTGGAACAAAAGGATGTCGTCCGGCATTTTCCGCACGATTTCTCCGAAGAGACGGGCGGAGAGAACCATGGAACCGGCTTCGGTGACCTCGGCTTGGATGGCGGACCGGATGCCGGTCTCCTGGTTATAGCCGGTGAGGAAGACGGTGCCGGAGTCCTCGGCCTCCAGCAGCAGTCCTTCCAGGGCGGGGATGGTGCTCTTGGGAGAAACCGCCCGGGAGGCGGTGAGAATGGCATTTTGCAGCAGTGCTTTTTCGCAACTGAATTTCATAGGGATGACCTCCAATCGTGTGTGGCGTCCAAAATCCTGTTTTTTCCGCCTTTAAGAGAGAATAGGAAAAGTTTGTCGTAGTGGTAGTAGTAGGCGGGTTTTTTGTGGAAAATCCGGAAATCCTTCGGAATTTCAGTGTTTTTTTGCCAACAGCCTCCGTGGATAATTTTCGACGGAATGATTTCTTTTGTGGAAAAAATCAACTTGTCCACAAAGCCCTTTCCACTTTTCCCCAAAATCCGGTGGATATTTTTGGAGGAAAAAGGGGATTCCGGGGTCTTTTTCGGGCTGTCTTTTCCTCCTTTGAAAGAGAGGTTGTGCTCAGCTATACCGCTCATTGATGTTGGAGCGGATGTCCTTGATAACCTCGTTGGTCTCGGGGTCGCTCTTGCACCGCTTCTCCACCCGGTCGATGGAGTGGAGGATGGTGGTGTGGTCCCGGTTGTCAAACTCCTTGCCGATCTCCTTCAAAGAGAGTTTGGTCATGTGCCGGATGAGATAGATGGCGATGTGCCGGGCCCAGGAGGTGTCCTTGGTCCGTCCCTGGCCCCGGATGGCGTTGGGGTCGATGTCAAAGAATTTGCCCACTTCTTCAATGATGACCTCCGCCGTGGGCAGGATATCTGCGGTCTCTTTAAACATATCCCGTACCGCCCGGGTGACGGAGTTGGCATCCACGTTGCTGCCCAGGAGGTCCCGGAAGGCCAGAATCTTTTTCACGGTCCCCTCGATCTGCCGCACGTTGGAGGTGATGTTCTCCGCCACATAAATAAGGACTTCCTCGGGCAGCTCCACTCCCATGCGGATGGCCTTGTTTTTGATGATGGCCATGCGGGTCTCGTAATCCGGGGGCTGGATGTCCGCCAGCAGGCCCCACTCGAACCGGGTTTTCAAACGGTCCTCCAGCCGGAGCATCTCCTTGGGGGGACGGTCGGCGGTGAAGACGATCTGCTTTTTGTCCTCGTAAAGGGTGTTGAAGGTATGGAACATCTCTTCCTGGGTGGAGTCTCGGCCGGCGATAAACTGCACGTCGTCCATGAGGAAGACGTCGGCGGAGCGGTACTTGTCCCGAAACTCTTGGTTTTTCCCGGCCCGGATGTCCCGGATGAGCTCGTTGGTGAAGTCCTCTCCCCGGATATAGACAATTTTATAGTCGGGGTGGTTTTTATGGATGGTGTGGGCAATGGCGTAGAGCAGATGGGTCTTGCCCAACCCGGACTCTCCGTGGATGAACAGGGGGTTATAATTCTCCGCCGGGTGTTCGGCCACCGCCAGGGCAGCGGCGTGGGCCAGTTTGTTGGAGTTGCCCACCACGAACCGTTCAAAGGTATACTCCTCCGTTCCCGGCAAAAACCGGGCGGCGGGTTCGTCCTTGCCGTACTTCTCTCTCTCCTCCTCGGTGAGGACCACCACCTCCAACTGGGCGGAAAACAGATCATACAGGGCTTTTTGAATATCCCCCAGATACCGGGAGACCACAATGTCCCGCTTAAACTGGGTGGGAACATAGATAATAAACCGGTTTTCATCCAGGGCCACCGGCTCCGTGTCGGAAAACCAGGTGGTGATGGTGGTTTCGGTCATGGTCTGCTGCATCAGCGAGAGCACGCGCTCCCAAATATCGGCGGCGGAGTTCATGGGCTTCCTCCTTCTCTCTTCCCAAAGCTACCCTGGGCCAGAAGCCCACGGCGGAATAGACCCATGCTCCCATGGGTCTGCTCACACATACAATACAACTGTCGATAAAAAATCAGTTTATTATATCAGATTCCTTTTTTTTTGGCAAGCAGGCCAAACCATTTATCTTTATAATGGTAGAACCCTAAAAAGGGAGAGGCAAGGGGAGAGGAAAAAATTTTTTCGCAAAATTTTGGTTTTCTTCCCTCTTTTGCCACAATATCTTGCGGAAAGGGTTTCAAGAAACCAAAAAGGCCAAGGAAAAGAACAAAAATTTAGGTTGACATGGGGGATTCTTTTCCGCTATAATAATCTTCACGTAATCATGGCCAAACCTGGCCTTTTCTGATTGCGTATTTCATGGACGACCGCGGTCGGGGCAATTCGGCCGTTGTGGTTGGCGGGTCTTCCCGCTGGAAATAGATACAGGAGGTGTATCAGAATGGTTCGTACCTATCAGCCTAAGAAGCGTCAGCGTTCCAAAGTCCACGGGTTCCGCAAGCGCATGGCAACCGCCAACGGGCGTAAGGTTCTGGCTCGTCGTCGTGCCAGAGGCCGTGCCCGGCTGTCTCACTAATGCCAAGGTTAACCGCATAAAGAGTACATACAAGGGGCGGGGAATCAGATTCCACCGCCCCAAATAAATAGGGAAATTTGGGACCCGCTTCGCTGGGCTCCCAAATTTGGGGGATTGCAGCCGACTGCGCGCGCCCTGCGGGCACACTTGCGGTTGAGAGGAATTTTTTCCCCGGCGGAGCCGGCGAAAAAATGATTTGATTTTATTCCGCTTTCTGCGGAAAGCGGAAGTCTGCGACGCTGGGGGTGGGTACGTCTATTACCGACGCTGTGGAATCCTCTAAGCACGCCCTCATCCGACCCGGCTTCGCCGGCCCACCTTCAGAGCGAAGGAATTTTTTGATTTGATCTCCAACTGTCCCCCGGACAGTTGGACCCCCAGGGGAAGGCTTTTGGCAAACCCTGCATGGCTTATGTAGAAAAATACCGTAGCAATTCTCCCAACATAGCTAAGCACGTAGGCTTCCCCTTGGGGGGAAGCTGTCAGCGCAGCTGACTGATGAGGGGGCGATTTCGTAGTGACGGTGGGTAGAAGAATCTTGTCGCCACCTTGGGCCTGTGGGCCTATTACCAACGCCGCAGAAAACCCTCAACCTGCGGAAAGCGGAAGTCTGCGACGCTTTTCCCTGTATGTACTCTGAAATGTCCAAGGAGAAAATCACCGTGAAGTATACTGTTTCTCTCAAGGAAAACCGCGTCTTTCGGCGGCTCTATGCTAAGGGTAAGAGCGCGGTTGCGCCCACGATGGTTCTTTACTGCCGGAAAACCGGCCGTCCTCAGAACCGTCTTGGCCTGACTACGGGGACCAAGCTGGGTCACGCTGTGGTCCGTAACAAGGTCCGCCGGCGGCTGCGGGAGATCTATCGCCTTCACGAGGACCAGCTTCTCCCCGGCTATGATATTGTCGTCGTAGCCCGGGTTCGGGCGGTCCATAGCCAGTACGCTCAGTTGGAGCGGGATTTTCTCCGCCTGGCAAAAAAACTCCAGCTCCTTCGTCCCAAGGGATCTTCCCCGGAGGGGAAGGAGCCATGAAGGCGGTTCTGCTCTGGATGATCCGGTTTTACCGGAAATTCATTTCCCCCGCCCGTCCCCCCTGCTGCCGGTTCATCCCCACCTGCTCGGCTTACGCCCTGGAGGCCGTGGAGAAATATGGCGCGGTGAAAGGGGGCTGGCTTGCCCTGCGCCGGATTCTGCGGTGCAATCCCTTTCACCGGCAAGAGGGCATCGAGTATGACCCCGTCCCCTGACAGGACCCGCCTGTTCCCCGCCGCCCGCCGGCGGCACCCATCAAACCTGGAGGCGCTGCAATGAGTATTATTTTAGCCCCATTCGCCAAATTGGTTTTGCTGTTTTACAACGTCACCGGCAGCTATGGCATGTCCATCATCCTGTTCGGTCTGGTGGTCCGTCTGGTCATGTTCCCCATCTTCCTGAAGGGGCGCAAGAGCATGCTCTCCATGAGTAGCCTGGCGGACAAGCAGAAGGAATTACAGCAAAAGTACATCCGGGACCGGGAGCGCTACAGCCGGGAGCTCCAAAAGCTCTATGACGAGGAAGGGGTCAAGCCCTCCTCCGGCTGCCTGTGGTCCCTGCTCCCCATGCCCTTCCTGATGATCATCTATGCCATCATCCGGCAGCCTTTGACCTACCTGCTGGGCATGACGGAGGACCAGTTCAATGTGGTCTCCAACCTGCTCCGGGGGGAGGTCCTCAACTACAAAAACCAGCAGTTGGACCTGGCCCAGGAGATCTTCCTGAACCACGACAAAGTGGTGGCCGCCGTGCCCGAGCTGGTCAACATGCCCCAAATCGACTTTACCTTCCTGGGCATCAATCTCTCTGCCCGGCCCCATTTCATGTTCTGGCAGGCAGACGATGTGGGCGCTGCCTTCGCCCTGTGGCTGATCCCCGTGATCTCCGCCGTGCTGGGCGTGGTGACCTCTCTGGTGACCAACAAGATCAACGGCTATATTACCGGCTCCCCTAAGCCCATGGACCAGGCTACCCGGTCCACCATGCTGATGATGCCCATCTTCTCCCTGTGGATCTGCTTCACCCTCCCCGGCGCGCTGGGCCTGTACTGGATCGCCAACAGCGTGTTCGCCATCCTCTCTGAGTTTGCCAACATCCCCTTCCTGCGGAAATTCCTGGCCAAGCAGGAGCAGGAAAAGGCTGAGCGAAAAGAGCGGGAAAAGGAACGGGAGCGCCTGGAACGGATCGCCAAGAAAGAGGCCAAGAAAAAGGCCGCCGAGGAAATGCACCGGATTCAAATGGAGCGCAAGCTGAACAAGAGTCTGGTCACCGCCAGCCGGGAGGGCATCCGGGCCTATGCCCGTGGCCGCACCTACGACCCCGAGCGCTACCCCACCTTCCGCTATGAAGACCCCAACAAGATCGCCAAGCGTCAGCAGGCCGAGGCCGAGCGTTTGGCCCAGGAGAAGCAGGCCGCCAAGGAGCAGGCCAAGCAGGGGAAGAAGGGCAAAAAGCCCAAAACCTCCCCCGCCCAGGCCGAGACCAAAGAGGCTGAGACCGAGGCTCCCCTCCCCGAGACCCCCGCTGCCCCCAGCAAGCAGCCCGCCCCCGAAGCCCCCAAGACCAAGGAAGCGGCCGTAGCGGCAACGGCAGAGGCAGAAGAGGATGAGGGCTTTGTGGAGGAGTCCTTCCTGGAAGAGCCCGGCGAGGATAATGAAGAATAAGGAGAGACGAGCCTTATGTTGAAATGGATAGAAGCCACGGGCAGATCGGAAGATGCTGCCATTCAGAACGCCCTGGCCCAGTTGGGTCTGGACCGGGACAGCGTTTCCGTGGAGGTTCTGGAACGGGCCAGAAGCGGATTTCTGGGCTTTGGCAGCTCTCCGGCCAAGGTAAAGGTCACCTACGAGGTTCCCGACGAGCCCGCCGCCCCGCCGGCGGAAGAGCTCTTCGCCGCCCCTCCTGCCCCCCAGCCCAAGCCGGAGCGGACCAAGCCCCCCAAGCAGAAAGAAAAAGAAGAAGCCCCCGCCCCCCAGCCCGCCCCGGTCCAGGCCGAGGAGCCCGCCCCCGCCGGCAAGGGCGCCGACCTGGAAGAGCGTATCCGCGCTTTCCTCTCAGGCCTGCTGGCCCACATGGGCGTGGAGGCTGAGATTGTCATTGCCCCCAAGGCGGAAAACGGCGTTCTGGTGACCCTGGAAGGCCCCAAGCTGGGCGCCCTCATCGGCCACCGGGGCGAGACCCTGGACGCCATCCAGCAGTTGACCAACTATGCCGTCAACCGGGGCCGTACCCACCGGGTGCGGGTCCACATCGACGCGGAGAATTACCGGGCCAAGCGGGAGGAATCCCTGAAGCGTTTGGCCAACAAGGTCGCTGCCAAGGTGGTCAAATACCGTCGGAACATCACCCTGGAGCCCATGAACGCCTACGAGCGCCACGTGATCCACGAGACCCTTCAGGATTATCCCGACGTCATCACCTATTCCACGGGAACCGAGCCCAACCGCCGCACGGTGGTGGCCTTCTCCCGGGGCAAGCACGCCTATTGACCAGAAAACGGCGGGGGAGAACTGCGCTCCACCGCCGTTTTTTCTATGAAGGAGGGATTCCCCATGACATTCCGTGACCGCATCCACCCCCAGTTGCGAGACTGGTACGACGCCTCCCCCGGCTTTGACTTTGACCACCTGGAGGAGTTCGTGGCCAAATGCAACGCCGCGGAGCTGGCCAACCTGAAGGAGGACCCCCAGGTGGCCGTCCATGACCGGATGATCCCCGGCCCCCAGGGGGCGCCGGAGGTGAAAATCCGGGTCTATGAGCCCCGCCAGCGCCAGGACGAGGCCCTGCCCTGTGTCTTTTTCTACCATGGCGGCGGCTTCCTCTTCGGCACGGTCTACCGGCAGGAGGCCCTGTGCCAGCGGTATGTGAAGCACGTGGGCTGCGTGGTGGTCTCCGTGGAGTACCGCCTGGCCCCTCAGTGGAAAATGCCCGCCCCCCTAGAGGACTGCTACGCCGCCCTCACCTGGGTCCACGACAACAGCCAGACCCTGGGGGTAGACCCCAACCGCCTGGCCGTGGCCGGCCTCTCCGCCGGCGGCAACCTGGCCGCCGGGGTCTCCCTGCTGGCCCGGGACCGGAAGGGACCCAAGCTCTGCCTGCAAATCCCCCTCTATGCCGAGCTGGACGACACCCTGGACACCTTCTCCGCCCGGGAGATCACCGACCCCAAGGTCTGGTGCCGGGACAACTGCGAAAAATCCTGGGACAAGGTCCTCAGCCCCGGCCGCATCCCCAGCGCCTACGAGGCCCCCGCCCACGCCAAGGACCTGACGGGCCTGCCCCCTCTCTTCTCCTTCATCGGCCAGCTTGACCCTGGGCGGGATGAAAACATCGCCTATTGGAGCCGCATGATGGAAGCTGGGGTGGAGGTGGAGTACCACGTCTTCCCTGGGTGCTACCACTGCTTTGAGCTGAGCGTGCCGGAGGCGGAGTATAGTCAGCGGGCTTATGAGCTGACCTATGCCGCGCTGCGGAAGGCCTTTGGGATTGCGCCTTGCGTTGGTAGGTTTTAAGGCGGCGACGATCCCCTTCTACCCTCCGATACACCACATCGCCCCCTCATCAGTCACCTTCGGTGACAGCTTCCCCCCAAGGGGAAGCTTACGCTACTTCGGTACGTTGGGGTTATTGACGGCGTATTTTTCTACATAGGCCCTCCAGGTCTTGCCAACGCCTTCCCCTGGGGGGGAAGGTGGGCCGGCGAAGCCGGGTCGGATGAGGGCGTGCGTCGAGGATTCCACGGCGTTGGTAATAGCCCCACCATCCCCTCCCAAAGGCCTCCAACCACCCACCCCAGCCCGCCCAAGCCGGTGGGCGGGCCCGTAGTGCTGAAAGGGTATGGGCCGCAGGCCAGTTCTCATTTGTAGAACAACCCCCCCTAAAAGTCTCTTCAAACCAGAGAAGGGGGTTCCAAGGGGGAGGAAACTCCTCCCCCTTGGCCTTCTTTCCCCCATTTCTTCGGAAGAAATGGGGCCCCCGCCGGGCATGAGCGCCCGCAGGCGCCATGGAAGGGAGCAACCGGGCGCAGCCCGGCTCTTAGCGAGTCCCAGGCGGCCCCACGGAGCAGGTTGCTCCAACGCTCCGTCCCGGCCTCACAGAGGCCGGCCCACCCCGTGGAAGGCTCCCACCCTCCCCCACCCCCATTGCGGAAAACAAAGGAGTGATCCCCCATCTCCCCCTCCCTGTATTTACAAAACAAAATGGCAAACCGCCAGTTATCCCACGCCTACCTGGTGGTCGGGGAAAACCGCCGCCAGCTGGCCGACACCCTGGCCGCCGCCTGGGTGTGCACCGGGGACCACCCCCCCTGCGGCACCTGCTCCGGCTGTCGGAAGGCCCGCCAGGGCATCCACCCCGATATCTTCCGGGCAGACCCGGAGGGGGAGGGCCTCAAAGCCGAGGCCGTCCGCGCCCTCCGGTCCGACGCCTATATCCGCCCCAACGAGGCCCCGAAAAAGGTCTATCTTTTGGAGCACAGTGAACTGCTGAGCCAAACGGGGCAGAATATTCTTTTGAAGCTCATTGAAGAGGGGCCGGAGTATGCCTGCTTCCTCTTCCTCTCCCCTAACCCGGAGCTTCTCCTGGACACCATCCGCTCCCGGTGCGAAACCCTCCGGGCCCCCGGCCCGGAGACCGACCGGGCCAGCGAGGGGGGCGAGACCCTGGCCGAGCTGATCCTTACCGGGGCCTCTCCCGGCCAGTCCCTTCCCTTCCTCATCTCCTTGGAGAAGAAGGACCGGGAGGAGATCGGCCTGATTTTAGAGGCGGCAGTGGCCCGGCTCACTGCCCAGCTCCCCCAGCGGCCCGACCTGCTGCCGGTGCTGGACCGGCTGGCCCCCATCCGGGCCGCCTGTGAGTTTAACATCAGCCCCGGCCACTTGAGCGGCTGGCTGGCCGCTTCCCTGTAGACAAAAGGAGAAAAACCTATGGCAGAGATTATTAGCGTTCGCTTTCGCAGCGAAGGCAAGCAATATTATTTCGACCCCCAGGGCCTGACCTGCCGGCCCGGAGACGGCTTAATTGTGGAGACCGCCTCGGGCCTGGAGTATGCCCAGTGCGTCCGGGGGAACTTCACCCTGGCAGACGCCGAGCTCACCACCCCCCTGCGCCCGGTGATCCGGGCGGCCACCCCCGGGGACCTGGCGGTGGTGGAGAAAAACCGGGAGAAGGAAAAATACGCCTTCCAGGTCTGTCAGGAAAAGATTTTAGAGCATAAGCTGGATATGAAGCTGGTCAACGTGGAGTGCAGCTTTGAGGGGACCAAGATCCTTTTCTTCTTCACCTCCGACGGCCGGGTGGACTTCCGGGGCCTGGTGAAAAGCCTGGCCGCCGTCTTCCACACCCGCATCGAGCTGCGCCAGATCGGCATCCGGGACGAGGCCAAGATGCTGGGCGGCCTGGGAATCTGCGGCCGTCCCTTCTGCTGCAGCTCCTTCCTGCGGGAGTTCCAGCCGGTGTCCATCAAGATGGCCAAGACCCAGAACCTCTCCCTGAACCCCACCAAAATCTCCGGCACCTGCGGCCGCCTCATGTGCTGCCTGAAATACGAGCAGGAGGCCTACGAGGACCTGATGAAGGACGCCCCCCGGATGGACTCCTTCGTGGAGACCCCCGACGGGGCAGGGAACATCATCAGCGTCAACACCCTCCGGGAAAAGGTCCGGGTCCGCCTGGACGACGCCCCGGACACCCTGAAGACCTATCACAACAGCGAGATCCGGGTGATTCGCAGCGGCAAGGGCAAGCGCCCCGAGGGCTACGTCCAGCCCCCCAAGGAGGAGCTGGCCAAGCTGCGCAAGGTCACCGAGTCCCCCGAGGACCAGTACCGCCGGGAGCAGGCTGCCCTGGCCGCCGCCCTGGACGAGTTTTTGGCCGAGCACGGCGGGGAGATCCCCCACCAGCCCGAGCCTACCCAGCACAGCGGCTCCCGCCGCCGCCGGGGCGACCGGGGGAGGAGCGCCGAGCGGGCTGAGCAGGCCCTGGAGACCCAGGTGGAGAAGGAAAAGGAGAAATCCAGCCGCCGCCGCTCCCGCCACCGCACCCCGCCCAAGAACCGTCCCCCCGTCCAGGAGTCCGAGGCTTTGGACTTCGACTTCTCCGAGCTGGAGGAGCTCCCCCACAAGGAACCCACCTCCCGCCGCCGCCACCGGGGCGGCCGGGGCCGGGGGAACCAGTCCCGGGGGGGCAACCGTTCGGAAAAACCCAATAAGCAGACCCCGCCCAAGTCCGCCGAGTCCGGCGAGAAGAAGAGCCGTCCCACCTGGCGCAGAAGACCCCACCGCCGGAGCGGCGGCAGCGGCGGCACCACCCCGCCGGCGGAGGGCTGAACATCCAACCATCTGTTTCGCCACCCACAGAGCCCTCTGTGGGTGGTCTTTTCCCATGGGAGGTGACTCCATTGAAGAACCCATCGGAGGAGCTGCTGTCTTCCCAGCAGGCCAAGGCCCTGGCCATGAAGGTCTCCCTGGTCAGCGTGATCATCAATTTGCTCCTCTCCGCCGGCAAGCTTCTGGCGGGCATCCTGGCCCACTCAGGGGCTATGCTCTCCGACGCCATCCATTCGGCGTCCGACGTCTTTTCCACCTTTATTGTGATGATCGGCGTGCAGATCTCCAGCAAGCAGGCCGACGAGGCCCACCGCTACGGCCATGAGCGCTTTGAGTGCGTGGCCTCGGTGGCCCTGGCCCTGATTTTGCTGGAGACCGGCCTGCTCATCGGCTGGAAGGGCCTGAAGACCATCCTCTCCGGCCAGTATGACCACTTGGCCGTCCCCGGGGTCCTGGCCCTGGTGGCGGCGGTGGTCTCCATCGTGGTCAAGGAGTGGATGTACTGGTACACCCGAGGAGCGGCCAAAAAGATCCACTCCGACGCCCTCATGGCCGACGCCTGGCACCACCGGTCCGACAGCCTCTCCTCCATCGGCGCCCTAGTGGGCATCGCGTTCTCCATGGCGGGCTTCCCGGTGATGGACAGCGTGGCCAGCGTCCTCATCTGCCTGTTCATCGTCAAGGCGTCCATCGACATTTTCCGGGACGCTGTGGACAAAATGGTGGACCGCTCCTGCGACCGGGAAACCCAGGAGAAAATGACCCAGGTCATCCTCTCCCAGCCCGGCGTCCTGGGCCTGGACCTCCTCCAGACCCGCCTCTTCGGCGCCAAAATCTATGTGGACGCGGAGATCGCCGCCCAAGCCGACCTCCCCCTCCGCCAGGCCCACGCCATCGCCGAAAGCGTCCACCACGCCATCGAGGAGGCATTCCCCATGGTCAAACACTGCATGGTCCACGTGAACCCGGCCAACGAAGGATAAAAATACCCCTCGCCGTCTATTCGGCGAGGGGTATTTTGATGCCCGGCGGGCTCGAAACTTAGACAGAAAAACGGAGCCCGCGTAAACCACTCGCTGGCTCCGAATTTCCGAAGGTTAAAAAATGAAAAGAAGCTTTCTTGACTCTTGCAAGGATATCTTACCAAGGACATGTTACAAAAAAAGGCCACAAATGTTACAAAATCTTTAAGTTTTCAAAACTTTTTCCACGGACCTGTGCAAAAAATTCCCGCAGCACTTCCCCGCACTCCTCCTCCAGAATATGCCCGATGATCCTGGGGTGATGGCGGAAGTTCTCCTCAAAGAGGTTGAGGACAGACCCGCAGGCCCCGAACCCCGCGTCCTTGGCCCCGTAATACAGGTTGGGGATGCGGGCGGAGATGATCCCCCCGGCGCACATGGGGCAGGGCTCCAGGGTGACGTAAAGGCTGGCCTTTTTCAGCCGCCAGTCTCCAAACCGCCGGCAGGCGTCGGCGATGGCGATGAGCTCGGCGTGGGCCAGGGGGTCCTTGTCCTCCTCCCGCCGGTTCCGGCCCCGGCCGATGATCTGGCCGTCCTCGTCCGCAATCACGCACCCCACCGGCACTTCCCCGGCTTCGGCGGCTTCTCTGGCCAGGGCCAGGGCCTGGCGCATGTAGTCTTCCCGGGTCATGGGGGTACCTCCTTTTTGGGGTTTTCCACAGTTTAGCGGATTTTTTGGGAAAAATCAAGGTGGGGTGGAAACCTGCCACGGCAAAAGGTGGCAGCGGTATCCTTCTACCCACTGATATTCCACATCGCCCCCTCATCAGTCAGCTGCGCTGACAGCTTCCCCCCAAGGGGAAGCCTGCGGTACGTTGGTTAGAAAATTATCGCTGTACATTCAACTGACGTTCTCATAGCCTTCCCCTGGGGGTCCAACTGTCCGGGGGACAGTTGGATATTCAATCAAAAAATTCCTTAGCTCTGAAGGTGGGCCGGCCCTTCGGGCCGGGTCGGATGAGGGCGAGCGTCGAGGGTCCCACGGCGTAGGAAATAAACGCACCAACCCCCTCCTAAAGGTTTCCCCAATAAAAGGACTTCCGCCATTCAATCGCCACCCCCGGCAGGGCCGCTTCCCCAAACCCCCATAGCTTGCAGCGCCGCCAAATACAACACCACCCCAAACCCCATCCCTCCCAGGGCCGCGGAAAAAGGAGCCATACTGGCCCGAACCAGAACGGTCTCCATCAGATCCCCGCAGGAGGTGGCCAGGCAGGCCGCCAGGGTGGGGGCGGTGAACCAGGAAAACACCGGCAAGGCCAGGGAAATTTCCCGGGAAACCACTCCCCAGCTCAGCACCGCCCCCACCAGGGAGGAGACCGCGAAGCTCAGGGCGTAGCCCCCCATCCCCCACCGGCCCACCGTCAGGCAGGTGAGGGCCAGTTGGAGTCCGTCGGCCACCAGGGCGATGGCCGCCGAGGCCCCCTGGCGGTTGACTCCGCTGAGCACATAGGCCGATAGGCTCTGCCAGCAGGAAAATAAGACCCCCAGGGCCAGCAGCGGCAGGTGGTCCCCCACCCGGGCGTCCTTGTACAGGCTCTCCCCGATGGCCGACCCCAGCACCGCCAGCAGGGCCAGGGCGGGGATGAGGATCAGGTTGGCCGTCCCCACCGACTGCTTCACCACCCGGCGGATGTCTTCCCGCCGCCCCAGGGCAGAAAACCGGGAGAGCTTGGGGGTGAGCACCAGCCCCAGAGCGCTGAGAAAGGCCGTGGGCAGCAGGAGCATGGGCAGGGTCATGCCGAAGGTCACCCCGTAGGTAGACACCGCCTCTCCTTGATCCATGCCCCCCTGGACCAGCAGCCGGGGGATGAGCACGGCGTTGGCCGAGGAGATGAGATTCCCCAGCAGGGCCGCCAGGCCCAGGGGGAGGGCGATTCGCCCGATCTTCCCCCGCAGGGCCTTGGGGGCCACCCGCTCCCCGGGAAGCCTCTCCGGCGGGCCCAGATAGACCCGGAAGAGGAGGGTCTGAGTGAGGGCAGAGACAATTTCGCACAGGGCCATCCCCAGCACAATGGCCCCCACCGCCCCTTCGGCGGTGGCGGGGGCCAGCTTCCACACCAGGGCCAGCACCAGCACCGAGCGCAAAATCTGCTCGGCCAGCTCTGTGACGGCGGCGGGATAGACCCGGCCCACCCCGTAAAAATAGTGCTTCTGGATATTCTCTGTCCCCGTCAGCAGCAGGCAGGGCACCAGCAGGATAAGCCCCAGCTGGGTCCGGGCGTCCCCCAGCAGATAGACCGAGGCCCCGTCGGAAAAGAGCAGCAGCAGGGAGCAGGGGGTCACCGCCAGCAGGAAAAAGAGCTTCACCGCCTGCCCCCGCACCTGATAGATGGCCCGCTGGTTTCCCAGGGCCTGGTACCAGGCCGAGAGATTGGACACCGCCGTGGTCAGCCCCACCGAGGTCAGGGACAGCAGCACTGAGTACACCGGCAGAATGAGCTGATACAGCCCCAAAATTTCCGCCCCGGCCAGCCGGGTCAAAACAATCCGATACACAAACCCGACCACCTGGGACAAAACCTCCGTCATGGTCAGCACCACCACACCACGCACCGGCCCACCTCCTGTTCTCCCCTACTGTATGAGGAAGGACCGGAAAACTATGCCAAAAAAGGGCCTGTCCCCCAAAACGCCGTGGAATTTCGGGTGAAGTTTGTTGCCTGTCCAGATGGATTTTTTGTCAGACCATGGCCGGGAAGCCTTGAAAGTCCCTTTATTTTCTCCTGCAAAAATCCCTTCCTGCCGGGGAAAACCCCGGCGGGAAAAGAATGGATCAGAACCCTTGCCATTTCAACGGAAATGGGGCTTTTTTCCACCTTTTTTTTGGCGAAACAGCGAAAAAGTTTACCTTGTCCCATGGGGGAAAATGCAGTATACTATTCAAGAAGTATTGTGTACAGGCTTTTTGTCCTGTATGACCAATGTTAGGAGGTAATCCCTATGGCATTTGTTGAGGTCACCAAAAAGGATAACATCGCGGTCATTACCATGAACCGCCCTGAGGCCCTGAACGCCCTGAATAAGGCCGTCTTTGCCGATCTGGAAAAGGCGCTGGATTCCGTGGAATATGACGACGACGTTTATGTTGTCATCATCACCGGTGCCGGCCGTGCTTTCGTCGCCGGTGCCGACATCGGCGAAATGGCTCCCATGAACGTTGCCGAAGGCATCGCATTCAGTGAGCTGGGCAACCGCATGCTCATGCGGGTGGACATGATGGAGAAGCCCACCATCGCCGCAGTCAACGGCTTCGCCCTGGGCGGCGGCTGCGAGCTGGCTCTGGCCTGCGACATCCGCATCGCATCTGAGAAGGCAAAGTTCGGCCAGCCCGAGGTAGGCCTGGGCATCATCCCCGGCTTCGGCGGCACCCAGCGTATGGCCCGTATCATCGGCACCGGCCCCGCTATGGAGCTCATCTACACCGCCGACACCATCGACGCCAACCGCGCCCTGGAGATTGACATGGTCAACTATGTGGTCCCCGCCGACCAGCTCATGGATAAGGCCATGGAAATGGCCCAGAAGATCTGCCGTCAGGCCCAGAAGGCCATCCGCGTTTCCAAGATGGCCATCCGCCGCGGCATCGACTGCGACATCTCCACCGCCGTCACCTACGAGGCCCTGGCCTTCGGCACCTGCTTCGGCACCGAGGACCAGAAGGAAGGCATGCAGGCATTCTTGGAGAAGAGAAAAGAGAAGCACTTTAAGAATAAGTAAACCTTCTCCGGGCCGGATGAGGGGAAGGGTTGGGGGTTCCGCCCCCCACCGATATTCCACATTGCCCCCTCATCAGTCAGCTGCGCTGACAGCTATGGTTTCAGGTGGCTTCGCATTGGATTGCATCGAACTGTCCCCCGGACAGTTCTGGTCTAAGGAGCTTCGCATTGGATTGTATCGAACTGTCCCCCGGACAGTTCTGGTCTAAGGAGCTTTGCATTGGATTGTATCGAACTGTCCCCCGGACAGTTCGACTCCCCAAGGAGAAGCCTGAATAATGTATTTATTTTATTTGATTTGATATTGGAGGAACACCAAAATGGCTATCAATAAGATTATGGTGCGGGGTGCCGGCACCATGGGTATGGGGATCGCTCAGGTGTTCGCTGAGGCGGGCAAGACCGTGATCGTCCGCGACATCGCCGACGCTTTCATTCAGCGTGGCGAGGGCGTTCTGAAGAAGAACCTGGAGAAGAAGGTTGCCAAGGGCAAGATCACCGAGGAGCAGAAGAACGAAATGCTGGGCCACGTCTCCTACACCCTGGAGCTGGCTGACGCCAAGGACTGCGACCTGGTGGTGGAAGCTGCCATCGAGGTCCTGGACATCAAGAAGGGCATCTTCAAGGAACTGGACGAGATCTGCAAGCCCGAGACCATCCTGGCTTCCAACACCTCCTCCATCTCCATCACCGCCATCGCCGCCGCCACCAAGCGTCCTGAGAAGGTCCTGGGCATGCACTTCTTCAACCCCGCTCCCGCTATGAAGCTGGTTGAGGTCATCCGCGGCGCCCGTACCAACGACGAGACCTTCCAGGCCGTCTATGGCTGCGCCAAGGAGATCGGCAAGAACCCCGTCGAGGTGGGCGAGGCTCCCGGCTTCGTGGTCAACCGCATCCTCTTCCCCATGATCAACGAGGCAATCATCGTCCTGGAGAACGGCATCGCCTCCAAGGAAGACATCGACACCGCCATGATGTACGGTGCCAACCACAAGATGGGCCCCCTGGCTCTGGCCGACCTGGTTGGTCTGGACATCTGCCTGGCCATCATGGAGACCATCTTCACCGAGACCGG
>JALERU010000005.1 GCA_022764045.1 Clostridiales bacterium | reverse complement strand
GGCACCGGGGAGGTCCAGGCGGTGGAGATGGTCCCCCAGATCCCCGGCCAGACTTCCCTGGACGGCACGGAACAGGAAGCGCCGTCCACCTTGAAAATCATCCAGTTTGCATAAGGAGGAACCTATCATGTTGAAAGCTGCCATTGAAAAGATCCAGGAGATGACCAAGCCTATGATCCAGAATGTGGAGGGCCGCATCTTTGCCGTCTCCCCGAACGCCGTCCAGGAGCTCCGCCCCACCCTGGACTTCCCCCACGAGCTGGTCCTGAACAGCCTGGACGCCCTGGTGAAGCTGGTAAAGACCGAAGCCCTCCCGCGGTACGGCGGCCCCCTTTACCTCACCGTCCCCGACTGCGAGCTCGTGGACTGCTTCGCCCAGCCCGGCGACGCCGGCGACCGGTATGCGCGCCTGACCTATTACACTGCCCACGCCACCGACGTCCCCGGCTGGGAGGCCCGGACCCAGCTCTCCTTCGAGGAGGCCATGATCGCTCTACGGACCCGCTTCCAGCCCACCCCCGACACCGAGTACGCCCTGAAGCTGCTCAGCGAGATCACCACCGGGGCCAAGATCACCTTCAATGACAACGGCGTGGCCACCAGTGTGGTCACCAAGAAGGGCATCGACCTCCAGAGTAACCAGGCCATCCGGCCCATCATCACCCTGAAACCCTACCGGACCTTTCAGGAAGTGGAGCAGCCGGCCTCCCAGTTCCTGATCCGGGTCAGCGACCGAGGAATCTCGTTTATTGAGGCCGACGGGGGCATGTGGAAGCTCAAGGCCAGAGAGACCATCAAGACGTATCTGGAGGATGCCTTCGCGGCGGAGATTCGGGACGGCGTTGTGGTGGTGGCGCTGTGAGGGGAGGGCACATTGTGAAAGAACGTAAAACGCTTACCCGGGAGAAGATCGATATCAGCCCTGTTACCGCCCGATATATGGGGGAAACCCATCTTATGGAGCAGTGGAGCGACAAGATGCTCGACCTGATCCTGAACGGCCCCACCCTTGGGTCCATCAAAAAGGAAGAAATCAGGGCCATGCTGCGGCAGACCTACGCAGCGCTAAAGGTCTATGAGCAGATCGGCCCGATGGCTTCACCCTTTCAGAATGACCCGACGGCCATTGTGGCCCTCGCCTTCAAGGAGCTATATCCCGACGTCGACTACTGTGCGCAACTCGTCCCCGACCTCGCCGACGAGAACGGAAACCCCGCCTATGGTCTCACCATCTTCCCCGAGGATGGCAGCACGCCGATCGTCTGCATCTCGGCCAAGGTGCCAATCAGTGCAGAGCCCGAGCTGCTGGCGCACGAGCTGGCCCACGTTGCCACCGGCGAGAACGCCGGCCACGGCCCTGAATGGAAAGCGGCCGAGGAAGCCATAGCCAACAAATACGACGAAATCCTCAAGGCTATGATCCCGAGCGAAGGGCTTGAGGTCAGCGTCACACCGCATAAGGTCGGCGACGGCGGGATCCTTGCCATGCCTCTGAAGGACAACATCCCTGAGCCGAAGGATCCGAGCTGGAAACTCACCACCTGCCCCATCTGTGGGGCTGAGTGCTGGGAGAGCGGGCTCGCCCGTCAGGCGATGGAAGCCGAGCCTGATCTCCGCGCAGTTTGCACCGTCTGTGCCTTGAAAGCGGGCCGTACCAAACAGAAAAAATGATGGCGGCAGGGAATCTGCTGCCTGAGCGGCCAATATTAGGAGGGATCCGAATGGGAAAACCCAAGATCAACTATTTGTCGGACAAGCAGGCCGAAAAGCCCCTGGCTTACTGCCCCCGCTGTGGCGGGGAGATCTACCGCTATGACCCGGTGGGGGATATCGGCGGGTACTTAATCCATGAGGACTGCATGGAATTTGAAGAACAGGAGCTTTGTGCTACGGCTCCGGCAATCAGTTTCTTTGAGGAGGCTTGCTGATGGGAGAGCTGATTCGAGTGACGCAGCTGCCGGTGATCGAGGAAGAGCTGCGCGCTATGAAGGCCAGCGTAGAGGAGGCGGTTGCCAACGCAAAAGCCCTGGCCTGTACACCGGAGACGATACAAACCTTAAAGGCGGTCCGGACGGAACTGCGGAAACGATTTGATGAATTGGAACGTCAGCGCATTGCTGTGAAACGGGCGGTGATGGGCCCCTACGATGCCTTTGAGGTGGTCTACAAAGAGTGTGTCTCGGTGCTTTATCAAGAGGCTGACGCAGATTTGAAGAAAAAAATCTTTGCGACAGAGTCCTCCATAAAACTGGCCTGTGAGGACCGGCTGAGGACTTATTACTCTGAGCTTTGCGCAGTCCACCGTGTGGATTTTGTCCCCTTCGAGAAAGCGGGGATCACGGTGGATATGGCCTCCGCCAAAGCCAAAACGCCCACGAGATTGATGAAGCAACTCTCGGAGTTTGTAGAGCGCGTGGCCGCCGACGTGGAGCTCATCGAAAAATTAGAGGCTGCCGAGGAGGTCATGACGGAGTACAAGCAGTCCCTGAACATCACTGGTGCCATCTCTGCGGTCCAGCTCCGTCACCAGAGGGTCCAAGAGGAGCGAGAAGCAAAGGTCCGGCGGGAGGAGGCCCGACGCCGGGCAGAGGGGGCAGAAAAGAAGGTCCTGGAAGAAGCCACAGCAGCCCTACCGCTGCCCCAGGAAATGCCCCGGGCAAAAGAGAATCCCGGGGAGGATGAAGAGGTTTTCCGGTGCACCTTTACTGTCTATGGTACTCGCAGCCAACTACGGGCCATCAAAGAGTTTATGAATACGGAGGGAATCCAATATGAGTAATATGACGGCGCAGAAACCCAAGTTTTCCGCCATGATCTCCACAGAGGGCTACCAGAGGATGATCAACAACGCCCTGCGGGACCCCAAACGGGCCCAGCGGTTTATAGCTTCCATCACTTCCGCCGTTGCCACCAACCCGAGCCTTCAGGAATGTGACCCGGCGACGATCCTGTCTGGGGCACTTCTGGGAGAATCCCTGGGCCTGTCCCCCTCGCCGCAACTGGGGCAGTATTATCTGGTCCCTTTCAAAAACAACAAAAAGGGGACAACAGACGCCCAGTTTCAGTTGGGCTATAAGGGTTACGTTCAACTGGCCCTGCGCTCCGGCTACTACAAGCATCTGAATGTGATCGCGGTCAAGGTTGGGGAGCTGGTTCGTTTTAACCCTCTCACGGAAGAGGTAGAGCTGGACCTCAACCCCGACGAGTTGGACCGGGAAGCCTCTGCAACCATCGGGTACCTGGCCTCGTTTGAGTACCTGAATGGATTCCGAAAGACCATCTATTGGAGCAAGGAGAAGATGGAAGCCCACGCCCTGCGTTACTCCAAGGGATATGCGGCAAAGAAGGGTTACACCTTCTGGGAAAAGGATTTTGACGCCATGGCCTTTAAGACCATGCTCCGGCAGCTCATTTCTAAGTGGGGGATCATGTCCGTGGACCTCCAGACAGCCTTTGAGGCTGACGTAGTGGCAGAACAGGATGGGGATTACGTCCAAGCGGTAGAGGGGAAAATGCCTGCTTCAGACCCGGCTGAGCCCCCGCGTGAAGCGCTGGAGGGCGGCGAAGCCAAGCAGGTGAGCTTGGATGACGTATGATGTGATCTCCACCGGAAGCACAGGGAATGCGGTTGTGATCGACGGCCAGATCTTAATTGATTGTGGAGTGCCCTATAAAAAGCTTGGGGTATATGTGAAGAACCTTTTGCTTGTTTTGCTCACCCACCGGCATAGTGACCACTTCCGCCCGGCCACGATTTCCGCCCTGCACAAGACCAGACCGGCCCTGCGCTTCGGTTGCTGCCCTTGGATGGTGGACCCTCTGCTGGAGGCAGGGGTCCACCCCCGCAGCATAGATCTGTTTTATCCCGGAAGGGAATACCGGTATCCGCGCTTTTCGGTGCGCCCGGAGCCCCTGCGGCACAACGTCCCAAACTGCGGGTACCACATCACCAACGCGGCGGGGGAGAGGCTGTTTTACGCAACCGATACCGGGACGTTGGAGGGGATTCAGGCCAAAAACTATGACCTCTACCTGGTGGAGGCCAACCACACAAAGGAAGAGCTCCAGGCACGGCTGGCGGCGAAGCAAGCGGCGGGGGAGTTCTCCTATGAGTGGGATGTGGCGGAGAACCATTTGAGCAGGGAACAAGCCGAGGACTGGATCTATCAAAATATCGGGCCGAAAGGACGATATGCCTTTCTGCATCAGCACATAGAAAAGAGGGGGACCAATCATGCCGAAACCTAATGCGTTCTTAGCGAAAATGGAAGCCAGATATCGGAGAGACATGGCGGATCGGTTTGCGTTCGCCCTCCAGATGGGGATGGACGCCGCCGCCTTGGCAGCCAACGAGGTCTTCGGGGCCGGGCCGAAGCGGTGCGTTGCCTTTTGCGAAGCATATAACCGGATCGTCAATGAGATTGCCGCTATGACCAACGAGGACGCCGACGGGGACCGGGAGATCGAGTATACCAAGGCGAAGATCGACGGGGCCCTTCAGCGGATTCTCGGGGATGCCTTCCACCCCTGGGACGAGCGGTACGGGGTCAGGATTGAGGGGAAGAAAAAATGAGGAGCTATTCGGACTTTCTTCACACGAAGGTTGTGAAAGCGCCGGTGTCCGGCTTTGCGGTGGACCCGGCGGAGCTGAACCCCGTTCTGAAACCCCACCAGCGGGACGCGGTGGCATGGGCCCTGCGAGGCGGTCGGCGGGCATTGTTTGAATCCTTCGGGCTGGGGAAGACGGTACAGGAGCTCGAGTTTTGCCACCAGGTGGCCCGCAGGACCGGGGGAAGGGCTCTTATCATCCTGCCTCTTGGCGTTCGTCAGGAGTTCACCAGGGATGCCGTGGAGCTCCTTGGGTATGACGCCCCGGTCTATGTAACCACTATGGCGGAGGCCAGCCAGACCGAAGGGGAAATCCTGATGACCAACTATGAGCGGGTGAGAGACGGGGATATCGACCCTACCTACTTTACGGCGGTTGCCATGGATGAGGCCTCTGTCCTTCGGTCTTTCGGGAGCAAGACCTATCAGGTGTTCCTGCCGAAGTTTCGCGGGGTTCCCTATAAGCTGGTGAGCACCGCAACTCCTTCGCCCAACCGCTACAAGGAGCTCATTCACTATGCCGGGTATCTGGAGATCATGGACACCGGGCAGGCCCTCACCCGCTTCTTTCAACGGGACAGCACCAAGGCCAATCACCTGACCCTCTACCCCCACAAGGAGGAGGAGTTCTGGCTGTGGGTGTCCTCCTGGGCGCTGTTTATTTCCCGGCCCTCCGACCTGGGATATGACGACGCCGGCTATGACCTGCCGCCCCTGGAGGTGCGGACCCATGTTATCCGGGAGGAGTATGGGGCCAAGACCGATGGCCGCGGGCAATTCAAACTGATGAACGACGCAGCAGCCTCCCTGCCGGAGGCCGCCCGGGAAAAGCGGGAGAGCATCCCGCAGCGAGTCGCCAAGGCAAAGGAAATCGTGGAAAGCGACCCGGGGGCCAGTTTTCTCCTCTGGCATGACCTGGAGGCAGAGCGACATGCGCTCAAGCAGACGATTCCCGGGGTGGTGGACATCTATGGCGCCATGGATTATGAGGAGCGGGAAAAGCGGGTGATCGACTTTTCCGATGGCCGGACAAGGCTCTTTGCCACAAAGAAGAGTCTGAGCGGGTCCGGTTGCAACTTACAGCGGCATTGCCACCGGGCCATTTTTGTGGGGATCGACTACGATTTCAATGATTTCATCCAGGCCATCCACCGGATCTATCGGTTTCTCCAGACGGAGCAGGTGGTGATCGACATTATCTACACCGAGGCGGAGGACCCGATCTACCGGGTCCTTATGGAGAAATGGAAGCGGCACAACGAGCTTCAGGCCAGGATGGGGGAGATCGTGAAACAATACGGGCTGTCCGGCGCCGCCCAGGCGGAGTCCATGGCCCGGAGCATTGGAGTGAAGCGAGTGGAGGTCAAGGGAAGATACTTTACGGCGGTCAACAACGACTGCGTGGAGGAGACGGCCAGACTGGAGGAGAACAGTGTGGATCTCATCCACACCTCCATCCCGTTTTCCAACCACTATGAATACACGCCCAGTTACAACGACTTTGGACACAACGAGGATACGGACCGGTTTTTCCAGCAGATGGATTACCTGACGCCCAATCTTCTGCGGATCTTGAAACCTGGAAGGGTGTTTGCCTGCCATGTAAAGGACCGGGTCCTCTTTGGCAATGCCACAGGGACGGGAATGCCCACTATGGAGCCCTTTCACGCCCTGTGTATCCAGCACTACATGAAGCATGGCTTCCAGTATTTCGGGATGATCACTGTGGTTACCGACGTGGTGCGGGAGAACAACCAGACCTACCGCCTGGGCTGGACGGAGCAGTGCAAGGACGGGACCAAGATGGGCGTGGGCTGTCCGGAGTACATCTTGCTCTTCCGCAAGCTCCCCACGGACCGTTCCAAGGCCTACGCCGACGAGCCAGTGAGCAAGAGCAAGGAGGCGTATACACGGGCCCAGTGGCAGATCGACGCCCATGGCTTCTGGCGGAGCTCGGGAAACCGGCTGCCTACCAAGAAGGAGCTGATGGCAGCTCCTGTGAGCCGGCTCCAGGCGATGTACCGGCAGTATAGCCGGGGGACGGTCTACGACTACCAAGAACACGTGGCCTTGGCAAAGAAGCTGGATGAAGACGGCCACCTGCCAGCCACCTTCATGGTGGTGGCCCCCGGGAGCTGGTCTGAGGCTGTCTGGGACGACATCAACCGCATGCGGACCCTGAACACCACCCAGAGCCAACGGCGGCAGAATATGCACGTGTGCCCCCTCCAGCTGGATATTGTGGACCGGATCATCAACCGGTACAGCAGCCCCGGTGAGCTGGTTCTGGACCCCTTCGGGGGCCTGGGTACCGTGGCCCTCCAGGCCATCAAAGCCGGGCGGCGGGGCTACACCATCGAGCTGAACAACGACTACTTCCGGGACGCTGTCGGTTATCTGGAGGCAGAGGAGTATGAGATTGACCAGCCGACGTTATTTGATTTGATGGGAGGATGAAAATTTGCTGAACAGGGTTTCCTTGCAGGGCCGCCTCACGGCGGACCCTGAATTGCGCAGAACGGAGAAGGGGACAGCAACGGCGTCCTTTTCTCTGGCGGTGGAGAGGGATTTCAAAAACAAGAGCACCGGGGAAAGAGGGGTTGATTTTATCAACTGCATCGCCTGGGGAACGACGGCGGAGCACATTGCCCGGTATATGGCAAAGGGCCGTATGGCCGTGGTGGAGGGGAAGGTCCAAACGCGGAACTATACGGACAAGGAAGGGAAACGGCGCTACGTGACGGAGATTCTGGTAGAGCGCCTGTACTTTGCCGGAGACAAGCCCGGAGAAGACGGAGGCGGGTCATATTCGTATGGTGCGGCTGCTCCACAGCAATTCCAGGATCTTGGGGATGCTGAGGATGGTGAGCTGCCGTTTTGAGGAGGGATGACCTTTGGCGATGGAGTATGTAGCAGCGTACTATAGCTACCTGGACTTTATGGCCGAACTGAGTGACGCGGAGTGCGGGCGACTGTTCAAGGCTTGTCTAACCTATGGCAAGTTTGGCACAGCGCCGGAACTCCGTGGCAATGAGCGGTTTGTTTGGCCGGCAATCAAATCTCAGATAGACAGAGACGCTGAAAAATACGATGCCAGGTGTGAGCAGAATAGAAAGAACCGGAAACGAATGCCGACGGGCGTGAACCATCGTGAACGACCGTCAACGACGGTGATGGACGGTCAACCATCATCAACGACGGTGACAAAGGAAAAAGAAAATGCAAAGGCAAAGGCAAAGGAAAAAGAAAAGGAAACTTCTCCTACCGGAGAAGGCGTGCGCATGGAGTCGGTAGTGTCGGGTGTTATCAGGGATTACCTCGACCGGATCAACCCAGAAGCCTCTCCGGTTAGCATAGCAGAGCTTCGTGGCTTTGCAGAGACCATGGGGGCCGATGTGTGCAAGCGGGCTTTTGACATTGCCCTGGACGAAAAGAAAACGACCTGGTCCTACATCCGGGGGATCCTGCGAAACAGGCAGGCGCAAGGGGTAAGATGCCTGGCGGACTGGGACGCTTTGGACCAGAGGAGAGGAGAAAAAGAACATGGAAACTCTCATGGGGAAGAATACGCAAACCTCAGATCTGAAACCGATGGACTTTTTGGCCCTTGAGCGGAAGCGGGCCGAGTGGATCAACCAAACGCCGGGGAATTTGAAGGACTATGATTGCTCGGACTGTTTGAATCGCGGCTACTTCGCGGTGATCCACGACGATGGGTGCCGGGCTAACCGGCCTTGCCGGTGCATGGCCATCCGGGCCAGCCGGGACCGGCTCAGGAAGAGTGGGCTGGAAGACCTGGTCTCCCAGTACTCTTTCGATGCCTGGCAGGTGCGGGAGCCTTGGCAGCAGGTGGTCCTTGACCGGGCAAAGGCCTACGTGGAGGAGCCGGAGGGGTGGCTTGTGCTCTCTGGGCGGCCCGGCACGGGAAAGAGCCACATCTGCACAGCGGCGGCCTGTGGCCTGATCGAGAAGGGGATGGACACCCAGTACATGCTGTGGAGGGATGTCTCCGTCCAGGCCAAGGCGGTGGTGAACGATGACGAAGCTTACGCGAAAATCGTCGAGCCGCTGAAACGGGCGGAGGTTCTCTACATCGACGATTTTTTCAAGGGCGGGGCTTCGAAGGGGGACTGCAACCTGGCCTTTGAACTTATCAACGCCCGGTATGCGGACCGGAGAAAGCTGACCATTCTCTCCACGGAGAAAACCATCCAGCAGATTTTGGAGATTGACGAGGCCATCGGCAGCCGAATCTATGAGAGGTCCAAGGGAAACTACCTGGATCTCTCCAAAGGGAAGAACTGGAGGCTGGGATGAGCAAGGAAAGAAAAACCAATCCCTGCGTTTTCTGCTATTACGCACGGATGCGAAGGGATATCTGCGGGATCTACTGCACAGGTGGGTTTCAAAGCGAGGCGGGGGAGTGCAAGCATTTCAAACCTTGGAATAGCAGCGAGACGGAGGGGAGCAACAGTGACGATCAATGACTTGGAGCTCCTGGCCCATAAAGGGGCAAAGCTGCCGGCGGGGCTGAACGGCGCCGAGCAGATCTTTTTCCTGGGGCTTCGCCGGCTCTACGCCTATGCCAAACTGTCAGGCATGCCGCCAGAGCAGGGGAGCCAGGAAAAGGCGGCTCTCCTCAAGGAATTTGGGGTTAGAAACCTGCAAATTTCCAGGGCAGAGAAAACAACCCGGATGTGGAAGGAAATCGAGGCAGCCGCCAACCGGTACAGAACCGAGCGCACCCTGGAAAACGCCGACGCCTTTGTGAAGGCGGTGTATGGTTGCGGAAGGAAAAGGGAGGTGACCAAAAATGATAGGACAGATTGATGCCCTATCCGAAAAGATCATAGACAGCTTCGCCGGCGGCGGCGGAGCATCGACGGGCATTGAACTGGCCACGGGTCGAGTGGTGGATATCGCAATCAACCACGACCCCGACGCCATTCTGATGCATAAGACCAACCACCCCTATACCACGCACTATCAGGCCAGCGTGTGGGACGTGGATCCCGAGGAGGTATGCGGTGGCAGCCCCGTAGGCCTGTTGTGGGCTTCACCGGATTGCAAGCATTTCTCCAAGGCTAAGGGCGGAAAGCCTGTGGACAAGCGAATCCGGGGGCTCGCCTGGATCGTTCTGCGCTGGGCGGGTACAGTTCGCCCGCGCGTGATCATCTTGGAGAATGTCGAGGAGTTCCAGACCTGGGGACCTGTGCGCCGTGGCCGCCCTGTAAAGGCAAAGGCCGGGCAGACATTCCAGCGGTTTGTCAGCCAGCTGGAGGCCTTGGGATACGCCGTGGAATGGCGGGAACTGGTGGCAGCAGATTACGGAGCGCCCACCACCCGCAAACGCTTCTTCCTGATTGCCCGCTGTGATGGCCGGCCCATTGTGTGGCCGGAGCCGACACACGCGCCGGCGGACAGCCCGGAGGTAAAAGAGGGGATCAAAAAGCACTGGCGGAGCGCAGCTGAGATCATCGACTGGTCTCTGCCTTGTCCTTCTATATTCGACACGAGGGAGCAGATCCGTGAAAAGTACGGCTTGAAAGCGCAGCGCCCCCTCCGGCCAAATACCATGCGCCGGGTGGCTCGTGGGGTGGACAAGTTTGTCATCAAATCCGCCAACCCATTCCTGGTGATCGTAAACCACGCTGGAGAGTTCCGGGGGCAAAGCCTGGGCAACCCGATCCAGACGATTACGGCAAAACACGGGTATGGCGTAGCCAATCCAGTCATGGCCCCACTGACTATGCACAACAGTGAAAACGCTGTGGGCACGGCGATCACCGACCCGGTAAACACGGTCACCGCCAGCGCCGCCGGCGGCCACCAAATGCTGATTACCCCCACCTTGGCCGCCATTGGCCAGACCAGCGGCGGAGACAGAGGCCGTAGTGTAACCGAACCAACACATACCCAGGTATCCAAGGCAGAAGAGTGTGTGGTGTGTCCTGCCATGATCCAGTATCACACAGAGCGGTCTGAACACGTCCGGGGTCAGGCGGTTACAGACCCCATAATGACCATTGACGCATCCAATCGCTATGGCTTGGCGGCGGCTACCCTGACCAAGTATTACGGGAGCGACCAGCACGGGCAAGAAGCGGCGGAGCCACTGCACACTATCACAGCCAAAGACCGGGAGGGTGTCACAATGGCAAGCCTGGCCAAATACTACGGCGGCGTGGTAGGCGCGTCGGTCGAGGATCCCGTCCCAACCGTCACCTCTGTAGATCACAACGCCCTACAGACGGCCCATATGGTCAAGATGAAAGGTGACAATCTGGGAGGCCCAACCACGGAGCCGGTGCAAACCATTACTGCCGGCGGCAGCCATCATGGGGTGGTTACCACAAGGGTCGCCAAAGCGGAGCCGGGCGCAGATCTCCGACACTGGCCAGAGATCCGGAATCTGCTGAATACCTACTGCGGCTATGCCCTGAGGCCGGAGGACGTGATCCTGTTCCGGATCGGCGGCGCCTGGTATTTCATGGCGGACATCGGCCTGCGGATGCTGACGCCCCGGGAGCTGTACCGGGCCAACGGTTTCCCGGATGACTATGTCATCGACCGGGACTATACCGGCCAGACTTACGGGAAAAGCAAGCAGGTGGCCAGGTGCGGCAACGCGGTTCCGCCGCCTTTCGCCACAGCACTGGTCCGGGCCAACCTGCCGGAGTGGTGCGGGAAGGCGATCGCGACCATGGCAGAACTGGAAGAGGAGGTGGCGGTATGATGCTTGAAATTGTCCCTATGACGTTGCGGGAGGCAGAATGGAAGTGTGTGGGGCAAGCTGGCGGCCTGCGCTGGACCGGAAAGCGCAGACCAAAGGTGGATCTGTATCCGGCTCAGATGAAAATACGATATGAAATGAGCGCTGCCGACGCGGTGGGTAGGCCAGTTGTGAAGGAGATGGGAGGAAACCAATGACCAGAAAGGAAATTTTAGCTGCCGCTGAGAAGTGTGTCTGCGGCCAGCGGGATAAGGACTACGGCACGCCGGAGGACAGTTTCGGGTTGATTGCTGAGCTTTGGGCGAAGGCGCTCAAACCATGTGTACCAGAGGGGACGGACGTCTGCATCCTGCCGGAAACGGTAGCCCTGATGATGGCCCTGCTGAAGGTGGCCCGGCTCATCAAAAGCCCTGAACACCTGGACAGCTGGGTGGATCTGGCGGGGTACGCCGCCTGCGGCGGGGAGATTGCCAGCAGCAAGGAGGAGACGACGAAATGAAAGACCTATGCGCCCTGGACAAATACCGGATGACGGATTTTGAACGGGACCACTACCACTTGAAGGGAGACAGTGGGAATGGCGTGTTCAAGGTTTATGTCGGGGGAAAGTCGTTTTTCGTCATCGCATCCAACATCGGCGGATGGGAGCATGTGAGCGTATCACCGGTCAACAGGAATCGCAAGAGCTGCCCCACCTGGGACGAGATGTGCACGATCAAAGACATGTTTTTCGAGGAGGAGGAAACGGTAGTCCAGTTCCATCCCCAGAAGAGAGAGTACGTCAACGTTCATCCGTACTGCCTCCACCTCTGGAGGCCCAAGGAAGATCGGATACCGCGTCCGCCAAAACTGTTTGTGTGAGGAGGAGATTCCATAAACAAAACAAAAATTGAGTGGTGTGATAGCACATGGAACCCGGTTGTGGGTTGCTTACACAAATGCGAATACTGTTATGCTCGACGGATTGCGGAACGATTCAAGACGCCGGGTGTCATCGTTGGAGAAAACGTCGTCGGCATGGCGATTGATAAGCCATTTAAGGACAAATTTGGCCGGAGCCAGGCTTACCCGTTTGGATTTATCCCTACCCTCCACAGCTACAGACTGGAAGGGCCGCAACGATTAAAAAGCCCTCGGACGATATTCGTGTGCTCCATGGCGGACCTTTTCGGGGACTGGGTGGCGGACGAATGGATAGAGACGGTATTTGACGCCTGCGCCAAGGCCCCGCAGCACCGCTACCTGTTCCTGACAAAGAACCCGGCCCGGTATATCGAGCTGCACGAGAAGGGCCTCCTGCCTATGGACGAGAACTACTGGTATGGTTCCACCGTGACCGACGGCGAGAAACCAATGTTCAGCGCGATGGACTTCAACTGCTTCCTGAGCATTGAGCCCATCCTCGGAGAGTTCGGCTTCCTGAGCAAACACGCCTTGCCGGACATGAAGTGGGTCATCCTTGGGACGGAGACGGGGAACCGCAAGGGCAAAGTGGTCCCGGAGAGATCGTGGATAGAGGAGGTCATCCGCTGGGCCAAGGCCAGCGGTACGGCTGTCTTTATGAAGGACAGCCTCATCCCGATTGTCGGCGAGGAAAACATGCTGCGGGAGTTTCCTTGGGAGGCCGAAACCGTGGAAAAGGTCGAGAATGAGGATGCCGTTGCCCCGAACAAATTGAACTGCGCAGGGGCATCGGCGGTGGAGTAACAGTTATGGGAAAGAACAGCACAAAACGCAGGATATTGACCGTTGCAAAAATTCTTTTCGAAGAAACAGATGAGAATAATCCAATCAGCATGTCGGAGCTGCTGGAGTGCCTGGAGAGCAAGAGGCTCCAGTGTGAACGGAAGACGGTGTATGACGACATTCGTGAGATTCGGGAGACGCTCTTTCCGGTTACATACAAACGAAAAGGATGGTTCCAATCTACAAGGAAAGGAGTTTAGAGATGGAGCTTGTCAATCAAAGCAACCTCAATTATGTTGATGAAATCCGGTTGTTCTTGCCGGATGCGGAACTGTGGGCCCAGCTGGCGGAAGAGGCTGCGGAGCTGGCCCAAGCGGCTTTGAAGATCCGCAGGGTGTTGGATGGGACAAACCCAACACCGAAAGATATCGGCGAGGCACATGCCAATGTGATTGAAGAGATATCGGACGTTGAGACCTGTTTGATCATGTTGGGGTATGCCAGCGAGGGCGCGGAACATGCTAAGCGCCTTGTCAGGGAAGAAAAACTGCCCCGATGGGCTGGGCGGCTGCGGGAGCGGGGAGAAATGCGCGGGAATCAATTTTGAAAGGGGGGATAGAGATGCAGCGGATCGATAAGAAAGCCTATTATCTCAACATTGCCAAGACGGTGGCGGCCCGCTCTACATGCCTCCGCCGCCAGTATGGCGCGGTAATCGTCCGGGATGATGAGATCATTGCCACCGGTTATAACGGAGCACCACGCGGAGAGGCTAACTGCTGCGACGTAGGGACATGTTGGCGGGAAGAGAACGAAGTGCCCCACGGGGAACGCTATGAGGCGTGTAGGAGCGTCCACGCCGAACAGAACGCCATCATCTCGGCATCCCGGCGGGACATGATCGGAGCCACCCTGTACCTTGCCGGCTTTGAGGATGGAGTGCGACTGATCCCTGAACCCTGCGATATCTGCCGGCGGATGATCGCCAACGCTGGAATAAAGCAGGTGATAACCGAATGACGAAAGTGATACAGCTCATCGAGGGGATGGAATCTGGTATTTATGACTTCACGGTGGATGGCAAATGCTCCGGCTGCGGAGCTTGCTGCAGCAGGTGGCTCCCTGTCTCCGATACGGAAATCAAGACAATCCGCCGATACATGAAAAATCACAAAACACCGGAGCAGAAACACATTCCGCCAACTGCCAAGCCGGTTCTGGACGGAACGTGCCCGTTCCGTTCTGAGACAGAGGGGAAGTGCCTGATTTACTCGGTGAGACCTGCCATTTGCCGGGATTTCCAATGCGACAAACCGGCGAAGAAGATTCGTGCAGACCGGGCGCTTTATCAAGGGAAGTTTATGGTGTGCGATATGCGGAGGGTGTTTTATGGGAGGGAGAAAGCATGAGCAATGAACTTTTTCTTGGGTATGTGATCGGTTTTATCATGGCGTGGAAAGTCCTTCCGGCTTTGGGGGATTGGATGAGAAAGTGGTGGAACAAATGACAATTCTGGCCATTGACCCCGGCGATATGCAGAGCGCCTACTGTTTGCTTGACGCCGGGACGCTGCGCCCTCTGGCCTTTGCTAAGGCCGACAATGCGCAGGTTCTGGTGGTGGTCCAGCGGGGAGGCTATGACCGGCTGGTCCTGGAACGGGTGGCCTCTTATGGGATGGCGGTGGGGCGGAATGTCTTTGAAACCTGCGAGTGGGTGGGGCGCTTCACCCAGGCGGCGCAGGCTCCGGTGGATTATGTTTACCGAAAAGACGAAAAACTCCACATCTGCCACGACAGCCGAGCTAAGGATGCCAACATCCGCCGGGCCCTCATTGACCGGTTCGCTGTCCACGACCTGAAGAATGGGAAGGGGACAAAAAAGGCCCCAGATTTCTTCTACGGCTTCAAGGCCGACTGCTGGTCGGCTTATGCCGTGGGACTGACCTACATAGAGACGACGACGGGAGGGGAGACTTGTGGACAAATTCCCGAATAGACTGCGGAAATTAAGAGAGCGGCGAAGAATGTCGAGACGTGCGCTGGGAGAATGCTGCGGGCTGAGCAAAAACTGTATTGGCCGCTATGAAAACGGAGAACAGGACCCATCTCTTAGCGCGCTCATTGAGATTGCAGATTTCTTTGAGGTGTCTTTGGATTATCTGTCCGGGCGGCAAAATTTTTTGTAAAGTGCCCCTTATAAGGGGCACGGGCTCTGGAAAGTATGAGATAATTGAACTGCGGAAGCAGGATTCCGCAGCTTTCGTGATTCCTTCCATAGCCGCCCGGCACCGAGGCGGCCTCAGTTTCGGGCAACCTCTTTTTTCTATAAGCGGTATGGATCCCTTTCCTGCCGCTTATCACACGGCGGGCAGTTTCCCCGGCTCAACTCCGGGGCGTGTGACAAGTTCCATCGGAAACAAGGGATGGAAGAAAACCCCGGGAACCTATGCGTTTCCGGGTAGGCAGGCGGGAAAAGCCGAAAACCCGCGCATAGCCCGGTGAGGGCTATATGCCCTTGTAGCTTAGGCGGCAGAGCGTCCGCAGGATGTGCGGAGAGATCGGTTCGAGACCGACCAAGGGCAGATGCTTCGGCGAGGGGGCTTTGAGCAACCGTTATCCCCTCACCGGAGAAACGGAGCCCAGCCGTCGTATGGCTGGAAGCGGCGGAGAATACGACTCAATGCCGGTGTGCCGACACATGAAGAAAACGGCTGCGCCAAGCGGGGCGTGCAGAAGGAAAACCCGCGATCCTCTCCCGCTGAAAACGGCGCTGGGAAACTTGTTGCCGAGGTTTCTTACAGAAAAGGCGTGTGACAATCTAAGCGGGGGACATGCTGTCATAGCTCAGTTGGTAGAGCAGCCGCCTTGTAAGCGGCAGGTCGTGGGTTCGAGTCCCATAGGCAGCTCCACGGATGGATAACTTCCTTTCTAATAGATAAGCTGCGGCCGTAAGAAGCAGCTCCATGGCGGGAAAGTTCGCTGTGGCGCCAGTGCAATTCTGGCAGGCCACACGGAGTGTTGCCCGAGACGGTAAGGGGCCCGGCTGCTAACCGGAGGTCGGCGTGAGAACGTCGCGGAGGTTCGATTCCTCCACATTCCGCCACAAGCTGAAATAGCTCAGAGGGAAGAGCGGGGCTTTCGTAAAGCCCAGGTCCACGGTTCGAGACCGTGTTTCAGCTCCAAGATTTTAATAGGAGGATAAAAACCATGAAACGGCACAAGGACTTGAGAAAGCTTCTGGGAAAGGAACTGAAGGACACGGTCACGGGGGTGACCGGTATCTGCACCGCCTGCGCTAACTATCACCTCGGGGACGATATGGTCTTGGTGGAGAGCAAGGATACGACGGGCGCCGTTCAAAGCATTTGGAACCCGATCGACCGGTATGAAACCGTCCAGTGACAGGTAGGGGGTAAGGCATGCCCAGCGGGAAATTTACGGACATGGAGCAGCAGGCAAGGTTTGACGTGTTGGCAGAGGAAACCAGCGAGAGCCTTGCCTATTTTTACTGCTGTATTTCCTTTGACGTCCCCTTCGACATGGATGCCATTCCCCGGGACGAGAGCCGGGACCGGTGGCTGGCCTACGTGGACAATCTTCGGATCAAAAAGCTCGACGTTGGGCCAGCGGGCGAACGGCTGGGGTTTTTGGACGGCCTGACCGATATTGTGGGTATCTTTGGGGCCAACCTGAAAGACGGCGAGTTTTCCAAGGCGGTGTCTGCAGAGCGCTCCGCCCGGCGGAAGAAGCCGGGGACGGAGCGGCAGCGGAAAACCTGGGGAAGCGGAGAGATTGGGAAGCAGTATTCCACGGAGGACTATAATCGCCTGGATGAGTTGTTTGCTACCTACTCCGCCCGTCTGGTCTCCGCCGGTGGGTATGACACCCAGCAGGAATACATTCTCCGGCTCTGCTCCCGAATGAGTTTGGACATGGAGAAAATGCTGGCAAACGGCATGATCGACAAGGCCCAGAAGCTCAACAAAATGATCCAGGACAACCTGGCATCGGAGAACCTTCGGAAGAAGGACGAGAAGCCGGTGGAGGAGCTGCGGATCGACTCCATTGTGGACGCCCTGGAGAAGGCGGGGATGCTGAAGGACGGCAAGATCCTGACCCTGCCGGAGCTCCAGAAAAAGCTCCTGGAGCGGCTGGGGGCTTTGGGCGGGAAGCCTTCCCACAAATACCCCTACACGCTGGACGCCGCTGACCAGATGATCCACATCATCGTCAACACCATGCGGGCCAACGATGGCCTGCCGGAGATGACGGAGTTTCCAGACAACACTACGTTTGATGAGAACGTAGCGCCGGAATTTGCGGACCATCCCAACTCCGAGGAAGAGAAAGCCTATGAGGGGTTGGAGCTGGTGAGGCAACGAGACAACCCGTGAGGAGGTGACGGATACCAGTGGCGAGAAGAACAGGAAAGGTTTGGGTCTCCGGTGTTGGCTGGGTGCAGAAAAAGCTGACCGAGGACCGGGACTACTCCAACTATGAGAACGATAGTTGGGCGTTTCTAATCAGTTTTTTCCGCTGGTACCCCGATGTGCTGTGCGACATCCTGCGCTCCCCAGACGCCAAGTACAAAAACGAGGAGTTGATCCAGCGGGCGATGATGCGGGCCTTTGCCCGGTATCAGTTTGTGGATATCACCGGCTGCCGCTCCCTCACCAAGACCAACACCAAGATGAAGCAAAAACTGGTGTGGAATATTCTTTGGCCCGGGGTAAAATCCAGCTATTACGGCCCAAGCTATAAGCAGCAGGCGGAGTTGGCGAAGATGGCTTTTCGGGAGATCCAAGAGGACTATCCGCCCCTGGCCAAGCACTACATGGTGGCATCTGAGAGCAAGGATAGCTTTGAGATCAACACCAAGTTTGGCTCTTCGCTGACCATCAATGCCATTCGTGGCAAAAACATCCACGACGTGACGGCTGAGGAATATGCGCAGGAGGAGGCTCCGGCCTTTGACTTTGATGAATACAGCACCGTGGTCCTATTTGCTGTCCGCTTGCTCCACATGGTGCAAGGGGAACGGGACCCCACCTTCATTCCCTACCAGCAGCACAGCATTACCAGCGCCGGCCGGAAGCAGAACCACAGCTATGAGACCCGGTGCAACCACATGAAATCCATGCTCCGGGGGCAGAGCGCTTTTGTGATGGACGTACCTTGGCACGTGATCGTTCTCTCCCAGATGCGGCCCTATGCGTGGGCCATGCAGCGAAAGAGCGAATCCACCCCGGATAAGTGGATGCGGGAGATGGAGAGCCGGTACACAGGGACCGACGAAAACCCCGTGGTCCGGGACGAGGTGCTGACGGAGTGCCGGAAGCTGATGCGGATGGAAGAGCACCACTGCTGCCGGGACCGGGACTGCACCCTGCGGCCGGAGGATGTGATCTATGTTGTGGGCTACGATGTGTCTTATGAGGACAACAAGAAGAACGCAAAGTGCGCCTGCGTTGTGGTCAAGCTGACCAAGCAGAAGGAGTGGCTCAAACGGGACAAATATCTCAAGCAGGTGGTCTATGTGGACGACTGGCCGCCGCCCCGCACGAACATGATGCAGGCCCGACGGCTGAAAGACATCTGGTATCAATTCTGCTTTGAGGGGAGCCAGACCTATATCGCCATCGACGGCTGGCAGTATGGCAAGGCCGTCATTGAGGCGCTGATGATGGATCTGGGAGACGGCCTGGACCCGCTTTGCATCGTGAACCACGACCTTTACACAGAGATCGAACGGGAGAACGCAGTCCCCGTCATCTACCCCATCAAGGCTGGCGGCACAGGGGTGACCGACCCGGACAGCGAGATGATCCGCAACGCGGAGATCCAATTTGAAAACCGCAACGTGGAGCTGCTGACCACCAACCGCAACGAGGGGATCGCGGCCTACAAGAAGTATCACCGGATCAAGGATGATTATCTGGATGCCGAGATCGACCGGCCCTATCGGAAGACCAGAGAGTTGGTCGGCCAGATCCAGAACCTGAAAAAGGTCCCCTCCGGGGCGGGGAGCGCGGAACGGCGGATCTCGAAAAGCATCCAAAGAGACTCCTGGTCGGCGCTGAAATATGCCCTGCGGTTCGCCCAGCGGCTGGAGCGGCAAAATCTTGTGAAATCCAAGCGGAAAAGCGACTGGGACGAAGTGTTGTCCCAATACCAGAACACTCCCTCCCTGGGGCGGAGCGCCCCCGGAGGATCGATGGGCAGACTGGTGACGAGCCGGAGAGGAGGGCGGATCCTGTGAAGAAACCAGTGGTATATCGCCTTTACGCCGCAAAGGTGACGGAGGAAACCGCAGAGCAGGCGGCGAGAAACCGTTTCCACCGTCTCACTCCGGGCTACATCCTGCTCTATACTTGCCAGAAGCCCGGGAAACCCTGGGTGGAGGTGAAAGGGGAAGATTTGCACCGCCTGACAAAAGCTGACGAGACCTGGCTATGGGACTGCGCATTTGCTCTGACAGCGGAGGTGATGGAGCGGAGAAAGGGCGAGGCGAACGAAGCCCTTGCCGACCTGATCAACCAATTCGAGAAAGCCCTGGAAGCTGAGGCGGAAAAAGAGAAGAGGGGGGAGTGAGCCGTGGAAAATCTTACAGAGGAACTTCGGAGCGTGCAGTTTGCATCCTTTCCTGAGATCTTTCGGAAGTTCAAGACCCTCTCTGACCGCTACGGCGGCATGTCCACGGAGCATCTTGTCTCTGCCTTTACCCGGGTGACCGGGCGAACCTTTGAAGCGAACAATCCCTACATTCAAAACCGCCGGGTCAAGCAGATTTCCTCTCTCCCGGCAAATTACACCAAGGAAAAGGTGGGGGAGATGCTCACCAGCCCGGACAGCAATGAACTGGGCCTGCGGCAGGTGGAGCATGGGCTGGAGTTTACGGCTTACCCACTGCTCCACACCCGGAAGGTCTATCAGGATCTGATGACCTATCACAGCTATGTGGCCCCGCAGTTCTGCGAAAGAGGGGACGAAAAGAAACCGGCGTTCTGGCGGGAGTGGAGACTGCTGGAAAAGCTCCGCCGGGAGCTGGACCCAAAGGCGTGGGCCCACCAGATTGCCGGGCAGGCCCTCCAGGAAGGGAAGGTGTTCTATCACCCTCGGGTCTCGGTGGACAAGACTCACAACCGGGTAAAGTATGCTTTTCTCCAGCAGATTCCCTCTGACTGGACAAAAATCGTGGGATTCAACAATGTGAGTAAGTACACCGTCGCTTTCAATCTGTTTTACTTCTTGCAGCCGGGGACGGACCCACTCCAGTTCGGGGATCTCTTTCAGCCCTATCTGAGGGATTTCCAGGAGATCGTAAGCCCCAGGGAGGAGAGGGGCGGAAAAGGTGTAGTTTACGCCTCCAAGGCCAGCGTGGACTTTGCGAGATACAACGAGATGCGCAGCCGTGGCCCGTTAAGAGGTGAGCCGGATTGCTATTGCCAAAACGGGACCTGGTTTTACTGGGTGACGCTGCCGGCGGATCAGGTTTTTCCCTTTGAGGTGGACGACGCTGCAAGGACTGTGGTGTCGCCGTTTACGGGGCTGTTTCTCAGCTTGATCCAGCTTGCACAGTATGAGCAGATCCAGCTGGAGCTGGTGCAGAACCCGCTGATCTCCTTGGTGACCGGTGAGATCCCCTATCGAAATGACAGCGAGGCCAGCGCATCGGACCCCTATAAGCTGTCCAACGCTGGGCGGCAATTCTTCGAGGCCCTGTGGTATCAAATGCTGTCGGCCAACAACACCAGCGGCATCGGCCTTTATATGGCGCCTCTGGAGAATATGACCCTGCACACCCTGGCAGAGGCCCCCAGCGCCATGGAGATCAGCTCCAACGGCTACGGCTACACCATGGCTAAGGCCGGCCTGAGCGCCATCATCCCCACGGCGGAGGACCCCCGGGCAGGGACGGCGCAGATTTCGTTGGAGATCGAGTCGAAGTTTGCCCAGGGGATCTACCAGGGGTTTGAGCGGATGATGAAGTCCATTTATCGAAAGCTCAACCTGAGCTTTGACTGGTCGTTCAAGATGTTTGGCGACATCGCCACGGACAAGAATCTGGAGGAGAGCCTGCGGAAGGATATGACCCTGGGTATTCTGCCCTCCACCATGAAGTATTTGGCCCTCCACGATATGAGCCTGCTGGACGACCTTTGTATTTCCAGTGCGATCATGGAGAGCGGCGTGCTGGACAAGCGCCTCCCGCTGGTGTCGTCGTATTCCGCAAAGCAGTCGGAGAGCAACCTGCCGCCTCAGGCGGCCCATGATCTGAACCCCGGCGGGAGGCCGGGTTCCGATGGGGAAGTGACTTCGGATGGACAGGAGCAGGATATTGATTCCTTCGGGGGGTGATCCGGTGAAAACCTATGTGACAGAGAATGATCTGACGTACATTAACGCCGCGCTTTCTCAAGGGGCAGATATCCGAATTCAGGTCACCAAAGAGGGGTATCGCATTTTGGCAGATACCGTGCGGGTGTTGAAAAAAGGCTCGGCAAATGACCGGGAAGACCAGCCCAAGAAAGCATAACCGCAGAACGGGAAGGAGGCCAATATGGCATATTACACAATTACCAAAAATTGCCAACGGGGGGGGGCGTTCTCCTTCCGTAGGTAGCAAACTGCACAAGGGGGTGGGCGTATGCCGGTAAGCGGCGGAAAGTACGTTGCCCCCGCGTGGAAAGACAACGCGCCTCCGGCCCTGGACGCCGCAGAACTCCAGGCGATGACGGATGCCATCGAACGCACCGAGGC
>JALERU010000004.1 GCA_022764045.1 Clostridiales bacterium | reverse complement strand
GCCTCGGTGCGTTCGATGGCATCCGTCATCGCCTGGAGTTCTGCGGCGTCCAGGGCCGGAGGCGCGTTGTCTTTCCACGCGGGGGCAACGTACTTTCCGCCGCTTACCGGCATACGCCCACCCCCTTGTGCAGTTTGCTACTTAGGGTTTTGAGCGCCCCCCCCCGTTGGTAATTTTTGGTAATTGTGTACTTTGCCATGTTCGTTCTCCTTTCCTTCGGCAATCCGTTGGCGCTACGGCAGATCTTCCTCGCTCTCCGCCCAGGTCAGCGACAGCTTCAGCCGCCGCCCCACATTGGTCCCTTCGTCCACAATCGGACTGCTCCCGTTGTCGATGTGAGCCTGTCGGGAGAAATCCGCCACACCGATGCCGGTAAAATTCACCCCGTGCATGGCCTCTAGGATGCACTGCTCGATGTTGTAGGCCCTGGAGTAAGCCGTGGTTTTGGTGGTGTTCTCCTGGTTGCTGTTGACCAGAATCTCAAACACCAACCCAATGCTCACCACATAGGGTGAAACCGGAATGATCCGCCCCAGGTAACATTTCACCGTGGTCCCAGCCACAAGCTGACTCTGCCCCCAGTATTTCTGCGGGTACAGCCGGTAGCCCTTGGGGTGGCAGGCCTTTTCCTCTTCGGTATTCAGCACCGGCTCATTCCCATCGAAAAGCATACTCCGCTTTTCCTCCGGCGTCGGCAGCGGCTGGGCCAGAGGATGGCCACCGTCATACCAAAGATACTTTGCCAGCCTGACCCGGGGGCGCCGGTTGTCATCAGCCGGCAGGTAGCCCGTCCGGTCCGGCAGATCCAGCAGGTAGGTCAGGATGCGGAGGGGGATTTCCTCCGCGCCCACCATGGTCACATAGCCTGTCTGAACCTTTTCGTAGGGCCAGAATTTACTAACCTCAGCCATCCCCAAGCCCCCTTTTTAACGGTCGATTTTGGACTCTGCGTCCTTTTGCGCCTTTACCTTCTCCAGCTCCGCCGTGAGCTTTTCCAGCTCTTCCTTCCCCTTTTGAAAGGCCGCCGGGGTCGTCTGGGCCTGCATGGTCCCCAAAATCCTGACCACCGGATCATTCATTACCTGAAGCAGGGAGCGGATCTCCATGGACAGCCGCTTCTCCAGGTCCCGATAGTCCGCCAGCAGCTCAAAGATCTTGTCCCGCAGCGCCGGCGCAGTCGCCTTCATCCGCTCCAGCTGATTGAAGAGGTGGCCGCCAGCCCACCGGTCATAGTCGTCGGCCGCCATCAACCACATGTCTCCCTCCACAGGCTCATATTCCTGCCGGAGATACAACACAAGCAGCGCTCCCATGAGGTACCGGCTTTTGAGCTGGGTGTTTTCCTTATACATGGGCGCCATAGGCAGATCCAGTACATCATCCTTCATGGAGACATGCAGGCGGTCGAAGCAGCGCTCCGCCGCGTACTCCACAAAGGCCACCTTGTCCATCAAAGGGACATAGGTGTTTGCCTCCTGTACCGTCTCTTCTGTGATCTTCTTAAAATCTATGGTACGCACTCCTTTCGCTTTCTGGATTTTTAGATTTAAGGCCGAAGGGGGCAGTCTCTTGCCACCTTGGTCGCTTCCCACCGCCTGGTCTGGCGGCAGAAATACTGGTGAGCGCAATGGTCGCCGAGCTTCCCACCTGCCAGCTTTTTGCAGTGCAAGCTGACGTCCCCGGGCTTTCGGAAGGCATGGGGGCAGTTCTCTCTTGTCATAATGATTCCCTCCTTGTCTTATAAGCCATGGAGCCGGATCACCGCGGTTACCTCAGCTCCGTTCCAGGCCGCCGTCACGGTCAAGGGAACCGTGTCTCCCGCCCAGCAGGTGATCTCCACAGTGTTTCCCTCGACCTGAGCAGAGTAGCTTCCCTCATCCGCGCCGGAGAAGGACCACACCACCCCTTCCCCTCGGACCTCTTCCCCGAGGAAGCATCCGCAGGTGAGCTTGACGCTCTCGTAGGCATCCAGATCCTCCGGCGGCTCAGACAGAAAGGCCACCCTTGGCCCGCTCTCCGGCTGAGCCACAGTCAACTCATATTCGGTGAAAATCTCCCGGTTTTGCGCCAGCGCGCAGAGGACCCGGCAAGTTCCCTCCCCTACGGCTGTTACCGTCCCAAGGGCATCTACTCTGGCTACCGAGGAATCTGTGGTGGTCCAAAGGTAAGAAACCGGATGGGCAACCGTCCCCTGAACCATCTCGCCGCACCGGCGGGATGTCGCTGTAAAGACCGCTGTGCTTCCCATGGCCAGCAGGGGGCGGCCTGTCACCTGAATTTCCCAGGAAAACTGCTTCCCGCCAGCGACATGGCGTTCCAGATCGTCGATCTCCGGGTTGGGTTCCTCATACCGGACGGTAAATTCCAGCAAGCCAACGCTGTTATCATCGCCGGTAAACTCCTGGAGAAAATCGGAAAAGCCCGTGATGGCATAGGCCCCCGTTCCCAGCAGGATCCGGCTATTGGTGTTCAGCTGCGCGGTGTGCTGGTTCCGTTGGCACTTCACATTGAAGTAGCCCTTCGTGATCAACATCAGCCCCTGAGGGTCGCTGGCCGACGCCTTGGACAGGGAATTGGTCACGGCCAAGGGCTCCGACAGGAGGTTCCCGTAGTAATCCAGGTGGTTCCACACGGCGTTGCACCGCTCCACTGTCCCGGAACCGCAGGCGCCAGAGATATTCTCTGGGTTTGTGCACAGCCAGGTGGAGCCCATCGTGACAAACTTGGCGCCGGGCTGAATGTATTCCACCCACTCGTCCGCCACCAGGACCAGCTTGTAATCGTCAATCTTTCGGGCCATGGTCGCCGACGGATTCACCAGATCTGCTAGGCGGATGCTCACCGGGTCCCATGCCATCGGGTCGTTGGGATGCAACCCCTGGGCCAGGGCGTCAAAGAAGTCGGAGGCATACTTGGCGTAGCGTTTTATGAATGCGGTGCTCTCGCTGTCAAGGTACTGACGCTTCCGGGCGCCATATTGCCTCGGAGCGTTTTTTGTTCCCGTCCCCATCCCGCCGGCCAAAACGGCCGCGTTTCGGATGAGGTTTTTTTCTTCGCTTCCCAAGTCCTCCCTCCTCTCCCTGTTTTGTGTCCATGATCCTCAGGCCGCATTATGGTTTCTTTGCATATTAACTCATACGCCAACAACTAAGTAAGAGTATGTTTCGCCTGACATATTTAACTGATGCCCTTCACGCGTAGTCCCTGTAGTTTTTTCTATGGAATACCATGAGATTGAACCATCGCAAAAAGATACGGGATGCTTTCTGTTTATTGAACCAAGCGTTATCTGGTAATATCCAGTTCCTTTGAAGGCCATCATAAGTCCACTGGGTCCGTTGTCATAGACAAATAGAGCAACAGGGTTAAGAGAAATGTCTATTACGTTAGGGTTGTCGCTCCCATACGTCCCTGTTCCCACATAGGAACCGACCTCAACCTTTGCCGCCCCGCCAACGGCGGCGCTGAGCTGCTGGGTAAGTGTGTTCAGGTCTCCAATGTCGCCCTGGTTCCGCACGATGCTCTGGCTGATGGCGTTGAGCTCGTCGGCGTCCAAGGCAGGCGGGCCACCGTTCTGCCAGACTGGGGCAACGTACTTTCCGCCGCTTACCGGCATACGCCCACCCCCTTGTGCAATTTGCTACCTACGGAAGGAATCGCCCCCCCCCGTTGGCAAATATTGGTAATTGTGTAATATGCCATATTAGCCTCCTTCCTATCTCGCCTTACACCAGTTTTTGCCTTCCGGGTGGGACATGCTTGGTGTAGGCGCAGTCCTGTTCATACTTCCACAGCTCGTCCGAGAAGGCCGCCCGGTTGCTCCGCAGGCGGGCCGTGATCTCCTTGGTGTAGGTAGATTCATTCACCGTGGAAAAACTGCTGTCATGGATCTTCATCTGCATGTTTAGCCAGTTTCGGGAAAACCGTTCATCCCAGACGATGGCCACTGCCATGCCCAGCAGCCGGAGCTGGCTTGGGGTCAGCTCCCCGGCAAAGTGACCGTCGTTGTAAAAATCCAGCATGTAGGAAATCCCCGCCCGGTCCTGCGCCGGGAAGGTCACCGCTCCGGTCTCCTCTTGGTAGACCGCTTCTGGATACGGTCTCAGGGTCACGTTGCCGTGCCGGTCTTCCTCCCGGATCACGCAGGCGCAGAGGGCGTAGCCGGTCACTCCCGTCTCTACCACAGTTTCCTGTCCGGTGCTGGCCTGGGTGGATTCCCACTCAAAGTCCTCATACTCCGGCTTTACCAAACCCTCTTTTAGATAGGCGGCCAGTTCAGGCGGGCGATTCAGCATGGGGATAGCCAGGTCCACATACATGGCCATGCGCCGGAAGAACTGCGCCGGATTGATCGCCAGATCCTCCTGCAAGCGGACGTCGTCGATATAGACCATGGCGCTGTTGGTAACCACTTCCATCCATCCGGTTCCCACGTCTTTTCGCCTCCTCATTCCAAAATGTAAACTTGAATGGTATCCCCTTCCCCGCCGTTCTCCATCGCAATCCCGTCGGGCTGTCCTTCAGAAAAAGCTCTGACCATTTCCTGCCTGCTGGGATAGCGCGTCGCGGAGGGGTACAGAGACGGCCCCGGCAGCAGCCCGGCCACCACTGTGACCAGGCCCCCTGCCTGGATCATATGGCCTGGATAGACGGGATAATCCGCGATCTGCCCACCGGCGGGGAGGACAAACAGCACGGAGTTCCCGGCTTGATCTCTCAGCTTCACAACGCCGACGGCGTTATAGTTCACCCCGTTGACGGTGACGTTGGCTTCCCCTCGCGGGATAGCCTCCGGGTCTCCATCCAAGAAGATAAATCGGGCCAGCCCTCCATCCTGCCGCTTAAGGGATACCTGGGATACCCCTGGATAGGTCACGGAGTCGATCACGATATCCCGCGCCATGGGGCCTCGCCTCCTTTATCATGCGATAGACAGCACCCCGTCAGTGAGAGAGATGACCGGGGTCGTGGCCGTGCCGGTGACCAGGCTTCCGTTCACCCATGCCTGTTTCCCCTTCATTACATCGGCGGCTGCGGCTGCCGTGGCCGACAGCGTGGTGTCGTTTACGTTAGAGCTGCCCTCTACCCCCAGGACGGTCACGCCGGAGCGGATGTTCCCCGCAATCAACTTCTCCTTCTCCGCCTGGGCGATCTTCACCGTGCCAGTTCCGCTGTGGAAGCCAGCGGGCACATTGTAGGCCCCGTCGGCGGTGGCAATGGAGCCATCGACCGCCCCGTTGTCGGGCATGGTACCGATCACTTTTTTGCTGTTCACATAGGCAGATTTCCCGGCGAGAAGATTCCCCGCCGCCGCGTCGGCATCCGTGGTGTCCGGGAAAACCGCCATGGTGTCGGGATTTTCTGCCAGGGGGATCTTGATCTCGGTCACCTCATTGTAAGTGATGCCGTTAATTTTTACATTCTTCGCCAACGTTTCTTCACCCTTTCTTGTTATGTGATCATGATTTCTCGATCTTGGTTATAGGTCACCCTTCCCCAGTTCTTTGGGATCGGCTCCACGGTAACGGAGGACAGGGCGTTGTATCCCGGGTCAGGCCGCACAATCTGCGTGTCTTCCGAGGGCGTCACCGTTTTCTCCTGGGTGTTGGCCGCCACGCCGATGACCACGTCTTGCAGCTCCACCAAGAGCGGGAAACTGCAAGGCGGCTGCTCCGGCATCTCCTCCTCAGATATCCCGCCTTCCGGGAATGTCTTCGCGCCCTGAAAAAGATATCTGCTGACGCTCCCTCTAACATCAATAGGGTCCCCTTTTCCGCCCACCACCGAGCCGTCCTTGAACTGGACCCTCACCTGCACAGGAAGCCGCCCTCTTGGAAAAGAAAAGCTCTGCCCCTGGGCTAGCGGAAACTGCCACTGGTCTGTGCTGTACTCCACGGAGTTGGGATAGAACCGGCTGACACTTCCGATTGTGAGCTCCACATTGTCCACAAGATCGGGCGTAATCAGCGTGCCGCCCTGCCGGATGACAAAGGGGAGCCAATAGGTGTCTCCCTGCATCATGCCGTTTTCCCCCTCTCCTCCGTGTTAGTCCTGAACGTCTCTGGCGTTCATCTCGTCGATGATGAGGCGGAACACGCCCTTCTTTCTGGCGTCGCCATTCTCCAGGTCCTGGTTGGCCTGCTTGCTCAGGTCGTTGAGCGCCACAACAAGCTCTCTGTTCTGGGCCCGGGCGTCGCCGCTCCTCCATGCTTTCAGGAAGGCCCGGCCCACCATCTCCTGGTGGAACCGGCACAGGCCGGGGAAGATCTCCAGAAGCTCCTCCCCCAGATCCAGCAGGTGGGCAAAGGCCGCCTCATCCAGGACTTCGCCTGCCCGGTAATTGCAGTTGTAAAGTTGTCGTTCCTCTTCGGTCAGGCCAGAGAGGACCACCAGCCACCGGTTATCGATCATCCGGCGGACACTCTCGTTATAAAACCGGCTCCACTCATTCTTCGGCACGATGACAGTGCCGCTCTTCCCGGTGACCTGGCCATACATGCCGTTGGGGCCAAACACAGAGACGTTGTCATCGGCCACATCCGCCTGAAAGCGCAGGGTCACCTTCTCCGTGTCGGCCATAACCTGAACCACCTGGGGCGGACGGGCGGCCAGCTCGGCTCGCAGCTCCTCCACCATTTTCTCCAGGGCGGCCACTCTGTCTTCCTTTTGGCTGGAGTCGCTTTCAAGGACCTCCTGGGCACCCTGCTCCGGCTTCTCCAGAGCGGGTTCTGCCTTCTCACTCGTTGCTTTCTTTGCCACAGTTCTGCTCCTTTCCACTTGGTTCATTGTCAGCACCCTGCCGGAGTCGCACCGGCCCATTCTCATAGAGTGCAGGTGGGGAGCGGCGGCAAAGCCGCTCCCTCGGAAAAGCTCAAACCGTGATCACAGCGCCCTTGGAGGCGAAAACCGGCTTACAGTCCAGGGAGATGGAGACAGAAATGTCAATGGTCATATCCGCTGTCTGGCCGGGGTCCAGCTCCACGGTAATGGGCGTGCCCTCCTCGATGCCCACATAGACAGGGTGGTAGCCGCTCATGGGGAAGAGCCAGATCTTGTCCTGGGGGATGATCTCGGTGATGGTGGTGTTCTGGGTGCCGGGCACGATGGCGTTGTCGATGGGCATCAGGCGAACGCCCATGTACTCGCCCAGGAAGCCATACCGGGCCCAATCCACCCCCAGCATGGTGGCAAGGGCGGCGTCCAGGTTCACCGTGGAGGCGTTCACCACGCCGCTGGGCAGGGCCTTGGTCAAGGCGGAGGGATCGCCATAGCCCACCACATTCCAATACTTGCCGCCGTTAGCCGCAGCCACCCGCTTGGCCGCCGTCACCCAGTTGGCGCTGGTGTTGGTGAAGCGCAGGTTATCCGGGGTGAAGAAACTGTCGTTGGTGGCCGCCACCATGGCCTTGGCCCACAGGGCCGTGATCTTGGAATACATGCCGGCGGCAATGCTGTTGAAGAAAGCGCCCATATCCACATCATTCCCCACCAGCTGGTACCACTTGATGGTGGCCTTGGCGGTCCGCAGGGTGGGATTCAGCGTAATGGTGTGGCTGTACAGGTAGTTGCTGGGCTTGGAGCGGGAAGCCCCCCAGGAGTCGTCCTCAAAGAGGAAGACGTCGTTGCTCTGCACGTCCAGCTCATAGGTCTGGCCCAGGGGCACAGGCACGGTCTCGGCCAGCCAGCTCAGGGCGTTGGACATGGTGATCGGGAGCATGGGGGTAACCACATCCCGGATGATGCCGGACAGAACCTTCAGGAAGGTGCCGTCGGTCATAAACTTCCGCTGGTTGGTCTGGAGCTCCTTGAAATCAGCGGGAGGGATCTCTCCGCTGACCGCACAGCTGCGCTTGGCGGCGTACAGGAGCATTTTTTGCTGAAGGCTCCGGTTGGTGTCCGCATAGTTGTAGCCCTTGCCGGGCGCGCCGTTCAGGACCGGGGTGTACTCTTCGGGCTGCTTCTCCAGCTTCCGCAGCGTGTTGGCGCCTCTGCCGCTGTGCTCCATCATCAGCAGGCGGCCGCAGGTCACGATGTCGGCCCGCTCCTTTTCCACGTTCTGAAACTCAGCGGCATTGGCGTTAAACAGGGCCTGGCTGATGCTGTTGAATTTGATTGCCATATGGTATCACTCTCCTCTCTCAGGACCCGCTGCCGGTTGCAGTGCAGGCCCGCAGGTCATAGTAGGCAAAGCCGTTGTAGGCGCCCTGGGTAAAGTTGCCCGTCTTTACCAGCTCGAAATAAGCTGCGCCGCTTGCTGTCGGCGCGACAGCGGCGGGGACCAGCAGGCCGTCAGCAATGGTAAAGAAGGTGTTGCTTCCCACAGCTGCGCTCATGTTGCCGGTGCCGAAACGGTAGACGTGGTCATTGTCAAACCGGATCTTCGTGTAGGTCACAGGGTAGCCCGCAGGCGCGGGCAGACCCAGGGTGTTGCTGCCCACCTTATAGACTCCGCCGGTGACAGGATCGGTCAGCATGTTTACATCAAAGGGATTGCAGGCGTAGATGCCCTTCTGGGCAAGATCATCCGCTGCAGCCGCCGCCATGCTCCAGCTGTTCTCATTCTGGATGGTCACGGTGGCGCCGGTGGGACCGACGTCGGTGTAACCCTCGTTGCCCAGCAGCTCCTTTCTGACGCACAGGAAGCCGGCGGAGCAGCTCTCCCTTTCGCCGCTTCCGTTCTCGAAGATGCCGGTAATGTTGGCGGTGGAGTCAAACTCATGGTTGGAAACCTTGACCTCAAACGCCGTATCTTTGATAAAAGCCATTCTCTTTCACTCCTTCTCTCAGTGGTTGATGCGGCTCAGCATCGCCTCGATGCCGCCGTCATCGCCGCCGCCTTCCTTCCGGCCGAAGTTATCCCAGGCAAAGGAACTCTTCTTGGCGGCAGCGGCAGCCTTGGCCTTCTTGATCCGCTTCTCCCCGCAGGCGGCCATCAGGTCCGCCCGGGCCTGCTTGTCGCCGCAGAAAGCGCCGTCCTTCTCCATGGAAGCATAGCTCTCTGCATTGGCCTCCACGGCTTCCGCCTCTTCCTCCATGCCCTCGTCATCCTCTTCGGCGGCGTCCGCGATCTCGGCCAGGGTGGCCGCCACCATATCCTTCACGCTCTGGACCCGGCGCTGGTGCTCCTGGGCCTGGAGGGCTGCAATGGTGGTGTTGGCAGCCTCCAGATCCTGGGTCAGCTTCTCCACGGTCTCGTCCTGGGTCTTGGCCGCATTCACCGCAAACTCCAGAATGTCCGTCAGGTCCACCGCCAGATCGGCGTCCTCCCCGTCAAAGGCATACACCACCGACAGGTTGGCAGGCTTCAGCTTGGACTGGATCACCTCTCCCTTGTCCTCCTCCTGGAAGGTATAGGTGTAAGGCGCCCCCGTCTTGTCCACCAAGGCCACCCGAGACCGGTCCTCAGAGAGGCCCACGATCCGGTAGCCCTCAAACTTCGGGGTAAGACGCGCGATATCTCGTTTATTCATAGGTCGTTTCACTCCTTCTCGGCTTGTGATTTTGTGGTTCGGCTTGTTTTTCGGGGCCAGGGAGGCCGCCCGCAGCTTCAGTTCTCTGAATTCCTCCTGCATCGCTGCCAGGGCCGCGATCCGCGCTCCCGGGATGGCCGGCGGTACGTTCTCCCCAAGGATCGTAACCCCCAGGCCCTCCCATTCGGTATAGATCTCAATCTCTCCATCCTCGGTCCCACTCTTCACGTTGGTCTCGGCAGAGACCGCCATGCGCCCCATCCGCACGATTTTCTCCACCAATTCCGGCGCGTAGAAGGACCAAAGGCGCCCCTTTGCCACGATCCAGGTGTATCCATCCTTTTGGACCAAGGACAGGTCCTTCGCTTCATCGGACAGCGTACCGACGATACGCTCCGCTGTTCCGTCCGTGAAGGACTGGTAAACCTCCCCTGTCTTTGGGTCTCGCTTCTCCCGCATGTTGTGGCCGTCCCCAACCTTGCCTCCCACATAGGCACACAGAATGGGCGTCCCCAGGAAGGTTAGATAGTTCTTGTCCAGGTTGCGGTAGTCCCAGTTGTTCTCATTGATGCCATCCCGCATGACCCAAAGCTCCACGGCAAACTCGTAGTTGCTCAGCTTGCGCAGAACCCGCAGCTCCCCCAGGGGAGCCTGGTGGTCAGGCGGTTTTATCTTGGGCTTTGTCAAGCGCTTTTCACCTCCTAAAATGAAAGAGGGCTGATGATCCCCACCAAGGAAATCATCAGCCCTCTTTGGCTCTTCCTGCTGCCTCTTTGCAGCAGGGTCTTATGCAATTCCACACTTATTTGAACGCTACAATGGTATACGTCGCCCCAGAGTCATTAAATGGATAGTACACAGTGACGACATTGTCATTAACTTTGATCGTTCCACTTCTTTCCCCGTGGCTGGAACCCGCATATTGATAATTGATCGAAAAAGTTCCACTATTCTTTCCAATCGGGGCGTACATTGTGTTTGACGCGCCAAACAAAAACACCAACGAAGGCTTGAACGAAATCGTGACGGCGGATGTATCTGTCCCCGTCCCCACATAAGAGCCAATCTCAATCCTCGCCTTATCGCCGAGGGAACCGAGGTATTCGATGGTGGTATCTCCTACTGTTCCCTCTTGATAGGCGTTTGGGTTGATGGAGGTGAGGAAATCTACAGCCCCACTCACCGTCCTTCTCCACACATGCACATTC